>NZ_JBFAZB010000001.1:0-31421 GCF_040681575.1 Kitasatospora sp. NPDC051702
GACCTCTCCGGTGAGGTCCGCGCGGCCCGTCGGCGTCCCGCCCGGCCGGTAGCGCTCAGCCGGCCCGCGGCGCGCCCGGCCGGGAGCCCTCGACCCAGCGCTTCAACAGCGCCGCCGCCGCGCCCGAGTCGACCGCCTCGGCGGCCCGGGGCAGCACCGCGGCCAGCCGCTCGGACACCGGCCGCCGCGACGGCTCCAGCGCGGCCAGGCCGGCCGCCGCGGAGAGCAGGACGGCGTCGCGCACCGGCCCGCGCGCGCCGTCCAGGACGGCCCGCACCACCTCCGCGTTGTGGGCCGCGTCGCCCCCGCGCAGCGCGTCCGGAGCCGCGGTGGGGATGCCGAGCCCGCGCGGGTCGAGCCGCTCCTCGACGACCTCCCCGCCGGTCGCCGACCAGACCGTCGAGGTGGTGGCGACGGACAGCTCGTCGAGGCCGTCGTCACCCCGGAAGACCAGCGCGTCGACGCCCTGGCGGGCGAACACGGCGGCGATCAGCGGGCCCAGCCGCGGGTCGGCGACGCCGACCGCCATCGCCGTCGGCGAGGCCGGGTTGGTCAGCGGGCCCAGCGCGTTGAACGCCGTCGGCACGCCCAACTCGCGCCGGGCGACGGCCGCGTGGCGGAAGGCGGGGTGGAAGGCCGGGGCGAAGCAGAAGCCGATGCCGACCTCGCGCACCGAGCGGGCCACCTCCTGCGCCGACAGCTCCAGGGCGATGCCGAGCCGCTCCAGGACGTCGGCCGAGCCGGAGGCCGAGGAGGCCGAGCGGTTGCCGTGCTTGACCACCCGGGCGCCGGCCGCGGCCGCCACGATCGCGGCCATGGTGGAGACGTTGACGGTCTTCGCGCCGTCCCCGCCGGTGCCGACGATGTCCAGCGTCGGCCCGGGCACGTCCACCCGCACGGTGTGCTCGCGGGCGGACCGGACCAGCCCGTCGACCTCCTCGGCGGTCTCGCCCTTGGCCCGCAGCGCCACCAGGAAGCCGGCCAGCTGCGCCGGGGCCGCCTCGCCGCGCATCACCCGGTCCATCGCCCAGCCGGTGTCGGCGGCGCTCAGGTCCGTTCCGGCGATCAGTGCCGCGAGCAGCCGCGGCCAGTCTCGCGTGTCAGAATTCCCAGTCACGGGGCACCCGTTTCCGCTCGTCGTTTCCCGGTGGCGCGGTCAGCGGCCGACGCCGGCCGCGAGGAAGTTCTCCAGCAGTTGCATCCCGCCGGTGGTGGTGATGCTCTCGGGGTGGAACTGCACCGACTCGATCGGCAGGCTGCGGTGGCGCATGCCCATGACGTAGCCGTCGTCGTCAGCGGTGGCGGTGAGTTCCAGCTCCTCGGGCAGCGGCGAGGTGACGATCAGCGAGTGGTACCTGGTCGCGGTCAGGCTGTTGCCGAGGCCCGCGAACAGGCCGCGCCCGTCGTGGGTGACGGTGCTGGTGCGGCCGTGCATCAGCCGGTCGGCGACCTCGACCCGGCCGCCGAAGGCCAGCCCGATCGCCTGGTGGCCCAGGCAGACGCCGAGCAGCGGCACCCGCCCGGCGAAGTGGTGGACCAGCTCGACGTGCCCGGAGGCCGCCGGGTGGCCGGGGCCGGGGCCGAGCACGACCGCGTCCGGCCCGGAGGCCGCCAGCTGCTCCGGGGTGCGGGTGTGCGAGCGGACCACCTCGGTGTCCGCGCCGAGCGCCCGCAGGTACTGGTCGATGATGTGGACGAAGCTGTCCCGCGCGTCCACCAGCAGAACCTTCACGCCGTCAACTCCTCACCCGTCAGGGCCCAGTAGGCGGCGCCCAGTTTCGCCAGCGTCTCGTTCCACTCGCCCTCGGGCGTGGAGTCGGCGACGATCCCCGCCGAGCTCTGCACGGAGTACACCGCCCCGTCGTGCGCGATCGTCCGGATGCACAGCGCCAGTTCGCTCCAGCCGCCGACGTCGATCAGGCCGACGGCGCCCGCGTAGGCCCCGCGCGGCTCCCGCTCGATCTCGTGGATGATCTCCATGGCGCGCAGCTTCGGCGCGCCGGTCATGGTCCCGGCCGGGAAGGTCGCGCACAGCGACCGCCAGACGTCGGCGTCCTCCTCCAGCTCGGCGCTGACCGTCGACACCAGGTGGAAGACGTGCGAGAAGGTCTCCACCACCATCAGGTCGTCGGCGGCCAGGGTGTGCGGGCGGCAGACCCGGCTGATGTCGTTGCGCGAGAGGTCGACCAGCATCACGTGCTCGGCCTGCTCCTTGGGGCTGGCGAGCAGCGCCTTGATCCGCCGCTCGTTCTCCTCCTCGTCCGCGTCGCGGCGGGTGGTGCCGGCGATCGGGCGCATCACGATCCGGCCGTCCTCGATCCGGAACAGCAGCTCGGGGCTGGCCCCGATCAGCGTGCCCCCGCCGTTCGGCAGCAGGTACATGTGCGGGGAGGGGTTGCGCGAGCGCAGCCGCCGGTAGACCTCGACCGGGGTGAGCGCGGTGCGCACGTCGATCCGGTGGCCGACCTGGATCTGGTAGATGTCGCCGACCCGGATGTGCTCCAGGCAGCGCTCGACCCAGCCGTGGAAGGTGTCGCGGTCCACGCTGTCCTGCACCGACCGCGGGCGGACGGCGGGCGGGCACGCGGCCGGCGGGTCCTGCCAGGCGGCCTCCCGGGCGGCGCCCGGGACGTCGTACCGGCCCTGCCCGTCGAAGGCCGGGCAGTCCGCGCTCAGCAGCACCGGCGGTCCGGCCGGGTCGTAGCGGACGGCGTCGCGGAAGAGCGTCAGCACGGCGTCCGGGCGGGCCGGCGGCTGCGCCCGCGGCGGCAGGTCCTCCATGTGCCAGGCGGCGTCGTAGCCGAACCGGGCGAGGAAGCCGAAGTGGAAGCGGTCGCCGGGCAGTTCCCGGTCCGGGGCGAACAGGGCCTGCGCGCGCCGCAGGAACTCCCAGGTCCTGGCCGGGTCGTCGGCCGCCAGCCGGCCGGGGGCGCCGGCGGCGGGGGCGAGGCCCGCGGCCAGGGCGGCCGCCCGCAGGCCCGCGGCGAGCTCCGCCGCGCCGTCGATCTCCAGGTGGGAGCCGTACAGCCGGATCTCGGCGAGCCGGCCGCAGCCGACGACGGCCGGTCCGCCCGGCCGCCCGGACTCGGTGAGGCTCTCCAGCAGGTAGACCTCGTCCTGACCGTGCCGCCGGCTCAGCCGGGTGTACAGCTCCAGCGGGTCGTGCGACGGCAGCGGCACGGCGCCGAGCCGGACGGCGAACGGAGGGTGCGATGGCGCGTCTGGCATCGGAATCCTCATCGTGAAAGGCCGGCTGGGTACGGCCGGTGGACGAATGGTCTCCAGTCAATCCGTTGTTCCGGGAAGGCGGTCAGACCAGTTCTCCGGTGCGGAGGCAGGCCAATTCGTCGACGCTTGACCTTCTTTCCGCGGCCGGGCTGCAATGAGCGGGCCAGCGATTTCCGTTCCCATCCGAGGGCCGTGATGAATCGAATTCCGCAGACCGGAGCACGTGCCGCCTGGCGTTCCCTCCCGGCGGCCCAGCAACCGCAGTGGCCGGACCGGGCGGCGCTGCGCGAGGTGGTCGCCGACCTGACGGCCGCCCCGCCCCTGGTCCTCGCCGAGGAGTGCGACCGGCTGACCGACCGGATGGCCGCCGTCGCCCGCGGCGAGGCCTTCGTCCTGCAGGGCGGCGACTGCGCCGAGACCTTCGCGGGCCTCACCGCCGACGCGGTCACCGCCAAGCTGCGCACCCTGCTGCAGATGGCCGTGGTGCTGACCTACGCGGGCGGCGTCCCGGTGGTGAAGGTCGGCCGGCTGGCCGGGCAGTACGCCAAGCCGCGCTCCCAGCCGGACGAGACCAGGGGCGGCGTCAGCCTGCCCTCCTACCGTGGTGACGCGGTCAACGGCCCGGACTTCACCGAGTCGTCCCGCCGCCCGGACCCGGCCCGGCTGCGGCGGATGTACGAGGCGTCGGCCGTCACCCTCAACCTGGTGCGCGGCTTCGCGGCCGGCGGCAGCGCCTCCCTGTACCAGGCGCACCAGTGGAACCGGGGCTTCCTGGAGGACTCCGCCGAGGGCCGGCGCTACGAGGAGCTGGCCGACGGCGTGGACCGCGCGCTGCGCTTCCTGCAGGCCTGCGGCTGCGACCCGGCCGGGCTGCTGGAGGCCGAGTTCTTCGCCAGCCACGAGGGGCTGCTGCTGGACTACGAGCAGGCCCTCACCCGCACCGACCCGCGCACCGGGGCGGACTACGCGACCAGCGGCCACCTGCTCTGGCTCGGCGAGCGGACCAGGGGCCTGGACGACGCGCACGTCGCCTACTTCGCCGGCGTCCGCAACCCCGTCGCCGTCAAGCTCGGCCCGGCGACCACCGCGGACGAGGTGCTCGGCTACGTCGACCGCCTCGACCCCGAGCGCCGCCCCGGCCGGCTGGCCTTCGTGGCGCGGATGGGCGCCGGCCGGGTGCGCGAACTGCTGCCGCCGCTGGTCGAGAAGGTCGCGGCGGAGGGCGCGCAGGTCGCCTGGATCTGCGACCCGATGCACGGCAACACCGTGCAGACCGAGGACGGCCGCAAGACCCGCCGGTTCGACGACATCCTCGACGAGGTGGCCGGGTTCTTCGCGGTGCACCGGGAGCTGGGCACGCACGCGGGCGGCATCCACGTGGAGCTCACCGGCGACGACGTGACCGAGTGCCTCGGCGGCGGGGACGGGGTGCGCGCCGAGGACCTGCACCACCGCTACGAGACCGCCTGCGACCCGCGGCTGAACCACCGCCAGTCGCTGGACCTCGCCTTCCGGGTCGCGGAGCTGATGAAGGGCTGACCCCGGGGGCGCCGGGGGCCCCGGCGCGCGAGCGTGCCCGCCGGCGCCCGGTGCCCCCGGCGGCACGCGACGGCCGGGGCGGTGCGCGCCGACCCCGGCCATTCGGCAATTCCCCCCGCAATTCGGTCCCGCCACCCCGGTGGGCGGGTGCGGGGAACAGGCCTGCCGTCGGCGTGTTTTCAGGAGAACTGAAATTCGTTGACCCGTTGACGAGCCCGTCCTTAGAGTGCCTTGCGATCTGCGCCTGTTCCTCTGGGGGGAGTGGAAACGGTGGGGCACCGACCTGATTCCGGCATACGCCACGACGGCGGCGGGACACCCGTGCCGTCGGTCGCCTTCCGCATCCTCGGACCGCTGGAGGCGCTCGTCGACGGGCGGCCGCTGAACCTCGGCGGGATCCGCCAGCAGACGGTGCTCGCCGCCCTCCTGCTCGACGCCAACCGGGTGGTCAGCGTGGAGCGCCTGGTCCGGGCGCTGTACGAGGAGGCGCCGCCGGCCACCGCCCGCGCGCAGCTCCAGATCAGCGTCTCCGCGCTGCGCCGGCTGTTCGCCGCGCACGGCCTCTCCGACGTCATCACCACCCACCCGCAGGGCTACCTGATCGGGGTGGCGGACGACCAGCTCGACCTGCTGCGCGCCCGCGCCCTGGTCGGCCGGGCGCGGCCGCTGCGCGACCGGGGGCGGCGGGCCGAGGCCGCCGAGCTCTTCCGCGAGGCGCTGGTGCTGTGGCGCGGCGACCCGCTCGGCGGCCTGCCCAGCGAGGTGGTCCGCTCCGCCGCGACGGCGCTCACCGAGCAGTGGGCGGCCGCCACCGAGGAGCGCCTCCAGCTGGAGCTCGCGCTCGGCCGGCACGGCGAGGTCGTCGGGGAACTCCTCTCCCTGGTCGACGAGTTCCCGCTGCGGGAGCGGCTGCGCGGCCAGCTGATGCTGGCGCTGTACCGCTCGGGGCGGCAGGCGGAGGCGCTGCGGGTCTACCGCGACGCCCGGCAGTGGATGATCGACGAGCTCGGCGTCGAGCCGGACCCGCGGCTCAAGCGGCTCGAGCACGCCATCCTCGCCACCGACCCCCGGCTCGACCTCCCCGGCACCGGCCCGTCCGCCGCCCCGGCCGGCCGCCCGCCCGCCGGCCCGCCCGCCGCCACGGCACCCACCGCCCCCGCGGCCCCCGTCACCGTCCCCGAGATGCTCCCCGCCGACCTGGCGGACTTCACCGGCCGCGAGGACCTGCTCGCCGGGCTGCGCGAGCGGCTCCTGCTCGGCTCCCACGAGCAGTCCCGGCTGGCCGTCCCGGTCGTCTCCGTCGTCGGCAAGGCCGGGGTCGGCAAGACCGCCCTGGCCGTCCACGCCGCCCACCAGATCGCCGCCGAGTTCCCCGGCGGGCAGCTCTTCGCCGACCTGCACGGCGCGGCCCCCGACACCGTCGGACCGGCCCAGGTCCTGGAGCGCTTCCTGCGGGCCCTCGGCGTCAACGGCACCGCCGTCCCCGAGGGCCTGGAGGAACGGGCCGAGATGTACCGCGCGCTGCTCGCCGAACGCCGCGTGCTGATCGTCCTGGACAACGTCGCCACCGAGCACCAGATCACCCCGTTGCTGCCCGGCAAGCCCACGTCGGCGGTGATCGTCACCAGCCGGCGGCACATCGGCAGCCTCGCCGGGGCCGTCCGGGTGGACGTGCCCACCCTCGCCCCCGGGCAGTCGGCCGAACTGCTCGGGCGGATCGCCGGCCCCGGGCGGGTCGCCGCCGAGCCGGCGGCCGCCGCGGCGCTTGCCGAGCTCTGCGGCCACCTGCCGCTGGCGCTGCGCATCGCGGGTGCCCGGCTCGCCGCCCGGCCGCACTGGGAGCTCACCGAGCTGGCGGAGCGCCTGGAGGACGAGACCCGCCGGCTCGACGAGCTCAAGTACGCCGACGTCGGCATCCGGGCCGGCCTGTCGCTGACCTACGACGGCGTCAGCGAGGACGCCCGGCGGCTGCTGCGCAGGCTCGCCCTGGTCGACGAGGGGCCGTTCTCGGCCTGGGTCGGGATGGCGCTGCTCGACCTGCCCGAGCACCGGGTCCAGGACCTGATCGACGAACTCTCCGACGCCCAGCTGCTGGACGCCGTCGCCGCCGCGCCCGGGCGCCACACCCAGTACCGGCTGCACAACCTGATCCGGGTCTTCGCGCGCGAGCGCCTGGTGGCGGAGGAGGGCGCCGAGGCCCGGGAGGCCGCGCTGACCCGGGTGCTCGGCTGCTTCCTCCACCTGCTGGTCGAGGCGCGCCGGCGCGAGTACGGGCGGGACGTGCTGATCCGCGGCCGCGGCACCGCGCTGCACCCGCTGCCCGACCGCACGGTGGACCGCATCCTGGCCGAACCGCTGCTGTGGTTCTCCCGCGAGCGCCCGATGCTCGTCGCGCGGGTCAGACAGGCGGCCGTGATGGGCCTCACCGCGCACTGCTGGGAGCTCGCCGTCACCGCGGTTACCTTCCTGGAGACCCACGGCCGGCTGGACGACTGGCGGGTCACCCACGAACTCGCCCTCGCCGCGGCCCGCAAGGGCGGCGACCGGCTCGGCCAGGCCGCCACGCTGCACTCGCTCGGCTCGCTCGCCCTGACCCGGCAGAACTTCGCCGCAGCCGAGGAGCGCTTCCGGCAGGCCGCCGGGATCTTCACCGAGCTCGGCGACGACCTCGGCTCCGCGCTCACCGCCCGCGGCCTCGGCTACCTGGCCCGGGTGGACGGCCGGCCCGACGAGGCGACCCGCCACTACCAGGCGGCCCTCACCGTGCTGCGGGCCGGCGGCGACTCGGTGGCCGTCGCCTACGTCCTGCACAACCTCGCCCAGCTCAGGCTGGGGGCGGGGGACGAGACCGGGGCCGCCGAACTGCTCCACGAGGCACTGCGGTTGAGCCGGGAGGGGCGCGGGCGCCGGGTCGAGGCGCAGGTGCTCCACCGGATGGGCCAGAGCCACCTGGAACGCGGGGACCACGACCGGGCCCTGGAGGCCTTCTCGCAGGCCCTCGACGTGGTCCGGCTGATCGGCGACCACACCGGTGAGATCTACGCGCTGCACGGCATCGGCGCGGCCCGGCACCGGCTCGGCGAGACGGGCGAGGCCGCGCACGCCCTGCACCGCGCCCTGGTCCTCGCGGAGGCCGCCAACGAGCGCCTGATCATGGGCCGGATCCTGGTCACCCTGGGCGAGTTGGCGCTCGGCACCGGCGAGGCCGAACGGGCCGCCGAGCACCTCAGACGGGCCCGGCTGGTGTTCCGGCTGATGCGCACACCGGCCGAGGAGGCCCGCACGCTCGACCTGCTGCGCGCGGCCCGGCTGGCCGCCGGTCAGCCCGGGCCGGCCGGGCCGGCCCCTCCGACGGAGGCCGGGCCGGACACCGCCCGGCCCGGGCGGTGGGCCCGGCCGGACCCGAGGGCCCAGCCGCCGCGGTCCGCCCGCCCCGTCCGGTCGGCCTGCCCCGCCCCGCCCGGCCCGGCGGCCCAGCCCGGGCGGCCCGGCCAGCCCGCCGGCCCCGCCCAGCCCGTTCACCCCCTTCAGCCCGTTCAGCCCGTTCAGTCGGCGACGAACGCCACCGCGTAGTGGTTCAGCGAGAGGGTGAGGTTCACCCGGTGCCCTGACCCGCCGTCGGGGATCCGGAAGGTGGCCGCCACCTCGGGGTGCGCGGTACAGAGGCCGAGTGCGGTGAAGTACCGGTCGACGTCGAAGACCAGCCGGTAGAGGCCCCGCCCGCCGTCCGTCCCGCCCCACTCGTCGATCCGGCCGCTCGCGTCGGTCCTGCGCTCGACCACCGGCACCCACTCGTCGTCCACGAGCGACTCCAGCCGCGCGTCGAGTCCGGCGGCGGAGCGCCCGTGGACGCCGTCCAGCGCTTCGACGATGACCTTCCCCATGCTCAGCCCACCCGTTCCACGCGTGACGACGGCGACGACCTGCGCGGTCCACCCGGAATGTCGGCCATGAATAACCACTCCTTACCTCAGTACACGATGCATCGGGAAAAGGGCGCGTCGAGCCTATTGTCGGCAGCCGCGCTATCGGCCCGCCATCGAATGCTTATTTGTTTGAAAAGTCTTGACGGGTGCTCATTCCCGCCCAGTAAAGTCACCGCTGCCAGCCACATTCACCCGCCGCCGCACACCGCGACCCCCGTCCGGGCGTCCGTCCGGTGGCGTTCCCGAAAGAGGCGGAAATACCCATGTCCTCGAAATCCGTCCCCACCGCACGACGGCTCCGGGTGTTCGACTCGACGCTGCGCGACGGCGAGCAGGCCCCCGGCAACGCGATGAACCCCGAGCAGAAGCTGGAGCTGGCCCTCGCCATCGAGGCCACCGGCGTCGACACCATCGAGGCCGGCTTCCCGAGTTCGTCACCGCGCGACTTCGAGGCGGCGAGACTCATCTCGGGGGCGCTCACCACCGCCAAGGTGGCCACCCTCAACCGGGCGGTCCGCTCGGACATCGAGCTGGCCGCCGAGGCCGCCGGCACCGGCCACCAGATCCAGATCATGGCCACCGGCAGCGACGTGCACCTGGAGCACAAGCGCGGCCTCACCCGCGCCGAGGGCCTCCACGAGATCGTCGACAGCATCCGGTTCGCCCGTGAGCTGGGCTTCACCGACATCACGCTCGGCCTGGAGGACGCCAGCCGGGGCAGCGACGACCTGCTGCGCCCGATGATCGAGGCCGGCATCGCCGAGGGCGCCCGCACGGTGGCGCTCGCCGACACCACCGGCTGCCTGCTCCCGGCCGAGTTCGGCGCGCAGGTCGCCCGGGTCCGCTCCTGGATACCCGACGACGTCATCCTGTCCACCCACTGCCACCAGGACCTCGGGCTCTCCCTCGCCAACGCCCTGGCCGGCGTCGCGGCGGGCGCGGACGAGGTGCAGGCCACCATCGCCGGCATCGGCGAGCGCGCCGGCAACACCCCGCTGGAGGAGCTCGCCGCCGTGCTGCTCTACAAGGGCGAGCAGCTGGGCGTCACGAGCGTGCTGCGCACCGAGAAGTTCTACCCGGCCTATCAGCTGCTGGCCCGCATCATCGGAATGTCCACCCCGCGCAACAAGGCCATTTTCGGCGAGAACGCCTTCGCCACCCAGGCCGGAATCCACCAGGCCGGCATGCTGCGCAATCCGGTGACCTACGAGTACGTCGAACCGCACAGCTTCGGCCGGGAGCGCGGAATCCTCATCGGCCGGCACTCCGGGCGCACCGTGGTCCGCAACCTGTTCGACCAGATGGGCCTCGGCGCCGAGCGCGACCTGCTCGACGAGATCTACGACACCTACATCGCCGACCGCGCCGACGGCACCTGCGTCGAGCTCGGCGAACTGCGCGAGATCATCGCCGGCCGCCTGCGCCGCACCGCCGACGCCGCCGGGATGGCGGTGGCCGGGCGATGAGCGGCACCGCGCGCAACCTGATCGAGAAGGTCTGGGAGAGCCACGTCGTCGACCGGGCCCCGGGCGAGCCCGACCTCCTCTACATCGACCTCCACCTGCTCCACGAGGCCAGCTCCCCGCAGGCCTTCGACGGCCTGCAGCTGGCCGGGCGCCGGGTCCGCCGGCCCGACCTCGCCCTCGCCCTGGAAGACCACAACGTGCCCACCAACACGCTGCTGGTCAAGGACGCGATGGGCAGCGCCCAGCTGGAGCGGCTGCGCGAGAACTGCGCCGAGCAGGGCATCGAGCTCTTCTCGCTGGGCGACGACCACCAGGGCATCGTCCACGTGGTGGCGCCCGAACTGGGCTTCGTGCGCCCCGGGATGACCGTGGTCTGCGGCGACAGCCACACCTCCACGCACGGCGCCTTCGGGGCGCTCGCCTTCGGCGTCGGCACCAGCGACGTGGAGCACGTCCTCGCCACCCAGACGCTGGCGCTCCCGCGCCCCCGGACGATGGCCGTCGAGTTCCTCGGCGAGCCGCCGGCCGACGTGACCCCGAAGGACCTGATCCTCGCCCTCATCGCGCACATCGGTGCCAACGGCGCCAACGGCTACGCGATCGAGTACCGCGGCCGGGCCGTCGAGAACCTCTCCATGGAGGGGCGGATGACGGTCTGCAACATGAGCATCGAGGCGGGTGCCCGGGCCGGTCTGATCGCCCCGGACGACACCACGCTGGACTACCTGCGCGAGCGCTGGGCGGACACCGGCGCCGACTGGGACGAGGCCGAGCTCCACTGGCGCTCGCTGCGCACCGACGAGGGCGCCGCCTTCGACCGCGTCGTCGAGCTGGACGTCACCGGGCTGCGGCCGTTCGTCACCTGGGGCACCAACCCCGGCCAGGCCGTGCCGCTGGACGGCGCGGTGCCGGCGCCGGAGACCTTCGCGACCGCCGCCGAGCAGCAGGCCGCCCGACGGGCCCTGGAGTACATGGGCCTGGAGCCGGAGGTCGCCCTGCGCGACGTGCGGATCGACACGGTCTTCCTGGGCTCCTGCACCAACGGCCGGATCGAGGACCTCCGGGCCGCCGCCGACGTGCTGCGCGGCCGCAAGGTCTCCGACGGCATCACCATGCTCGTCGTCCCCGGCTCGATGGCCGTCCGGGCCCAGGCCGAGGAGGAGGGGCTGCACAAGGTGTTCCTGGACGCCGGCGCGCAGTGGCGGCTGTCCGGCTGCTCGATGTGCATGGGCATCAACGCCGACCGCCTGCAGGGCATCCAGCGGGTCGCCTCCACCTCCAACCGGAACTACGAGGGCCGGCAGGGCACCCACGCCCGCACCCACCTGGTCTCGCCCGTCGTCGCCGCCACCACCGCCGTCGTCGGCCGGCTGGCCGCGCCGACCGAGCTGTGAGCGCCGCCGGGCGCACCAGCCCGACCCGTCCGTCCGACCGGATCCGTCCGTCCGACCGGATCCGTCCGTCCGACCCGACCGCGCCGACCGCGCGCACCGACCAGCAGGGGGCACAGGCATGAGGGAGCCGCTCACGGCGCACACCGGACGGGCCGTCGCGCTCTCCCGGGACGACGTCGACACCGACCAGATCATCCCGGCCGAGTTCTGCAAGCGGCTCACCAAGTCCGGCTACGCCGACACCCTGTTCGGGCACTGGCGCAAGGAGCCCGGGTTCGTCCTGAACCAGCCGCAGCACCAGGACGCCAGCATCCTGGTGGCGGGCCACAACTTCGGCACCGGCAGCTCCCGCGAGCACGCCGTGTGGGCGCTGCGCGACTGGGGCTTCCGGGCCGTCATCGCCACCAGCTTCGGCGACATCTTCCTGCGCAACGCGCTGAAGAACGGCCTGCTGGCCGTCGCCCTGCCGGTGCCCGTCGTCGCCGACCTCGCCGAACGGGCCCAGGCCGACCCGGAGTTCGGGATCACCGTCGACCTCGAGGCGCTCACCGTCACCGCCGCCGGCGGGACCTGGGAGTTCGAGGCGGACCACCGCGCCCGCTGGCTGCTGCTCAACGGCCTCGACGACATCGACGTGACCCTCCGCAAGGCCGACGCGATCGCCGCCTTCGAACAGCGCCGCCCCGCCTGGATGACCAGCATCACCCGCGGAGCCCTCTCCTCCCCGGAGGCGGCGCGCAAGCGCCGGGCCTCCTGACCACCGGCGCCCGCGGCGCCCCCGCCCGAGACGCCGGGCCGTGCGGCGGTGACCCCGCCCGACCCCGGCCGGCCCGGCCGGCCCGACCCGGAACCGGCCGGCCCCACCCCAGAAACGGTGAGACCCATGACCAAGACAGTGACCGTCATCCCCGGTGACGGCATCGGACCCGAGGTGACCCAGGAGGCCCTGGAGACCATCGACGCGCTGGGCCTGGACCTCGCGTTCGACGTCCTCGACCACGTCAACGCCGACACCTACCTGCGGACCGGGGTCTCCCTGTCCGACGAGGACTTCGAACGGATCAGGGCCAGCGACTCGGTGCTCTTCGGCGCCATCGGCGACCCCCGGGTGAAGACCTCGGACTACGGCCGCGGCGTCCTGCTGCGCCTGCGCTTCGACCTCGACCTCTACGTCAACCACCGCCCCGCCACCCTGCTGCACGAGCGGCTGAGCCCGCTGCGCGACGACCGGACCCGCGGCATCGACGCCGTGATCGTCCGGGAGAACACCGAGGGCCTCTACACCGACATCGGCGGCGTGCTGCGCGGCGGCACCGAGCACGAGATGGCGATCGACGCGGACGTCAGCACCCACATGGGCGTCTCGCGGGTGATGGAGTACGCCTACTCGATCGCCGAGCGCGGCGTCTGCATGGTCGACAAGTCCAACGCCGTGCGGCACGGCGGGCAGGTCTGGCAGCGGGCCTTCCGGGCGGCCGCCGACCGCAACCCCGGCATCCGCTCCACCCACCTCTACGTCGACGCCGCGGCGATGAAGCTGATCTCCGACCCGTCGCAGTTCGACGTCATCGTCACCAACAACTCCTACGGCGACATCCTCAGCGACCTGGCCGCCATGCTGGCCGGCGGTCTGGGCAACGCCGCCTCCGCCAACATCAACCCGGCGACCGGGTTCGGCCTGTACGAGCCGGTGCACGGCAGCGCGCCCGACATCGCCGGCCGGGGCATCGGCAACCCCTTCGGCGCGATCCTCAGCTCCGCGCTGATGCTGGAGCGCCTGGGCTGGGCGGCCGAGGCGAAGGCGGTCCAGCTGGCCGTCGGCACCGCCGTCGGCGAGGGCGCGTGCACCCCGGACCTCGGCGGCACCCTCGGCACCAAGGAGGCCGGCGCCGCGGTCCGGGCCGCCCTCAGGGCCTGACGCACCCCCACCGGCCCCCTGCCGCCGCCGTGGTCGCCCCACCGACCACGGCGGCCGCCGCGGTCGGTGCACGTGCTCCGGCGGGCTAGCCCCAGGGGTTGTGCTCGCCCGACCGGTGGTCGGCGCAGAAGGCGGCGGTGCGGAAGGCGGCGGTACGGATCCCGGCGGTGCGGAACGCGGTGTGCTCGGTCATCTCGAACTGACTCCAAGTCCTGACGGCGGCCGGTCGGCAGCGGGGTAGGGACGGCTGCAGCCTGGCAGCCCCGGCCATCGGCCCGCTATCGACGCCGGCCGGCGCGCCCGCCCGGGCCCCCGCCGACCCCCACGGGGCGGATCGGGTGACGCGGGTTTGGCCACGGGGCCGCCACGGAACGACTTCCCACCGCACCGGCCGCAGCACCAGGCTGCCGCCCGGACCCGAGGGGTGGCAGGCATGGCCTCCGCAGGTTCCCAGGGAGGTCCCCCGCAGGCGCGGGCCCTCGTGCTCGCCCGCCGCCCCAAGCTCTGGATCGTCCCCGCCGTCCTGTGCGGGCTGGTGGCCGTGGTGCTCTCGCTGCTCTACATGGGCGGCATCGTCAACCCGGTCGGGCAGCTGCACCGGCTGCCGATCGCCCTGGTGAACGCCGACCGCAACGCGCCCCCGCCGGGCCGGGAGACGAACCTCGGCACCGAGCTGACCCGGGCCGTCGTCGCGAACACTCCGGCCGGCACCGTCGACTGGCGCCAGGTCGACCCGGACGAGGCGAACGAGCAGCTGGCCACCGGCAAGGTCTACGGCGCGCTGGTCGTCCCGGCGGACTTCACCCCCGCCGTCGAGGCCCTGGCGGCCGGGCGGGCGACGGAGCAGCCCACCCTGACGGTGCTGACCAACCCCGGGCTCGGCAGCCTCGGCTCCTCGCTGGCCTCCCAGACCACCCAGGCCGCGGCCCACCAGGCCTCGCTGGCGGTCGGCAAGCAGCTGACCGCCGCCCTGCCGCCCGCCGGGGACCAGGGCACGGGCGGGCCCGACACCAGCCCCACCGCGCGGCTGCTGCTCGCCGACCCGCTCGCCGTCACCACCCGGGTCGGCCACCCGATCGGCACCCACAGCGGGCTCGGCCTGACCGCCTTCTACTACACGCTGCTGGCCGTGCTGATGGGCTTCATCGGTGGCAACATCATCCACAACGGCGTCGACACGGCGCTCGGCTACAGCGACAGCGAGCTCGGCCCCTGGCACACCCGGCGGCCGACCGTCCCGATCAGCCGCACCCAGACGCTGCTGCTGAAGATGGTCATGACGGCCGGGATCACCCTGCTCACCACCACCCTGGTGATGCTCTGCTCGATCACCCTGCTCGGCATGGACGCCCCGCACCAGGGACTGCTCTGGGTGTTCGCCTACTGCGCCAGCCTGGCCGTCGGCCTCGGCGTCCAGGCGATCAACGCGGCCTTCGGCGGCATCGGCCAGCTGGTGTCGATGTTCGTCTTCATCGCGTTCGCACTGCCGTCCTCCGGGGCGACCATCCCGCTCCAGGCGGTGCCCGGGTTCTACCGCTTCCTGGCGACCTTCGAGCCGATGCGCCAGCTCAGCGACGGCATCCGGGCCATCCTCTTCTTCGACGCCCGGGCGGACGCGGGCCTCACCCGGGCCTGGATCATGATCGTGATCGGCACCGTGCTCGCGCTGGCCTTCGGCTTCGGGATGACCCGCTACTACGACCGCAAGGGCCTGCACCGCTGGACCCCGCAGGCCGGGTGAAC
The DNA here is from genome assembly GCF_040681575.1 of Kitasatospora sp. NPDC051702. Taxonomy (NCBI): domain Bacteria; kingdom Bacillati; phylum Actinomycetota; class Actinomycetes; order Kitasatosporales; family Streptomycetaceae; genus Kitasatospora; species Kitasatospora sp. NPDC051702. The sequence continues at coordinate 15,215 of NZ_JBFAZB010000001.1, forward strand.
CGGCCGCGGGCGCCCAGCCCCCGGCCTCAGCGGCCGATCGACAGCACCACCGCGCTGGTCCCGCCCCCGGGCGTCTGGTAGTCCACGGTGTCCCCGGCGCGGTGCCCGAGCAGCGCCCGGCCGAGCGGACTGTCGGCCGTCACCAGGTTCTGCTCCAGGTGCTCGGCGAGCTCCCCGACCGCCACGGTCTCCCGGCTGCCGTCCGCGAACCGGAGGGTCACGGTGGAGCCCACCCCCACCACGTCGGTGGCCGGCGGGCCCGCCACCTCCGCCTCGTGGAGCCGCAGCTCCAGCTCGGCGATCCGCCGGTCCAGCCGCAGCACGTCGGAGGCCCGCTGCAGCTCGTCCGCCGCGTCGGCCCGGTCGCCGACCGGGTCCTCCGCGCGCAGCGTCGCGGCGGCCCTGGCCCGCTCGGCGCGCAGCTGCGCCAGGTCCTCCTGCACCGCCCGCAGGCCCTCGGGACTGATGGGCTCGGGACCGCCTGTCATACCTGCTCCCGGGATCGCTGGTCGTCCGCTCACCGCACGGCGCTCTCCATTACCGCACCGCCCCGGACCCCCGGCAACTCCTTCCGGAGGACCTCCCCCTCGGCCCGGCACCGGAGCAGCGGCCGCCCCGGGGCGCGGTCGGCACGGCGCCGGGACGGCTGCCGGACGGGGGACCCCCTCCCTGCGGACGACCGGGTGGGGCCGGGTGTCACCGGGCGAGCGACGCCGGGTGTCGGCGCGCGAGCGACGCCGTCGGGACGACCGGTTCGAGGAAGACACTGGGCGTGCCGTGCCAGGACACGTGCAGGGCCTCCCTCGCCCGCGTGCACGCCACGAAGAGCAGGCTCAGCTCCCCGTTGAGGTCCTCCTGGTGCTGCAGCGGGTCGGTGTCCACCGGAGTGATCGCGCTCCGCATGGGCACCAGGCCGTCGCTCACGCCGGCCACGGCGACGTAGCGGAACTCCAGCCCCTTCATCCGGTGCATGGTGCCGACCCGGACACCGGGCGCCGGCGCGTTGCCGAGCAGCCAGGCCGGTGTCCCGGCCCGCTCCAGGGCCTGGGTGATGTCACGGCCGAGCCGGGCGGTCCGGGCGGCGACGCCGATGTCCTCGGGACTCACCCCCGAGGCGGTCCACTCCCCGACGCGGGCGACCAGGGCCCGGATCTCCTCGGCCTCGTCGACGTGGCCGTGCGTCTCGGGGCGGGCCCCGTGGAGGGTCGAGTGGTAGCCGGCGAGGGACTCCTCCCCGCCGTCCATGTCGTCCGGGCGCTCACCGGTGAGCAGGGACGCGGACCAGCTGAGGATCTCGTGCGTCGTCCGGTAGTTGATCCGCAGCCGGGAGGACCGCCCGACCACCTGGATCCCGAGCGAGCGCAGCGAGACCTTGTTCCCGTAGATCCGCTGGTGCGGGTCACCGGCGAGGAACAGGTCGTCCGGCCCGGGCGCGACGACCGCGCGCAGGAACCTCCACTGCGCGGGGTGCAGGTCCTGCGCCTCGTCGATCACCACGTGCCGGAACGGGCGCTCGTCCTGCTCGTCGAGCACCCGCGCGGCCTGCGCGCAGACCTGCAGGAAGGTCCACTCCCCGGCCTGCCGCAGCTCCTCCTCGAACGCGGCCACCGCCCGCCACAGCTGGGCCTTCCTCAGCGGGCCGAGGGCCGTCCCCCGGCCGGACCGGGACGCCTTCAGGTACTGCTCCGGGCTCTCGATCGCCTGGGCCAGGACGACCTGCCGCCACTCCTGGTCCAGGAAGACGTCGGTGAAGTCGACCCCAAGCCGGTCGGCGATCCGGCCCCAACGGGCGAGGACGGCGCGCTGGTTGAAGACGATCTTCAGCGGAGCGCCGCCGCGCGAACGGCGGAGGACCTCGTTCGCCAGCGCGTCGACGGTGACCACCCGGACCTTCGCCCTGGCCCGCTCGTCCGTGACGAGCAGCGTGAGGCACCGTTCCAGCTCCGCGGCGAGGTCCTTGGTGAAGGTGGTCAGCAGAATCGATCCGTCGGGTGCGTCCGCCGGCAACCGGCGCGCCAGGTGGTAGGCGCGGTGCAGGGCCACCACGGTCTTGCCGGTCCCGGGCCCGCCGGTGACGCGGGCGGGCCCGTTGTAGGAGTCCCGGTAGGCGATCCGGTACTGGGCCGGGTGGAGGAAGATCCGCCACGCGTCGAACGGGCGCTCCAGGATCTCCAGCAGCTCCTCGGGGCAGGACACCAGGGCGACCCGGCCGCGTGCGTGGGCCATCGCCGAGACCAGCCCGTCCTCGGGCTGCGCCGCGCTCACCGGGGCCGCCGTCCGGGCGTAGGCCTGGACGATCTCGCGGTCGACCTCCTCCGGCTCCATCCCGCTCGCGAGGCCGATCAGCACGTCGAACTGCTGCTCCGGCAGGACCCGGTGGAGCGCCTCCAGGTGGGCCTCGTCGGGGAGCAGCCGGATGATCGGCAGGATCTCCTCGTCGACGCCCAGGCTGCGCAGGACCTTGTCGGAGCGGTCGGCGAAGAGCCGCCGGGGCTCGTCGGTGGCAGCGGCCTTCAGGGACTCGGTCGCACGCTCCAGCGCGACGTCGTTGCGTATCTCGATGCCCTGGGTGGCGGTGTTGACCGAGCCCCGGTGCTTGCACGCCCAGTCGTTGGCCTTGTCGTGGGGGAGGACCTTCAGCAGGAGGTAGCCGTCACCCTCGTCCTCCTTGAGGACCACCCCGCGCCAGAAGGCGGTGATCCGGATGGTCCGGATCCGGGGATCCCGCTGGTGGGCGAGCTTCTCCAGGTGCAGGCCGGCGTGCGTGGCCCCGGTGAACTTCTCGAAGGCCTCGAACACCCGCCGCTGCACCGGCTTCTCCAGCGCCGTGAACTCCAGCAGGAAGTCCCGGTGCATCCCCAGCGTCGCCACGCGTCCCCCTCGTTGCGCGACTCGGTCGGTCGGGCGGTGTGCCCACTGTACTGGCCTGGACGATCACTCGGGCCGCGTACGGACGACCGCCGCACACACCCCGCGCCCGGCCCGCACCAGGGCGTGATTGACGCCCGTCGCACGGGCTGCGGCGGGGCGACCCGCGGCGGTCGAGTCCGCGGGGCGGCTTCGAGGCCGGGCCGATGCGGTGGCCCGCTGCCCGGGGGGGGGGGCGGGCGGGGCCGTTTCGAGGGGGCGGAGGGTGGCGGTGATCACGCCGGGGGGTGGGGGGTGAGGGGTGCCAGGGGTGGTGCGGGGGGCGGCGGTTGGGGCGAAGGTGCTGGTCCGGGGCGTGCCGGGGGCGGTGGTGCGGGGCGGGCGGGGCGGGCACCGGGGTGGGACCGCCCGAAGGGCCGGGGGCGGGCGAAGCTACCATGTGGGCAACACCCTCAGCTCGAAAGATGGACTTGTGACTGTCAACGACGACGTGTTCACGGACTGGAAGAACCGCGAGGAGATCGCGGAGTCGATGATCCCGATCATCGGGCGGCTGCACCGGGAGCGGGATGTCACCGTCCTGCTGCACAGCCGTTCCCTGGTGAACAAGTCGGTGGTCAGCATCCTGAAGACGCACCGCTTCGCCCGCCAGATAGCCGGCGAGGAGCTCTCGGTCACCGAGACGATGCCCTTCCTGAGCGCGCTGACCACCCTGGACCTCGGCCCGTCCCAGATCGACATCGGCATGCTCGCCGCGACCTACAAGGCCGACGACCACGGCCTGTCGGTCGAGGAGTTCACCGCCCGTGCCGTCTCCGGTGCCACCGGCGAGAACAAGCTGGAGCGCCGTGACGCCCGCGACGTCGTGCTGTACGGCTTCGGCCGGATCGGCCGCCTGGTCGCCCGCCTGCTGATCGAGAAGGCCTCCGGCAACGGTCTGCGCCTGAAGGCGATCGTGGTCCGCAACAGCGGCGGCGACGACATCGTCAAGCGCGCCTCGCTGCTGCGCCGCGACTCGATCCACGGCCCCTTCCAGGGCACGATCACCGTCGACGAGGCGAACAACAAGATCATCGCCAACGGCAACGAGATCACCGTGATCTACTCCGACGACCCGACCAAGGTCGACTACACGGAGTACGGGATCAAGGACGCCATCCTGATCGACAACACCGGTCGCTGGCGTGACCGCGAGGGGCTGTCCAAGCACCTGCGCCCCGGCATCGCCAAGGTCGTGCTGACCGCCCCGGGCAAGGGCGACGTCCCGAACATCGTCCACGGCGTCAACCACGACACCATCAAGCCGGACGAGCAGATCCTCTCCTGCGCCTCCTGCACCACCAACGCGATCGTCCCGCCGCTGAAGGCGATGGAGGACGAGTACGGCGTGCTGCGCGGCCACGTGGAGACCGTCCACTCGTTCACCAACGACCAGAACCTGCTGGACAACTACCACAAGGCCGACCGCCGCGGCCGCTCGGCGCCGCTGAACATGGTGATCACCGAGACCGGTGCCGCCTCGGCCGTCGCCAAGGCCCTGCCGGACCTCAAGGCGAAGATCACCGGCAGCTCGATCCGCGTCCCCGTGCCGGACGTCTCGATCGCCATCCTGAACCTGCAGCTGGCCCGCGAGGCCAACCGCGAGGAGGTCCTGGACTACCTGCGGGGCGTCTCGCTGACCTCGCCGCTGAAGCGCCAGATCGACTTCATCGACTCCCCGGACGCCGTCTCCAGCGACTTCATCGGCTCGCGGCACGCCTCGATCGTCGACGCGGGCGCCACCAAGGTCGAGGGCGACAACGCCATCCTCTACCTGTGGTACGACAACGAGTTCGGCTACTCCTGCCAGGTCATCCGGGTCGTCCAGTACGTCTCGGGCGTCGAGTACCCGACGTACCCGGCCCCGGCGCTCTGATCCCGAGCCTGCCGGACGCCCGGACCATCCAGGGCTGACTCCCCGCGAAGGCGGCGGGGCGACGACCACCACGGTCGCCGCCCCGCCGCCTTCCGGCGTTCCCGGGGCCTCGCCGGCGCCCCGGCCTCCCGGGCGTCCCGGCCCCTCCGGGGCCTCCCCGGCCCTCCCGCGCGGACCCGTCGGGGCCGCACCGTCGACAGCAGGACACCACGTGTCCTATGGTGAACAAAGTGTTCTGACCGAGAGGGAGGACCCGCGCACATGGCGGACACGTTCACCACCGACAAGACGGCCCTCGTCGACCTCGCCCACCGGCGGATGCGGGAGGCGATACCCGACACCGGCTGGACGGCGCGGCAGAAGCTCGCGCTGACCTGCCGGATCCTGTTCGACGCCGGCCACGACTCCGGTCTGGCCGGGCAGATCACCTGCCGGGCCGAGCGGCCCGGCACCTACTACACCCAGCGCCTCGGCCTCGGCTTCGACGAGATCACCGAGTCCAACCTGCTGCTCGTCGACGAGGACCTCAACGTCCTGGAGGGCGACGGCATGGCCAACCCGGCCAACCGCTTCCACAGCTGGGTCTACCGGGCCCGCCCGGACGTCACCTGCATCATCCACACCCACCCGCTGCACATCTCCGCGCTGTCCATGCTGGAGACCCCGCTCGTCGTCTCGCACATGGACATGTGCCCGCTGTACGACGACTGCGCGTTCCTGGAGAAGTGGCCCGGCATCCCGGTCGGCAACGAGGAGGGCGAGCTGATCTCGGCCGCCCTCGGGGACAAGCGGGCGCTGCTGCTCGCGCACCACGGCCAGCTGGTCGCCACCGGGAGCATCGAGGAGTCCTGCACCCTCGCCCTGCTCTTCGAGCGGGCCGCCAGGCTCCAGCTGCTGGCCTCCGCCGCCGGGCGGATCCAGGAGATCCCCGAGCTGCTCGCCCAGGAGGCCCACGACTGGATCTCCACCCCCAAGCGCGGCCAGGCCACCTTCGCCTACTACGCCCGCCGCGCCCTGCGGGCCGGCCACCGCGACGCGCTGTCCGCCACCGGAGAGGACGGTTCCTGAGATGTCGGCGTTGAACCTGGACGGTGTGATCGCCTACCCGGTCACCCCCTTCACCCCGGACGGCGAGCGGGTCGACGCCGACCGGCTGGCCGCGCTCGTCGAGCGCCTGGTGGCGAGCGGCGTGCACGCCGTCGCCCCGCTCGGCTCGACCGGCGAGAGCGCCTACCTGGAGGAGTCCGAGTGGCGCACGGCCGCCGAGGCCGCGGTCTCCGCGGTGGCCGGGCGGGTGCCGACGGTCGTCGGCGTCGCCGAGCTCACCACCCGGGGCGCGGTGCGGCGGGCGCGGCTGGCCGAGCGGGCCGGGGCGAGCGCGGTGATGGTGCTGCCGCTGTCGTACTGGCGGCTCGACGAGCGCGAGATCGTCCGGCACTACACGGAGGTCGCCGGTGCCGTCGGGATCGAGGTGATGGTCTACAACAACCCGGCCACCGCCGGCGTCGACCTCGGCCCGGAGCTGATGGTCTCCCTGGTGGAGGGCGTGGAGAACATCACCATGGTCAAGGAGAGCACCGGAGACCTGGGCCGGATGCACCGGCTGCACCACCTCACCGGCGGCGAGCTGCCCTTCTACAACGGGAGCAACCCGCTCGCCTTCGCGGCCCTCACCGCCGGCGCGGCCGGCTGGTGCACCGCGGCGCCCTGCCTGATCCCGGAGGAGACGCTGGCCCTGCACCGGGCGGTCCGGGCCGGGGACCTCGCCGGCGCGGCCGAGGTGTTCCGGCGGCAGCTCGGCGTCCTGCAGTTCATCGTCCGGGGCGGCCTGCCGACCACCGTCAAGGCCGGGCTCGCGCTGCGCGGCTTCGACGCCGGCGGCCCCCGGCCGCCGCTGCTGCCGCTGGACGCCGAACGGACGGCCGAACTGGCCGGCCTGCTGGCCGCGGTGGACGCCGGCCGGGTGGTCTGACCGGGCCGTCCCCGCGGACACGGCCCCGAGGGCGACCCTAGGGCAGCGGTGGGACGCGGTCCCCGGGCTCCGCGGGCTCGTCGTGAATCACCACCAGCACCACCGCGGGCTCGTCCCCGGTGCTGCGGCAGCGGTGCGGCACGGCCGCGTTGAAGTAGACGCTGTCGCCCGGGCCGAGCGGCACCGTCCGCTCCGGGAACTCCAGCTCGGCCGTGCCCGCGTGGACGAAGAGGAACTCCTCGCCCGCGTGCGACTTGAACGGCGCCGCGGCCCGGCCGGTCGGCGGGTACATCACGAACGGCGCCATCCGCTTGCCGGCCAGGCCGGTCGCGATCCCCTCGTACCGGGGGGCCCCGCGGCCGGCCTCGCCGGTCGTCAGCGGGGTGCGCTCGCCGGCCCGCACCACGGTGACCAGCTCGGGCTCGACCTCGTCGGAGAACAGTCGGCCGACGTCCACCCCCAGGGCGTTCGCCAGCTTCAGCGCCGTGGAGATCGACGGGTCGCTGATCCCGCGTTCCACCTTGGAGAGGTAGCTCTTCGTCACCCCCACCTGCGCCGCCAGGGCCTCCAGGCTGAGCCGGTTCTGCGTCCTCAGCGCCCTCAGTCGGCTGGCCATGCGCTACCCCTCGGTCCGGAAGATCGGCCCATTATCCCATCGGGCCCGGACGCCCTGCGGGCCCTGGCCGCGGGGGCGGCCGGACCTGCGGCTATCTTGAGGGGTCACGGACAGCCGGAGGGAGCGGGCGATGGGGATGGGTGGTCGGCGGATGGCCGCCGCGGCGGTGGCGACCGGGGTGCTGGTGGGTGCGCTCACCGGGTGCTCCTCGGGCGGATCGGACACCGCGAAGGGCGCGTCGGGGACGGCCGCCCCGGCGTCGGGGACGGCTCCGGCGGCGAGCCCGGCCACGGGTGCGGCGTCCGCCTCCCCGGCGGCCGACGCCTCCGGTGCGGCGTCGCCCGCGGCTCCCGGCGCGGCCTCGGCGCCGGCCGCCGGGCCGTCCTCGGCGGCGGCCTCGGCCCCCGCACCGGGCGGCAGCGGCGGGGCGCCCGTGCCGCCGCCGGCCGCGGCGACGCCCGGTCAGGACCTGGACGCGGTGCTGCTGGACGACCGGATCGTCGGCCGGGTGCTGCCCGACGCCAAGGCGATGACCGGCTGGGAGGAGGAGAAGCGGAAGGTCGACACCGCCGACCACGCCACCACCTGCACCGCCGCGGCGCCCTGCACCGGCAAGCCGCTCAGCGGCTCGGTCCGGTTCTCCTCGGGGGACGTCGTCGCCCGCTTCTTCGTCGACACCCTGCCCAGCCGGGACGCCGCCAGGAACCGGCTGAAGGAGTCCTACGCCTCGTACACCGCCGGGCCGTTCCGCAAGGTCGACACCCCCGTGCTGGGCAGCGAGAGCCAGGCCTTCCAGGGCCAGCTGGCCGACGGCGAGGGCATCGGCATCGTGGTGCGTTCGGGCACCGTCGTCGCCAGCGTGACCACCGAGGGCGGGCCGGTCGACCTGGCCGCCACCCGGCGCTTCGCCGCCATGCTGGTCAAGCGGATCGAGCAGGCGCAGGCGGGCGCGACCCCCGACGCCGGCCTCGGCGTGGGCTGACGGAACGTCGGTCCGGGAGGCCCTGGCGGCCCCGGTGGTCCTGGCGGCCTGGCGGCCTGACGGCCTGACGGCCCCGCGCCCGCCACCCCACCCCGCCCGCCGCCCGCGAGGCCCCGAGCCGCTCCGTGCCCGGGGCCTCGCGGACGTCCGGACCCCCGACCGCCGCCGGCCGCGGCCGCCGCCCGCCGCGCCGCCCTCCCCGCCGGGCCCCTGGGCTGGGGAAACGGATGTCGGTCGGCCGTGATATCTACTCCTCTGGGGTGGTCGCCGCGCGGCCATGCGAAAGATGCCGACGATGTTCCAGGGGGGCCGTACATGGCGCTGTTCCGACGCCGCTCCGGCGGGGAGACCGGTCAGGACCGGGCCGGGTGGTTCGGGTTCGGGCGGCGCGCCGCCGAGCCCTCCGCCGCCGCACCGCGGCTGGACCCGGCCCTGGGGGACGAGTCCGTCCGCCTGATGCTCGGCCAGGCCCGCGCCGGGGACTGGGCGGCCCTCGGCCCGGCGCTGGCCGGCCTCGACGGCGCGGAGCTGAGCGGGGTCGTCGGCGCGATCGCCGACGTGCCCGGGGTCGAGGAGTGGACGGCCCGGGCCCTGGCCGAGCGGCCGGAGGACACCCTCGCCCTGCTGCTGTCCGGCGCCCGGCACGTGACCTGGGCCTGGGAGGCCCGCACCGGGGCCCGGGCCAAGCAGGTGTCCGAGGACCAGTGGCGGGTCTTCCACGAGCGGCTGGAGGTGGCCGAGGAGCAGCTGCTGGAGGTCGCCGAGCGCGAGCCGTCCTGGCTGGCCCCCTGGTTCTACCTGCAGATCAGCGCGCGCGGCGCCTCGCTGCCGCCGGAGGCCGCCACCTGCCGGTTCGAGGCCGCGGTGCGCCGGGTCCCCGGGCACCCGGCCTCGCACCGCCAGCGCCTGCAGCAGCTGTGCGCCAAGTGGGGCGGCTCGCACGAGGAGATGCACGCCTTCGCCCGCTCCTCGATGCTCGCCGCGCCGGAGGGCAGCCAGCTCGGCGAGCTGGTCGCGCTGGCGCACCTCGAGCGCTGGCTGGACCTCCCGGACGGCGAGGACCGCGCCTACCTGGCGAGCCCCGAGGTGGTGGCCGAGCTGCAGGAGGCCGCCTTCCGGTCGGTGCTGCACCCGGACTTCGTCCCGGTCCGCGGCTGGCAGGGCCCCTTCAACACCTTCGCGATGGTCTTCTCGCTGGCCGACCAGCGCAGGACGGCGCGGCTGCTGTTCGACGCGCTCGACGGCATGGTCACCGAGGCGCCCTGGCACTACCTGTCCGGCGATCCGGTCAAGGCCTTCCGCTCCCACCGGGACCGCTGCGCGTCCTGACGCCGCCCCCGCCCGAACCCCGTCACCCGCCCCGCGATCGAAAGAGCCTGCGGTGTCCCCTTCCGAGAACCCGGCCTCCGAGCACCCGACGAGCGCGCACACCTTCCAGGTGGACCTGCGCGGCCTGGTGGACCTCCTCTCCCACCACCTCTACTCCAGCCCGCGGGTGTACCTGCGCGAGCTGCTGCAGAACGCGGTGGACGCGATCTCCGCCCGCCGCGCGCTGGACCAGGACGCGCCCGCCCGGATCACCGTGCGCGCCGACGACGAGCTGAGCATCACCGACACCGGCATCGGCCTGACCGAGGCCGACGTCCACACCTTCCTCGCCACCATCGGCCGCAGCTCCAAGCGCGACGCCGAGGGCCGGCTGGACGGCGCGGGGCTGGCCCGGGCCCGCGGCGACTTCATCGGCCAGTTCGGCATCGGCCTGCTCGCCTGCTTCGTGGTCGCCGACGAGATCACCGTCGTCACCCGCTCCGCCGCCCGCCCGGACGCGCCGGTGATCGAGTGGCGCGGCGGCTCCGACGGCCGCTACACCATCCGCACCCTGCCCGCCTCGGCCCGCCCGGAGCCCGGCACCACCGTCACGCTCTCCCCGCGCGCCGACGCCGCCGAGTGGACGGGGCCGGGCCGGGTGCTGGCGCTGGCACGGGACTTCGGCAGCCTGCTGCGCCACGACGTGACGGTGGTGGACGCGAACGGCACCGAGCACCGGGTGAACCGCACCCCGCCGTGGGCCGAGCGGCACGGCTCGCCGCTCGCCCGGCGCGACGCACTGACCGCCTACTGCCGCGGCACCTTCGACTTCACCCCGCTCGACACCATCGACCTGGACCTCCCGCTGGTCGGCCTGCGCGGCGTCGCGTACGTCCTGCCGGACGCCGCCCCGCCCTCGCGCCGCTCCGGCCACCGGGTGCACCTCAAGGGCATGCTGCTCTCCGACCAGGCCGACGAACTGCTGCCGGACTGGGCGTTCTTCGTCCGCTGCGTGGTGGACACCGACGGCCTGCGCCCCACGGCCTCCCGCGAGGGCCTGTACGCGGACGAGACGCTGGCCGCCGTCCGCGACGCGCTGGGCGTGCGGATCCGCGACTGGCTGACCGGCCTGTCCGCGAGCGATCCGGCGCTGCTCCACCGCTTCCTCTCGGTGCACCACCTGGCGGTCAAGGAGCTCGCCCGCTACGACGACGAGCTGCTGCGGATGATGCTGCCGTGGCTGCCGTTCGAGACCACCGACGGCAACGTCACCCTGGACGAGTTCACCCGCAGCCACCCGGTGGTGCTGGTGACCCGCACCGTCGAGGAGTTCCGCCAGGTCGCCCCGATCGCCGGCGCGGCCGGCCTCGGCGTGGTCAACGGCGGCTACACCTACGACCGGGACTTGGTGCACCGGCTGCCCGAGATCCGCCCCGGCGTCTCGGTCGCCGACCTCGACCCGGGCACCGTCACCGCGCACCTGGACTCCGTCGACCCGGCCGCCGAGCTCGCCGCCGGGGCCTTCCTGACCATCGCCCGCGAGGTGGTCGGCCGGTTCGACTGCGACGTCGCGCTGCGCAGCTTCCACCCGACCAGCGCGCCCGCGCTGCTGCTGGACAACAGGGAGGCCCGGCACGAGCGCACCCGCGCCCAGCTCGCCGACGAGGCGGACGGCCTGTGGGCGGACATCCTCGGCTCGCTGCGCGCCGAGGCGCCGCGCGCCCAGCTGGTGCTCAACCACCTCAACCCGCTGGTGCGCCGCGCCGCGACGGTCACCGACCGGGAGCTGGCCGTCACCGCCGTCGAGGCGCTGTACGGGCAGGCCGTGCTGATGACCCGCCGCCCGCTGAAGGCGAGCGAGAGCGCCCTGCTCAACCGCTCGTTCATCAGCCTGCTGGACCACGCCATGCTCGGCCACGAGTCGGCCGGCCCGGACGCCACCGACCCGAAGGAGGCGTGATGCTGGACACACCCGACGCGGTGATTGCCGCGCTGCGCGAGAACGACGCCCGTCCGTACGGCCGGCAGCGGACCGTGGTGGCCGAGGAACTCGTCGACGCGGCGGAGCAGTTCGAGGACACCGGGGTGCACTCGATGGCCCTGCTGGAGCTGATGGAGGCCTACGAGTACGACGGCGAGCGCAGCAAGACCCCGGTGGTCTTCGCCCGGGTGCTGAAGCTCTGGGACACCGACCCGGACGGCTTCGGCGAATGGGCCCGGCACCAGGTGTTCTGGCGCTTCAAGTGGGTGGCCGGCGCCCTGCTGGACACCCCGGAGGTGCCGCTGGCGGCCGTGCACCGCTGGCACACCGAACTGCGCGACCGCTACCGGGCGGCCGGCTTCGACCTCCAGCCGTACTACGCGCAGCGCTACCACCTGGCCGCGCAGACCGGCGAGGGCCGTCAGGACGCCTACGAGCTGTGGACGGCGCGCCCGCGCACCGAGCTGAGCGACTGCCACGCCTGCGAGACGAGGGCCAGGGCCGAGCACTTCGCCGAGGCCGGTGACGACGCCCGGGCGCTGGAGGTCCTGGGGCCCGTCCTCGACGGCAGCAGCTCCTGCGAGCAGGAGCCCTACCTGAGCCAGGCCGCCGCCCTGCTCCCGCTGCTGCGCCTGGGCCGGCTGGACGAGGCCCGCTCCTGCCACCTGACCGGCTACCGCTACGCGCGCGGCAAGGCCGCGATGCTGCACGCCGTCGGCCGGCACCTGGAGTTCTGCGCGCTGTCCGGCAACGAGCCGCGCGGCCTGGAGATCCTGGCCGAGAACCGCGACCTCTTCGCGGTCACGGGGGACCAGTCCGCCCGGCTCTCCTTCCTGACCGGCGCCGAGGTGCTGATCGCCGGGCTGTCCCGGGCCGGGCACGGGGCGCTCGCGGTCAGCGGTCCGCCGGGCACCGGCTGGACGGTGGACACCCTGCTCGTGCACCTGCGCACCGAGGCCGGGGCGCTGGCCGACCGCTTCGACGCCCGCAACGGCACCGGCGCGGTCGGCGCCGACCGGCGGGCCAGGCTGGCCCGCGAGCCGCTGCTGGCCGAGCCGCTCGCCCTCGGCGTGCGCGCCGCCGCCGCGCCCGAACTGGCCGCCGCCCCGGCTCCCGTGCCGCGCCGGCCGGTCGAGCCGGAGCCGGAGGACTTCACCGCCCTGGTGGTGCGCGCCCGGGAGCTGGAGCTGGTCGGGCACCCGGACGCGGAGCGGCTCTGGCTGCGGATCGAGGAGCGCTTCACCGCCGACGGTTTCGAGCTCCCGGAGGGCACCGGGGACGGCGGCGCCGCGCGGCTGCGCGCCGAACTCGCCGAGCAGCGGGCCCACCGTTCACTGGAGCGGGACGAGTACGCCGAGGGCCGGGCCGGTCTGGTGGCGGCCGCCGCACTGTTCGAGGAGGCCGGGCTGCCCGGCCAGGCGCTGATGGTCCGGGGCCGTGCGCTGATCGCGGAGCTCGGCGACGTCGAGGGCGCGGTGGCCGACTGGCCGGCCCTGGACGAGGTGCTGCGCGCGGCGGAGGAGCTGCGGGCCGCGGGCGGCGCGATGACCGACGACGACTACCTGATCGTGCTGCAGGTCCGCGCCTACGCGGCCCACCACGACCTAGTCTCGGCGCTGCCCGAGCCGCCGGCCGCGGTGCTCGGGCGGTTCGAGGAGGCGGCCGACGGCTACCACGGCGCGGCCGTCGCCCTGGGCTCCGCCCGCCGGGCGGCCACCTCCCGCCAGTACCGCGCCGACGCGGCCGCCCGGCAGGGCCGGATGGCCGAGGCGGCGGCCGAACTGCGCGAGGTGCTGGCGCAGTTGGACACGGCCGAGCTGCCCTGGCAGACGCCGCGGGTGCTCGGACTGCTCGGACAGGTGCTGCTCCAGGACGGGGAGCCGGCGGAGGCCGTCGAGGTGTTCCACCGGGCGCTCGCCGAGGCGGTCCGCTGGGGCGAGGGCGGCTACCCGTTCGCACCCACGTACATGATGCTCGGTCACGCCTGCATGCTGCTCGACGACCGCGGCGGTGCCATCCGGGCGCTCACCGAGGCCGCGGCGCGCTTCGACCGCAAGGGCCGGGAGGGCGTGGAGGAGGCCGCCCGGGTGCGGCTGCAGCTCGCGGACGTGCTGCGGGCCGCGGAGCGCACGGCCGACGCCGTCGCGGTGCTGGAGTCGGTGCTCCTGGACGCGGCCGCCGCCGAGCTGGACGTGCGGCTGCTGGCGCAGGCCCGGCTGGACCTCGCCCGGGGCCTGGCCGACCTGGACGAGGACCGCGAGGCGGCCGAGGAGTACCTGCGGCTGGCGGACGCCGTGGCCGGCTGGGAGGACCAGGACACCCACACGATGGTGGCCTGCGAGGCCTCGCTGGCGCTGGCCAGGGCCGGTCGCCGGGAGGCCGCGAAGGCCGCCCTGGACCGCGCGGCGGAGGCCCACGGACGGGCTCCACGGGTGGACCAACTGGCGGCCACCCTCAGGGAGTTCGCCATGCTGACGATGCGCGCCGAGGGCCCCGACGGCCTGCCGGAGGCGCTCGCCAGGCTGGCCGAGGCGGACGCCGTCGGGGCAGCCGCCGAGCGGGCCGGGCTGGAGTACGACGCCCCGTTCCTGCAGGGCGGTTCGCACTACGAGCGGGCGCGCTGCCTGGCCGTCGGCGAGCGTTACGAGGAGTCGGTGGCCGAGGCAGAGAAGGCGATCGCCCGGTACGACGACGGAGGGGAGCAGTACGGGGCGCCGCGGGCGGAGGCCCTGCGGCTCGCCGCGCTGGTCGAGGGCACCGACCTCGGCCGGACGAAGGCGGCCGTGGCCCGGCTGACGGCGGGCATCGCCCGCTGCGAGGCCGCCGGGCTGCCGGAGGCGGCGGGGGTGCTGGCCGATCTGCGGGAGCGGCTCGCCGCGGGGGAGTGAGCCGGAGGCGTGGGCCGGGGGCGTGAGCCGGCCGGGGCCGGGGCGTGCGTGCCCCGGCCCCGGCCGCAACCCCGGGCTCAGCCTCAGCCTCAGCCCCGGCCGAGGGCGGCCGGTGCGCCGTCAGCAGGGCCCGTCGTCGCCCCAGACGCCCCACTGGCCGCTGGCGCTCGGCACCTCGTTGAGGGTCCACCACTTCGCGTGGTACTTGTGGCCGTTGTACGAGACCTTGTTGCCCGAGGTGTACGTGGTGCTCGCGCTCCACGCCGGGTCGGTGCAGGTCCCCGAGGTGGGCGGCGGCGAGCTGGGCGGAGTGGTCGGCGGAGTGGTGGGCGGGGTGGTCGGCGGGGTCGCCCCGGCGAACTTCACGGTGTACTTGGTGAAGTCCCAGTCGTTCTGGACCACGCTGGAGCAGGAGCCGGACAGCCCCGGGTCGACGGTGCCCGGGCACTGGCGGTCCCGGTTGACCGACCAGTAGGTGTACCGGGCGAGGTGGTGGGCGGTGGCGAAGTCCAGTACGGCCTGGAAGTCCGCCTGCCGGAAGTACTCGGCGGCGTCGGTGCGGCCGTTCATCATCGACACGCCCTCGTGGGCGTACGCGGTGGCCTCGGACCAGCCGAAGGTGGTCTGCAGGATCTGGTTGAACTTCACCAGCGCGTCGGTCTGGGCGGCCGCGCCGTTGAACCCGCCGTCGAACGGCATGATCGAGTAGTTGTCCGGCGTGAACCCCTGGGACTTGGCCTCGTTCAGCATCTGGGTGCCGAACCAGCCGGTGCCCGCGTTCGTCCCGGCGGTGGTGATCGAGACGTACAGGCCGGGGTTGTTCTGCTGGAGGATGCGCGCCGCGCCGATCTCGTTGTGGATCGCCGCGGTGTTCTCGTACTCCGGCTCCTCCAGGTCGAAGTCGATCGCCTTCAGCTGGTACTTGGTGATCGCCTTCTGGTAGCCGGCGGCGGTGGCCTCCGGGGTGCCGCAGACCTGGCCGAGCTTGGTGCCGCCGTACCCGCCGACGGAGACCGAGACGTCGCCGCCCTTGGCCCGGACGGTCTGGATGACGCCGGGCATGGTGGTGTCGGTGTCGATCGAGGAGGTGCCGCCCCAGGCCGGGGAACAGCCGTTGCCCTGGGCCAGGATGAACGCCAGCTGGAAGGCCTTCTGCCCGGTGGCGTCCATCACCGCCGCGGCGTCCGGCGGGCTGTTGTCCTCGGGCATCAGGTAGGGCGCCGAGGCGTACCAGTTGCTGCCGAGGCCGGCGACGGTGTCGGCGGCGGCCGAGCCGGTGCCGGCCAGTGCGGCGGCCCCGCCGGCGACCAGGCCGAGCACACCGGCCACGGCGACGGCGACCCGGCGCGGACGGCGGCGGCCCGGGGGGTTCGGGTTCCGGGTGGCGGGGTGTGGGGGGAGTGCGCGTTCCATCGGAGGCCCTTCCAGGCGGGGACGGCGGTGGGGGGAGGGCCTGCTCGCGCCGGAGTGGGGGTGGCGCGCAGGCCCAACGGTCCTTCGGCGCGGGGTGGTTGCCGATGGCTGTCACTGGTATAGACCTGTCGAGGAAGGCCGGTCAACCCCAAAGAGGTCAAGCCGTCGGGCCCCCCCCGGCGGGGGCGGCCGGGGGCCCGCCCCACGCCGACCACGCCGCCGGGCCGCCGCGGGGGTGGGGCCGGGGCGGGCCCCGGCACCGGG
>NZ_JBFAZB010000001.1:31431-304819 GCF_040681575.1 Kitasatospora sp. NPDC051702
GGCCCCGCCCGGGCGGGGCCGACGGGGGCCCGGAACCTAGCGGACCTGGCCGCGGCGCGACGGCGGCGGTGCGACGGGCCCGGCCGACTTCAGCGTGCGCAGCACCGGCGCAGACTCCAGCGCGGTGATCTCCGGGACGCTTCCCAGCCGCCGGGTCAGGTAGCGGTGCAGGTCCGCCGGGTCGGTGCACAGCGCGGTGGCGGTGAGGTTGCTCGGCCCGGTGGTCGCCGCGACCAGCGCGAGTTCGCGGTGGGTGGCCAGCGCGCGGCCGACCCGGTCCAGGTGCGCGGGGGCGACGCTCATCCACAGCAGCGCCTGCATGTCGGCCCCGAGCAGCCGGGTGTCGTACTCCACGTCGAGGAAGACCGTGCCGTCGGCGCGGAGTTCGGCCAGCCGGCGGGCGACGGTGGCGGGGGTGTGCCCGGTCGCGGCGGCCAGGTCGCCGAGCGGGGTCCGGCCGTCCCGGTGGAGTTCGGCGAGCAGCGCGTGGTCGGTGCGGTCCAGCCCGGTCGGCGACCG
This sequence comes from Kitasatospora sp. NPDC051702, assembly GCF_040681575.1. Classification (NCBI taxonomy): domain Bacteria; kingdom Bacillati; phylum Actinomycetota; class Actinomycetes; order Kitasatosporales; family Streptomycetaceae; genus Kitasatospora; species Kitasatospora sp. NPDC051702. The sequence goes on from NZ_JBFAZB010000001.1 coordinate 31,951, forward strand.
GATCGCACCTGCCGTCGCCCGGCTCGGGCCCGCCGTCGCCCGGCCCGGCCCCGTCTCGGCGGGCCGCAGCCGGGCCTCCTGCTCCTCGGTCAGCGCGTCGGTGCTGCCCGGCCAGGCGGACGGCCCGCCGCGGTAGGTGTGCAGCAGGCAGTGGGCGGAGACGGCGGTGACGGCGGCGGTGCGCGGGATGTCGCGCAGCAGCAGGCTGTGGCCGTCGGTGCCCGGAGCGGTCTCGACGATGGCGGTGATCTCGGTGCCGCCGGAGGTCAGTTTGACCCATGCGGTGTCGGGGCGCCGGACCAGCGCCTGGGCGAGGCCCTGGGCGGTGTGCGGGCCGGCGGTCAGGCGCAGCAGCCACTGGGCCCGGCCGGCCCGGTGCGGGTCGGCGAGCCCGACGACCCGCAGCCCGGCCTCGGTGCGCAGCCGCCGGTAGCGGCGGGCGACGGTCTGCGGCGACACGTCGAGGACGGCGGCGATCCGGCTGAACGGGGCGCGCCCGTCGATCCGCAGGGCGTGGACGACGGCGCGGTCGAGCTCATCCGGCATGTGCGGTCCCCTGCGGTTCGGCGGTGGGCTCCGATTCTGCCCGGTCCGGCCTCGCCGCGTGCCGTGCCTCCGCGTCCGGCCCTGACGCGTCCGGGCCGGCTGTGGGCGGTTCGCCGCCGGGTGTGCGCATCCCCCTGGTGGCCGCGGCGAGCAGCACCAGCGCGCCCAGCGCCACCCAGCAGGCGCGCTGCGCCCCGGCGGTGTCCGGACCGGCGAGGTAGACCCGTCCGAGCACCGCGACGCCGAGGGTCGCGCCCAGCTGCTGCACGGCGTTGAGCAGGCCCGCCGCCGAGCCGGTCTCCTGCGGCCGCAGCGGTCGCAGGGCGGTGGTGAAGAAGGCGGGGGTGAACAGGCCCTGGCCGGCGCCCAGCACCACCAGTGCGCAGGACAGCGGTGCCGGGCTCCCGCCGGCCCGGTAGGCGCCGGCGACGGCGAGCAGGCCGAGGGCCAGCGCCGCGAGCCCGACCGGCATGACCTTCGCCCCGTACCGGGGCAGCAGCCGCGCCCCCGTGTACCAGGAGGCCGCGGCCATCCCGGCCGAGCCCGGCAGCAGCGTCAGTCCACAGGTCAACGCATCGGCCCCGGAGCCCAGTTGGAGCTGGAGGACGACGACCAGGGTGAGCCCGGTGGTGACCGCGAAGAACAGGGCCGAGCAGGCCAGCGCCGCGGGGAAGCGCACCGAGGTGAACAGGCTCCGCTCGATCAGGGTGGCGGCGCCGCGCCGGGCACCGCGCCGCTGGTGGGCGCCGAAGCCCACCGTGAGGGCGGCCCCGGCGGCGAGCGAGGCCAGCGCCGGGGCGTCCGTCACCGAGCCCTCGGGCCGGAGCAGCGGCAGCACCACCAGCCCGGTGGCCGCGGCGGCGAGCGTGCTGCCGGCCGGGTCGAGTCCGGGCCGGTGCGGGGCACGGTCCTCCGGCAGCAGCGGGGCGACGGCCAGCACGGCGAGGGCGAGCGGCAGGTTGACCAGGAAGACCGCGCGCCAGGAGGAGCCGAGCAGGTCGGCGTGGGTGAGCAGCCCGCCGAGGACCGGTCCGCAGAGCGCGGCCAGCCCCATCACCGGGCCGATGGTGCCCAGCGCGCGCCCCGTCTCGGGCCCGCGGAACAGGGCCTTGATCAGGCCGATGGTCTGCGGCACGACGACGGCCGCGGTCGCGCCCTGGACGGCCCGGAAGGCGAGCAGGGCGGCGAGCGTCGGCGCGCAGGAGCAGGCCAGCGAGGCGAGCAGGAAGCCGGCGACGCCGGTGCGGAACACCCGGCGCCGCCCGTACCGGTCGCCGAGCCGGCCACCGGTGAGCAGCAGGACGGCGAACGGCAGGGTGTAGGCGGAGGTCAGCCAGGGCACGGCGGCGGCCGGTCCGCCGAGGTCGGCGCGCATGGCGGGCGCGGCGACCTGCACGATCGTCGCGTCCAGCAGGTTCATCGCCTCGGCGGTGAGCAGGGCGCAGAGCGCCGTCCAGCGGTGCGGGTACGGGCGGGACTGGGCGGGCACGGGTTCCCCCTCGGGTGGTGACGCGACTGCCGCCACCCTCCGGCCCGTGCGTGATGCGGACCAGCCGCCGGCCACTGCATCGACGAAAAACGCCATCGGTCCGGCCCGGGCCGCCGAAAAGTTCCGCCGGGCACCGCCCCCGGTCAGATCCCGGTGGCCCCGGCCCCCACTCGGGCTCCCACCCCGACCCCTGCGCCCGCCCCCGCCCGCACCGCGGCCAGCAGTCCGGTGACGGCCGGGGACCACGGCCGGCCGGCCGGGCCGGTGAGGGTGAGCGTGCGGTGGACGGCGGGCCGGATCGGTACCAGCACGCAGTCGGCCGGCACCATGGTGAGCGCCAGCGCGGGCATCACGGAGACCCCGACGCCCGCGTGCACCATGCCGATCAGCGTGTTGAGGTCGCGGATCCGGTGCCGGGGCGCGAACCGGGTGCCGGCCCGGCGGTACGACTCGCGGATGTGGCGCTCGCAGCCGCCCTCCGAGAGCAGGAAGTCGTCGTCCTCCAACTCGGCGACGTGGATGCTCCGTTGCCCGGCGAGCGGGTGGTCGCGGCGCAGCAGCGCGTGCATCGAGTCCGCGCCGAGCGCGACCGCCCCGGGCGGGTGCGGGCCGGCGTCGACCAGGACCGCGGCGTCGACGGTGCCGGCCGCCAGCCAGGTGGCCAGTTCGGCGTCCTCGCCCTCGAAGACCCGGACGGTGACCTGCGGGTGGGCGGCCTTCCAGTCGCGGAGCAGCCCGGGCAGCAGCGCCTGGCAGACGGTGGTCGGTGCGGCGAGCCGGACGGTGCCGGTGAGGCCGCCGGAGTGCCGGGTGGCGACGGCCCGGACGGCGGCGGCGGACGCGACGGCCGTCCGGGCGTGCGGGAGGACCTGCTCGCCCAGCGGGGTGGGCCGGGCCGGGGTGCCGCGCAGCAGGACGGGTGCGCCGAGCACCCGCTCCAGCGCGGCCACGGCGTGCGAGACGGCGGACTGGCTGATGCCCAGTTCGTCCGCGGCCGCACCGAACCCGCCGGTGTCGGCGACCGCGACCAGGGCCCTCAGCTGGGCCAGGTTGACCTCCGGGGCCATGAGACTTCCTCATCCGTGGGGCACCGCGACTTGTTGGACTCATGCTCCGCCGCCCGGCCACCCTGTGTCCAGGCGGATGCCGGACGGGACGAGGGGGAGGTGGTCGGGGTGCGGCGCTGGTTGCCGGGCTTCGTGGCGCTGTCGGCGATCTGGGGCGCGAGCTTCGCGCTGATCAAGGTGGCGGTGGAGGCGGGGGTGCCGCCGGTCTGGGTGGCGTTCTGGCGTTGCGCCCTCGGTGCGGCCACGCTCTGGGCGATCCTCCTGCTGCGCCGCGGGGGCGCCCCGCGCGACCGTGCGCTCTGGGGGCACTCGGCAGTGGTCGCGGTGCTGCTCAACAGCGTGCCGTTCACCCTGTTCTCGTTCGGGGAGACCAGGGTGAGCTCGGTGCTCGCCGGAGTGCTGAACGCGACCACCCCGCTGTTCACACTGCTGTTCGCGGTGCTGGTCGTCCCGCAGGAGCGCCGCCCCGGCGTGCGCCGGCTGTGCGGCCTCGCCGTGGGCTTCGCCGGCGTGCTCACGGTGCTGGGGGTCTGGCGCGGCATCGGCTCCGGCGAGGCCGTCGGCGGCCTGGCCTGTCTGGCCGCGGCCTGCTGCTACGGCGCCGGCTTCGCCTACCTGCGCCGCTTCCTGTCCGGCCGTCCGGAGTCCGTGGTCGCCCTGTCCGCCGTCCAGATCACCTGTGCGACCGCGGAGTCGGCGGTCATCGCGCCGCTCGCCGCGGGCGCCCCGCACTGGCCGGGTGCGGGCGGGGCCGGCGCCCTGCTGGTCCTGGGCGCGGTGGGCACCGGCCTGGCGTACCTGCTCAACCTCGGCCTGGTCCGCACCGCGGGCACCGGGGTGGCCTCGGCCGTCACCTACGTCATGCCGCTGTGGTCGACCGCCCTCGGCGCCGTCCTGCTCGCCGAGCCGGTCGGCTGGAACGCGCTCGTCGGTGGCGCCCTGGTGGTCGCGGCCGTCGCCCTCACCCGCCCGCGTCCGCCCGTCGCCGGCCCGCTCCCGGCAGCGGCCCCGAAGGACCGTCACCCGGTCGGCTAGAGCGACCGGATGAGCGCGGGGGCGCAGCGGCCGGTGGCCGTCCGGGCCGCGCTCTCCCCCGGCCGGTCCCGGCCGGTCCCTACCGGCCGGTTCCATGGCATCGCCGCGGGTCCGCGCGGTCGGCAGGGCCGGGTCGGGTCCCGCGGTCGGGTTTCCCCGCCATCCGGCCGGGCTCCGCGGGGGCGGGTCCGGCGCCCGGTCTGACGTTCGGTGTCCGGTGGATTACGGAAAGTCCCCATCGCCCCGCTAGGGTGGCCGCCGTGGTGAGGTCGTGGGATGCGGCGGTGGAACGGGCGCAGGACCGGCTGGCGGCGGGTCCGCTGCTGCGGGTGGCCGCCGAGGGGGACGAACGGCGGTTCGCCCGCTGGGACTTGGCGTCCCTGGTGGAGGGTGAGCTGGGTGAGCGGGTGGATCCGGACGTCCTGGCGCCCGACGCCGAGCGGCGGTGGCGCGAGGCGCTCGGCGAGAGCGGCCGGGAGTGGCCCGGCGGTGAGCTGTACCGGCGCCGCTACTGGGTGCTCGACGGGGGCGGCGCGGTGGCCGGCACGGTGGCCGTCGACAACTGGACCAGGGGGTCGGGCCAGCTCGCCCTCTCCTCCCTCTACCTGCGCCCCGGCGCGCGCGGCCGGGGGCTGGCCGCCGGGGTGCTGGACGAGGTGTACGCGGCGGCCACCGTCGAGGGCCTGCCCGGCTTCCGGCTGGAGGCGCACTGGACCTGGCAGCACGCCGTCCGCTACTACCTGCGCCGCGGGCTCTGGGTGGTCGGCTGGAAGCACTCGCTGACCCTCGCCCGGGTGCCCCGGCTGCCGCGCTACCAGGTGCGGGAGGAGGCCGGCTGGCTGCACCTGCTGGTGTCCGACCGGGTGCGCGGCTGGGTGTCGATGCTCGCCGCCGGCCACGAGGGCGACTGGCTGCGGCTGGACGAGACGCCCGAGTACCGCTCCGCCGACGGCTGGGTGCACGGCTACGCGCGTTCCACGCTGGCGCTGCACCTGGCGCTGGCCGGCCGGCCGCTGGTGCGCGGGCCGCAGTGGTGGGCGGAGGCGTGGCGCTGGTCGGACGCGGGGGAGCCGGAGGGCCTGGCATACCGGATCGAGCACGTCGAGCAGTCGGCCCGGGCGGCCGGCCGCCGGGTGGTCAGCCCGTACCGCCCGGCGGTGGCGGCCGCCCGGCTGGCAGACTCGGGGGATGGCTGAGATCGAGATCGACGGCGGGCCCGCCGACCCGGCGCGGCTGGCCGCGCTGGGGTTGCTCAACTACGGGCACTTCACCACCCTGCGCGTGGCGGAGGGCAGGGCCAGGGGGCTGGCGCTGCACCTGGACCGGCTGGTCCGGGACTGCCGGACGCTGTTCGCCGCCGGCCTGGACCGGGCAGCGGTGCGCGAGCGGATCCGGGCGGTGCTGCCCGCCGACGGCGCACCGGTGACGGTCCGGGTGACGGTGTACGACCCGGAGCTCGGCCTGGAGCGCCCGGCCGGCCCGGCCGTGCCCCGGCTGCTGGTCACCACCCGCCCGGCCGCGGCCGCCGTGCCCGCCCCGCTGCGGGTCCGGACGGTGGCCTACCGCCGGGAGCTGCCGCAGGTGAAGCACGTCGGCCTGTTCGGTCTGGTCCACCAGCGGCGCAGCGCCCAACTCGACGGCTTCGACGACGCGTTGCTGGTCGATCCGGACAGCGGCCTGGTGACGGAGGGCGCCACCTGGAACCTCGGTCTGCTGGACGGCCGCCGGCTGGTCTGGCCGCAGGGCCCCAGCCTGCCCGGCGTGACGGCGGCGCTGCTGGCGGGTGCGTACGACGGGCCGCAGTCCCACGAGCCGGTGGACGCCGCCGGGTTGGCCGGGTTCCGGGCCGCGTTCGCGGTGAACGCGGGCGTCGGCGTCCGGCCGGTCGCGGCGATCGACGGCACCGCGTTCGACCCCGGTGACGCCGTCCTGGCCGAGCTGCGCGCCGCCTACGAGGCCGTCCCCGCCGACGAGGTGTGAACGCCGGTGCCCCGGGGCGGGCGGCGGGCTCCCGGGCGGATCGACCGGTGCACGAAGGGCTCGCTCGTACGGGTGACAAACGGCGTCCCGGCAGGCGCAATGGGGTGGCGGTCGAGCCCAAGACCCTTTATCGGCAGTGATCGTGATGTCGGATCAGCTACGCTCTCGCCCGCCCCGACCGACCCGCCGAAGCAGAGAGTAGCCCGACATGAGCAGTCCTCCCGCGGCCCCGGCACCCCGCTGGCCGCTGATCCTGCTGCGCATCACCGCGACCACCCTGGCACTCCTGGCGCTGCTCCAGGCCATGCTGGCCGGCAGTTTCCTCAACGGCACCTACGAGTCGCTCAAGGACCACGAGGGCAACGCGATGACGCTCGCCACCGTGGCCGTCCTCCAACTGGCGGCGGCCGCGCTGGTGCGCCGGCCCGGCCGCGGACCGCTCTGGCCGCTGTGGACCACCGCCGTGCTCGTCGTCGCCGTCACCGGCCAGATCACCGCGGGCTACGCGCGGGCGATCGGCGTGCACGTCACGCTGGGCGTCCTGCTGGTCAGCGCCGTCCTGTTCGGCCTGGTCGGCGCCTGGCGGCTGCCGCTGCCCGCCCCGGCCGGCGCGCTGCCCGGGCCGGACGGCAGCGGGCGGCTGCCGCGTCCCGGCGGGCCGGTGGAGGTGTCCAAGTGAACCGCCGCCGGTTCCTCGGCATCGGCGCCTCCGTGCTCGGTGCGGGCGCGCTGGCCGCCGTGGCCGTCCCGTCCGCCGCCCGGCTGTTCGCCGAGGGCCGCCCGGGCCGGCTGCTCACCAGCGAACTCGACCTGCCGGAGGCCTTCCGCGTCCCGCTGCCGGTGCCCGCGGTGCTCCAGCCGGTGCGCAGCGACGCGACCTCCGACTACTACGAGGTCACCCAGCAGGTCGCCCGGCTGGAGATCCTGCCCGGGGTGCGGACCGAGGCCTGGACGTACAACGGCAGCTTCCCCGGGCCGACGGTGGTCACCCGCTCCGGCCGGGCCGCGGTGGTCCGGCACCGCAACGAGCTGCCGGTGCCGTCCGTGCTCCACCTGCACGGCGGGCACACCCCGGCCGACAGCGACGGCTACCCCACCGACCTGCTGCTGCCGGTCGGCTCCACCGGAGCCGCCGCCCAGGGCGCGGCGGGGATGCCGGGAATGGCGGGGATGGAGCACGGCGGCGGACGCAGCGTCACCGGCGAGCGCACCCACACCTATCCGGGCCTCCAGCGCGCCGCCACCCTCTGGTACCACGACCACCGGATGGGCTTCACCGGGCCCGGCGTCTGGCGCGGACTGGCCGGCTTCCACCTCGTCCACGACGACGAGGAGGCCGCCCTGCCGCTGCCACGCGGCGACCGCGACCTCCCGCTGATGCTCGCCGACCGCTCCTTCGCCGCCGACGGCTCCTTCCGGTACCCCTCGACCGACGCCGCGCTGGCGGTGCCCGGCGTCACCGACGACTACATGAACGGCGTCCTGGGGGACGTCATCCTGGTCAACGGCGCCCCCTGGCCCCGGCTCGACGTCGACCGCGCCCGCTACCGGCTGCGGGTGCTCAACGCCTCCAACACGCGCCAGTACCGGCTCGAACTGGACCCGCAGCCCTCCGGGGGCGACGCCCTGGTCCAGATCGGCTCCGACGGCGGCCTGCTGGCCGCCCCGGTCGCCCACGACGCTCTGGAGATCGCCCCCGCCGAGCGCTTCGACCTCGTCGTCGACTTCTCCCGCTACGCCCCCGGCACCCGGGTGCGGCTGCTCAACCGCTTCGGCAGCGGCCGCACCGCGGAGGTGATGTGCTTCGACGTCTCCTCCCGGCAGGTCTCCGACGACTCGACGGTGCCCGACCGGCTCTCCACCGTCGAGGAGCTGGACGCCTCCGCCGCCGTCACCACCCGGGACTTCGCCTTCCGCCGCAGCCGAGGCCTCGGCTGGACCATCAACGGCGACGCGTACCAGCCGGGCCGCGACCTCGCCCGGCCCGCGCTCGGCAGCGTCGAACGGTGGCGCTTCACCAGCGACCTGCACCACCCCGTCCACGTCCACCTGAACCACTTCCAGGTGATCGGCCGCAACGGCGGGGCGCCGGGCGCGTACGACGCGGGCTGGAAGGACACCGTCGACCTGCGTCCGGCCGAGGGGGTCGAGGTACTGGTGCGCTTCACCGACTACGCGGGGACGTACATGCTGCACTGCCACAACCTGGAGCACGAGGACATGGCGATGATGGCGGACTTCACGGTGGGGTGAGCCCGGCTTTCATCCGGACGGCGCAGTGCCGGGGGTGCGTGCGGTGCGGCCCCCGGCACTCCTGCCCTAGCGTCGCGAGAAGGCGCACCTTCGCCTTCCGGCCGACCGAGGAGCCGCGCATGACCACCCCCGCCGAACGCCGCCGCGCCGGCCGGACCGCCCGCCAGCGCGTCTCCCGCTCCGCCCACGGGCGGTGGATCCCCGCGGCGGACCGCCCCGATCCGGTCACCGTGCTCCAGGAGCAGGCGGCCGACCGGGTCGCCCGGCTGCTGCCCATCCGCTACGGGCGGATGGTCGAGACCCCGTTCACCTACCTGCGCGGTGCCGCCGCCGTCATGGCGGCCGACCTCGCCGCCGTCCCGAACACCGAGCTCACCGTGCAACTCTGCGGCGACGCCCACCTGTTGAACTTCGGCGTGTACGCCTCCCCGGAGCGTGCGCTGCTCTTCGACGTCAACGACTTCGACGAGACCTACCCCGGCCCCTTCGAGTGGGACGTCAAACGCCTCGCCGCCAGCGTCGCCGTCGCCGCCCGGGACAACGGGCAGGACGACGAACGGGCCCGCCGCGCCGCCCGCGCCGCCGCCCTCGGTTACGCCACCGCGATGCGCCGGCTCGCCGGGCTCGGCGAACTCGACGTCTGGTACGCCCGGATCGACACCGAGGACCTGCTGCCGCTGCTGCGCACGCCCAAGCAGCGCAAGCGCTTCGAGGCCGGGATCGCCCACGCCCGCCGGCGCACCAGCCTGCAGGCCTTCGAGAAGCTCACCGAGGTGCGGGACGGCCGCCGGCGCATCATCAGCGCGCCGCCCCTGATCGAACCCCTGAAGAAGGACGAACTGCGCGGCGTCGGGCGGGTGTTCAGCGACTACCGGGCCACCCTCGCCGAGGACCGCAGGGTCCTCCTGGACCGCTACCGCTTCGTCGACGCGGCGATGAAGGTCGTCGGCGTCGGCAGCGTCGGCACCCGGTGCTTCATCGTCCTGCTGGAGGGCCGGGACACCCGGGACCCGCTGTTCCTGCAGATCAAGGAGGCCGGCCGGTCGGTGCTGGAGTCCCAGCTGCCGACCACCAGGGTCGACGCCGAGGTCGCCGCCCACCACGGCGGCCGCCGCGTCGTCACCGGCCAGCACCTCATGCAGGCCGCCAGCGACATCTTCCTCGGCTGGACCACCGGCCCGGCCGGCCGCCACTTCTACGGCCGCCAGCTGCGCGACATGAAGGGCTCCGTCGAGGTCGCCGAGATGACCGTGCACGGTCTGCGCGACTACGCGGACCTCTGCGGCCGCACCCTCGCCCGCGCCCACGCCCGCACCGGGGACCGCCTCGCCATCGCCGGGTACCTCGGCGGCGCCGACACCTTCGCCGAGGCGATCGCCGACTTCTCCCTGCAGTACGCCGACCAGACGGCGCTGGACCACGCCCAACTGGTCGCCGCGATCGACGCCGGCCGGGTCAAGGCCACCCGGGGCGTGTGAGGGCGCCCGGGCGGGTGGTCCGCCACCCGCCCGGGCGGTTCCGTGCGGCCCCGGCGGCCCCGGCGGACCGGTACGGGCTCCCGGCGGGTCACCGCGGCCCCGGGCCGGTCACCGCGAACCCGGCAGGGTGAGCGCGGCCAGGCGCTCCAGCTGCTCGGCCTGCCCGGCCAGGTCCATGGCGCCCAGCCGGGCCACCACGTGCCGGGCGCCCGCGGCGGCGTACCGGTCGAGGACGGCGGCCACCTCCTCGGGCGTCCCCAGCGCGACGGCCTGGATCCGCTCCACCTCCGCCAGCGGCAGGCCGTAGTTGGCCAGCGCGTAGGCGTCCATCACCTCGCGCGCCGCCGCCGCGTCGCGGTCGATCCGGACGTTGACGAACAGCGCCGGCGTCACCGCCCCCGGGTCCCGCCCCGCCTCCCGGGCGGCCTCCCGCACCGCGCCCAGCCCGGTGGCGTAGGCCCGGGGGTCGGGCGGGTACGGCAGCCAGCCGTCGTAGTCGCGGCCGGTGCGGGCCAGTGCGGCCGGGGTCGCGCCGCCGAGCCACAGCGGCGGCCCGCCCGGGCGGAACGGGGCCGTCGCGGGCGGGAGTTCGGCGAAGTCGTGGAACTCGCCGCGGAACTCCGTCGCCCCGCTCCACAGCGCCCGCCAGAGCGCCACCGTCTCGTCCAGCCGGGCGAACCGCCGCTCCCACGGCACCTGCGACAGCTCGTGCAACGGCCGCCCGAACCGGCCCGGGAAGCCCGCCCCGACCGCGACCGTCAGCCGGCCGCCGGAGAGCAGGTCGACCGAGGCCAGGGTCTGGGCGGCCTGGACGGGGCGGCGCAGCACCGGCAGCAGCGCCCCGGTGCCCAGCCCGATCCGCTCCGTCACCGGGGCGAGGGCCGCCAGCATGGTGAGCGGCTCGATCCGAGGGGTGAGCAGCGAGTCGTTGACGAAGAGCGAGGCGAAGCCGAGCTCCTCGGCCCGGCGGGCGAATCCGATCAGCTCACGAGGGTCTCCGGCGGGCGCCCACTGGGCCTGGCCGGTCGGAAGAAACACACCGATGTCCATGGCCCCGATCCTGCCGACCGCGGAGAATCGGCTCAATTCCCGCCGGGGAATGGCGGTTTCGGCCGTTCCGGGGTTGGCTGGCAGCATGGACTTCCCCCAGGCCCTGCGCGAGCGCCGCACCGACCGCCGCCTCAGCCAGCTCGACCTCGCCACCCGCGCCGGCACCACCCAGCGCCACCTCAGCTTCATCGAGTCCGGCCGTTCCGTCCCCGGGCGGGGCATGGTCGTCCGGCTCGCCGAGTCGCTGGAGCTGCCGCTGCGCGACCGCAACGAGCTGCTGCTGGCCGCCGGCTTCGCCCCCGTCTACCCGGAGACGCCCCTGGACGGGCCGGAGCTGGCCCCGGTCCGGGCGGCGATCGACCACATCCTGACCGGCCACCTCCCGTACCCGGCCCTGGTGGTGGACCGGCGCGGCGACGTCGTCGCCGCCAACGCCGCGCTCGACCTGCTCACCGAGGACGCCGACCCCCGGCTCGTCGGCCCGGGCACCAACGCCTACCGGCTCGCCCTCCACCCCGACGGCCTCGCCCCGCGGATCCGCAACTTCCCCACCTGGGCCCGGCACATCCTGGAGCGCACCCGGCACCTGGGCGAGCTGCACGCCGAACTGTCCGGCTACGTCCCGGACCCGGACCCGGGGGAGCAGCACCTGGGCTTCGCCGTCCCCCTGGAGCTGGACACCTCCGCCGGCGAGCTCCACCTGATGACCACCGTCACCACCTTCGCCACCGCCGTGGACGTCACGCTCGCCGAACTCAAGCTGGAGGCCTTCCTGCCCACCGACCCGGCCACCACCGAGGCCCTGCTCAGCGCCCGGGGAACTGGTAGTCCGCGGTGATCCGGCCGTCCGCCCCCACCACCACGAACTCCAGGCCGCCGCCGACCGCCTCCCCGCCCGCGCTCGGCGCCATCTCCCAGCCGAAGGTGACCACGTCCCGCAGCCGCAACGCGTCCTTCCGCGCCCGGAAGGTGAACTCCCCGGGTGCCACGAACTCCTGGTACGCCCGTGTCACCCGCACCTCCAGCTCCGCGTGGCCGCGGGCCTCCAGCACCGGGTCGTCGAAGCCCACCCGGGCCGCCGCCTCCCGCACCTCGACCGGCGGGTGCAGCAGGTGCACGGCCTCCGGTGCCCACAGGGCGGCGATCGCCTCGCGGCGCCGCTGCGGGTCCGCCTCCGTCCACACCGCGGCGTAACGGTCGGCGATGTCCTGCGCGTCGATGCTCATGTCCCTGCCTCCTGGCGTCCGTTCGGTACGACCCCCATGCTCCGGGCCGCCCTGCCGCGGAACAATTCCCGCCGGGGAATGCCCCGGGCCGGCGCGTCGGTGCGCCCGCGGAAATTGCGCTTGCCCTGGTCGGGCGGGTGGCGTTGGCTGGGGCGCATGACCGAACCGCACACCGAACTGCACACCGAACGCCTGCTGATCCGCCGCTGGCGCGAGAGCGACCTCGCGCCGTGGGCCGCGATGAACGCCGACCCCGAGGTCCGCGAGCACCTGGGCGACGTCCTCACCCGCGAGCAGGCCGACGCCTCGGTGGCCCGGTTCGAGGCCGCGACCGAGCGGCGCGGGTACGGCTGGCTCGCCGTCGAGGTGCGGGAGAGCGGCGAGTTCGTGGGCTTCGCCGGCCTGGACGACGTCGACGAGGGCCTGCCGTTCACCGGCGTCGAGATCGGCTGGCGGCTGGCCCGCACCGCGTGGGGCCGCGGCTACGCGACGGAGGCGGCCCGCGCCGTCCTGGCGCACGGCTTCGACACCCTGGGGCTGCCGGAGGTCCTCGCCGTCACCACCGCCACCAACCTCCGCTCCCAGGCCGTCATGCGCCGCCTCGGCATGGTGCACGACCCGGCCGTCGACTTCGACGACCCGGACGCCCCCGAGGGCCCGCTGCGCCCCAACGTGGTCTTCCGCCTCGACCGCGCCGGGTACCGGGCCTGAGCCGGAGACCGGTGCCGGGCGGGAGCGTGACCGGTGCCGGGCCCGAGAACGTGACCGTCACCATGCCTGAGCAGGGCTCCGATCGTCGGCGGCGTGTGCCAGCATGACCTGCATGTTGGCGATCGGGGTGCAGGAGAACGACGGGACGCGGCACCGGAGGGTGGGCGCGGAGGTCCTGGCGCGGCTGGTGCGGCGGATCGGCGCGGACGGGGACCGCTTCCTCGTCGTGCAGCGGATACCGGACCTGCCCGACGTGTACATCCAGGTGTGGCACGCCGAGGGCGGGGACTACGAGCTCGAGCACCGCGACGGCTCCGCCGAGCGACACTTCGGGGTCCGGCTGGACGAACCGGAGGCGGTCGTCGCCGCGATGACGGGCTGGTCCCGCGGCGAGCCCGGCTGGGGCGCGGGCCTGGACTGGCGGCCGCTGGCCACCGGGCCGGCGCCCGAGCCCGTCCCGCCGCTGGACCTGCCGCCGGGGGAGCTGGGGCTGCTGCTGGACCGGCTGCGGCTCACCCTGGCCGGTGGCTACGCGACCCGGGCCGACCTCGCCGAACTCGCCGAGGACTACCTGGTCTCCGGTGACCGCCGGCCGGTGTCCCGGGCCCAGGCCGAGCAGCTGGCCGACCGGCTCTGGCTGGAGCGCGTCGGCGAGCAGACGGGGTGGATCGGAGAGACCGACCCGGAGCGCCTCACCCGGGCCTTCGCGGCCCTGGAGGAGGCCGGCATCACGGCCCGCGAGGACTTCACCTGCTGCCGCACCTGCGCCGACGAGGAGATCGCCGCGGACGGCGCGCCGGACGCCCGCGGCTACGTCTACTTCGACGCCCAGGGCACCGACGCCGCGGCCGCCGGCGAGGGGCTGTCCCTGCACTACGGCGGCTTCGACGCCTCCCCGCTCACCACGACGGCCATCGGTCACGAGGTGGTCGCCGCCCTCACCGACGCCGGCCTGCAGACGGTCTGGAACGGCGACGCGTCGCGCGTGGTGGAGCTGCGCCCCCTGTTGTGGCGCCGCCGTCTGGTCGGCTGAGCGTCCACCCGGGCCGGCCCGGGGCCGACGCGGGGCCGCTCCGGGGGCACGCCGCCGTCCGGGGCCGCCGGCGTGCCCGGGGGCGTCAGGGCACCAGGATCCGCAGGGCGCCCGGGGCGACGCTCACGTCGACGGGCAGCGGGGCGATGAACTCGCCGTCGGCGTAGGCGGTGATGCCGGGGGAGTCGATCCGCAGGCCGGTGGTGCGGTGGGTGGTGACCTCGGGGCGGGTGGTGTGGGTGCCCTTGAACAGGGTGGGGAAGAAGCGGGCGATCCGCAGCCGGGGCATGGCGTCGACCAGGGTGACGTCGAGGAGCCCGTCGTCGGGCACGGCGGCGGGGCACATGAGCATGCCGCCGCCGTAGCTGCCGGTGTTGCCGACGGCGGCGAGGGTGAGGTCGCGTTCGATGACGGTGCCGTCGGCGAGGGTGAGGCGGAAGGGCAGCGGCCGGAGGTTGGCGAACTCGGCGAGGATGGCCAGGTTGTAGCGCATCCGCCCGCGCGGCCACCGGAGCCGGTTGGCGCGGTCGCTGACCAGCGAGTCGAAGCCGGTGGCGAGGACGGAGCCGAACCAGCGGGCGGTGCCGTCGCCGGTGGTGATCCGGCCGAGGTCGACGGTCCTGGTCCGGCCCGCGGCGACGACGGCCGCGGCGGCCTCGGGGTCGTCGCGGGGGATGCCGTAGGCGCGGGCGTGGTCGTTGCCGGTGCCGGCGGGTATCACGCCGAGCGGCACCGGGGTGCCGGCGACGGCCTGCAGGGCGAGGTTGATCATCCCGTCGCCGCCGACGGCGACCAGTGCGTCGACGCCGTCGGCGACGGCCTCGCGGGCCAGGCGGCGGGCGTCGTCGGGGTCGCGGCCCTCGTGCCGGTCGACCCGGAGGCCGAGGGCGCTCAGGTGGGCGACGGCCCGCCGGGCGGCGGGTGCGGCGTGGCCGGCGCCCGCCGCCGGGTTGGTGAGAACGGCGACGCGGTGCACGGTTCTCGGGCCGGTCACGGGATCAGCTTGCCGGGGTTGAGGATGCCCGCCGGGTCGAGTTCGGCCTTGACGGCGCGCAGGATGCGCACGCCGAGGTCGCCGATCTCGTCGGTCATCCAGGGCCGGTGGTCGGCGCCGACGGCGTGGTGGTGGGTGATGGTGCCCCCGGCGGCGACGATGGCGTCGCCGGCGGCCCGCTTGGCGGCGGCCCACTGCGTGAGCGGGTCCTCGCCGAGGGCGGCGACGACGGTGAAGTAGAGCGAGGCGCCGGTCGGGTAGACGTGCGAGATGTGGCAGAGCACGAGGGCGCCCGGCAGGGCGCCGGTGAGCGCCTCGGTGACGGCGGCCCGCAGCTGCGGCAGCCGGCTCCAGTCGGTGGCGGTCTCCAGGGTCTCGCACAGCGCGCCGGCGCCGAGCAGGGAGTCCCGCAGGTAGGGGGCGTTGAACCGGCCGTGCTCCCAGGCGCGGGCGGGCTGCTCACCGAGGGAGGTGGCGCCGGCGGCGAGCAGGGCGTCGCGGGTGAGCCGGTGGCGGGTGGCGACCTGGTCCTCGGTGCCCTCGAAGACGGTGACGGCGAGGCAGCCGGTGACGGCGGGGGCGCCGCCGATCTGCTCGGTCATGGCGAGGTTGACCATGGTCTCGGCCTCGTCGGAGAGCCGGATGACGGTCGGGCCGGTGCCCTGCTGCTCGACGGCGCGCAGCGCGGCGGTGCCGGTGGCGAAGTCGGGCAGGCTCCAGGCCTCGTAGGCCTTGGCGGCGGGCAGCGGGTGGACGCGCAGGCGGACGGCGGTGATGACGCCGAGGGTGCCCTCGGAGCCGAGGAAGAGCTCGCGCAGGTCGGGGCCGGCGGCGGAGGCGGGGGCGCGGCCGAGGTCGAGGACGCCGACGGGGGTGACGACGCGCAGGCCGCGGACCATCTCGTCGAACCGCCCGTACCCGGCGGAGTCCTGGCCGGAGGAGCGGGTGGCGGCGAAGCCGCCGATGGTGGCGTAGCGGAAGCTCTGCGGGTAGTGGCCGAGCTCGTAGCCGCGTTCGGCGAGCAGGGCCTCGGCGGCGGGGCCGGTGAGGCCGGCGCCGAGGACGGCCTCGCCGGAGGTCTCGTCGAGGTCGAGGAGCCGGTCGAGGCGGCGCAGGTCGAGGGAGACGACGGCGCCGTGGCCGCCGCGCTCGGGGTCGAGGCCGCCGACGACGCTGGTGCCGCCGCCGAAGGGGACGACGGCGAGGCGGCGTTCGGCGCAGAGCGCGAGGACGGCGGCGATCTCGTCCTCGCCGCCGGGCAGCACGACGGCGTCGGGCGCGTCCTGCGGCTCGCGGCTGCGGCGGCGCAGCAGGTCGGGGGTGGACTTGCCGCCGGCGCGCGGGAGCCGGTCGGCGTCGGCGGCGCTGACGTGGTCCTCACCGACGGCGTCGGCGAGGGCCTTGAGGTCGTCCGGGGTGATCCGGGAGGGGCGCAGGAGGACCTCGTCGGCGGCCGGTCCGGGGGTGGCGTCGCCGGTGACGCCGAGGGCGGCGGCGAGCAGCCCCTTGATGTCCGCGGACAGCTCCTTGGCGAGGGCCGGGTCGCCCCAGGCGTCCCACTTCATCGGGGGGAGCGGAAGTGCGGCGCCGGCCGGTCCCGCTTGCGTCTCAGGTGCCATGCGTTACAGTTTCACACATCATGTCAAGTAGTAACGCCGACTCCCCGAGCACCGGGCGGCCCCCCGGGGCGGCCCGGGCACCCCGCGCCGCCGCCGAGCCCGTCGCCGCTCCGCCCGCCGCCGCGGCACCCCGCAGCACCGACGACGTGATCCTGGACGCCGCCGCCGACCTGGTCGTCCATTTCGGCGTGCGCCGCACGCAGCTCGCGGAGATCGCGCGCCGCGCCGGGGTCAGCCGGCCGACGGTCTACCGCCGCTGGCCCGACGTCCGGGCGGTGATCGGCGCCCTGCTCACCCGGGAGATCGCGGCCACCCGGGAGGGCGTCGCCCTGGCGGCCGGGGGCGACGGCGCCCCGATCGACCGGGAGGCCTTCGTCGACGGGGTGGTCGAGGTCGCCGTCCGGCTGCGGGACCACCCGCTGCTCGGTGCGCTGCTGCACTCGGCCGACTCCGACCTGCTCCTCGAGTACGTCGTCGAACGGCTCGGCACCAGCCAGCGCGGCCTGCTGGAGGCGCTGCGCTCCGGCATCGAGCAGGGCCAGCGGCACGGTTCGGTCCGGGCCGGGGAGCCGGTCGAACTGGCCGCGATGGTCCTGCTGATCGCCCAGTCCACCGTCCAGTCGCACCGCATGGTCGCCTCCCTGCTGCCCGAGGCGGCCTGGCGGCGCGAACTGGCCAGAGCGCTGAACGGATACCTCGCGCCATGACCTCGACGTCCGCCGGGCCCTTCGCCGGTTCCGGTCAACTCAACGCGGCCCGCCGGCGGGTGGAGCTGGAGGCCCTCGCCGAGGGCCCGTCCGTCGACCTGCTGGTCATCGGCGGCGGCGTGACCGGCGCCGGCGTCGCCCTGGACGCGGCCTCGCGCGGGCTGCGCACGGTGCTGGTGGAGTCCCGCGACCTGGCCTTCGGGACGAGTCGCTGGAGCTCCAAGCTGGTGCACGGCGGCCTGCGCTACCTGGCCTCCGGCCGGATCGGGGTGGCCCGGGAGAGCGCGGTGGAGCGGGGCGTGCTGATGACCCGCACCGCCCCGCACCTGATCCGCGCGCTGCCCCAGCTGGTGCCGCTGCTGCCGGGGCTGCTGCGCCCCGGGCAGGCCTCGCTGATCCGGCTGGGCTTCCACGCCGGGGACGCGCTGCGGCTGAGCGCGGGCACCCCGGGCGCGCTGCTGCCGAGGGTGCGGCGGATCGACGCGGCCCGGACGCGGCGGCTGGTGCCGGGCGTGCGTTCCGCGGGCCTGGCCGGCGCACTGGTCGCGCACGACGGCCAGCTGGTCGACGACGCGCGGCTGGTGGTGGCACTGGCGCGCACCGCCGCGCAGTACGGCGCGAGCGTGCTGACCAGGGTGCGGGCCGAGTCGGTGACGGGCACCTCGGCCCGGCTGGTCGACACGCTGAGCGGGCAGTCGCTGACGGTGCGGGCGGGCGCGGTGGTCAACGCCACCGGCGTCTGGGCGGGCGAGGTGGACACCTCGATCCGGCTGCGGCCCAGCCGGGGCACCCACGTCCTGGTGGACGCCGCGGCGCTCGGGCACCCGACCGCCGCGCTGACCGTGCCGGTGCCCGGCTCCACCAGCCGGTTCGTCTTCGCCCTGCCGCAGCAGCTCGGCCGGGTGGCGATCGGGCTGACGGACGAGGACGCGCCGGGCCCGATCCCGGACGAGCCGGTGCCCACCGAGGGGGAGATCGCCTTCCTGCTCGACACCGTCAACACGGCCCTCAGCACCGCGCTGACCGCCACGGACGTCCGCGGCGCCTACGCGGGGCTGCGGCCGCTGATCGACACCGGCGGCGGCAGCACGGCCGACATCTCCCGCGAGCACGCGGTGCTGGAGTCGCCGTCCGGGGTGGTCACCGTGGTCGGCGGCAAGCTCACCACCTACCGGCGGATGGCCGAGGACGCGGTGGACGCCGCCGTGCGCCTGCGCGGCCTGCCGGCCCGGGCGTGCTGGACGGCCCGCCTGCCGCTGGTCGGCGCCCCGGCGCACCGGGACAGCCGGCCGGCCCCGCAGGGCGCGCCCGCCTCCCTGCTGGCCCGGCACGGCGGCGCGGCCGGGGAGGTGCTGGCCGCCGGGGAGGTCCGGCCGATCGCCGAGGGCGTGGACGTGACCCGCGCCGAGGTCGCGTACGCGGTCACCCACGAGGGTGCGCTGGACGCCGCGGACGTACTGGACCGCCGCACCCGGATCGGCCTGGTCGCGGCGGACGCCGAACGGGCCCGCCCGGCCGTCGAGGAGATCCTCGGGGACCGCCGGCCGTCCTGAGCCCGGGCGTCCCGAGGCGCGGCCCCCCGGGGGGCCGGGGGCGGGGTGTCAGCGCGCCGTGCGGTCCGCCATCGGGTGTTCGGCCCCGGCCAGCTCCAGCACGCAGGCCAGCGGGTGTTCGGTGGTGCCCGTGCGGTCCAGGCGGACGGCGAGCTGCAGCGGCGGCTCCTCGGCGGTGCGGACGGCCAGCGTCAGCGGGTAGACGCCGTGCCCGTGCACCCGGTGGAAGGCGTACTCCCGGCCGTCCACCAGCAGTTCGGTCTCGGTGATCCAGCCGGAGCGGACGTTGACGGTGACGGAGTGTCCGGCCCGGTCGAGGTGGAAGCTGTACCGCTGGCGCATGGGAACCTCCCGCGAGGGGGTTGCGGTGGGGGCCGCCGGGGGAGCAGCCTTGGTCCCGGTGTGCCGCCACGGTCAGTGTAGGTCGGCGGTCGGTGCCGGGCGCCCCGGCGCCGGGCGGCCGGCGGACGGCCCGGCGACCCTGAGGAATGCCGGGGGCGGAGCCCGACCGCAGGTGGATCCCCGTGATCTCTACAGTGTTGTAGATTCGTCCGCAGGGAGAGATCCGAGGAGGGCATTGTGGGAGTTTCGCTGGCCAAGGGCGGCAACGTCTCGCTGAGCAAGGAGGCGCCCGGTCTGAGCGCCGTGATCGTGGGGCTCGGCTGGGACGTGCGCACCACCACCGGGGCCGACTACGACCTGGACGCCAGCGCGCTGCTCTGCGGCGCCCTCGGCAAGGTCATCTCGGACCAGCACTTCGTCTTCTTCAACAACCTGCGCAGCCCGGACGGTTCGGTCGAGCACAGCGGCGACAACCTGACCGGTGGCGGCGACGGCGACGACGAGCAGATCAAGGTCGACCTGGACAAGGTGCCGGCCGACGTGGCCAAGGTGGTCTTCCCGGTGTCCATCTACGACGCCGACACCCGGCTGCAGAGCTTCGGGCAGGTCCGCAACGCGTTCATCCGGGTCGTCAACCAGGCCAACGGCCAGGAGATCGCCCGCTACGACCTGAGCGAGGACGCCTCCACCGAGACCGCGATGGTCTTCGGCGAGCTGTACCGCAACGGCGCCGAGTGGAAGTTCCGCGCCATCGGCCAGGGCTACGCCTCGGGCCTGCGCGGGATCGCGACCGACTACGGCGTCAACGTCTGACCGGTGCCGTCGCTCTGACGGCGTCACGACGGCCGCGTCCCTCCGGGGCGCGGCCGTCGTGCTGTGTGCGGGCGCGGGCTCGGCGCGGGGCCCCGCCGTCACCCCCGCGGCGCCGCCCGGCCGAGGGCCTGGCCGCCGAACCCGGAGCCGCCGGTGAGCTGCCCCCGCCACCAGGCGTCCATCGCCGGCCCGTCCATGGCCGCCCAGTCCGGCGCCGCGCCGACCTGGGCCCGCCCGAGTCGCCGCCCGAGGTCGACCAGCTCCCGGCCGGCCGGGGCCCGTTCGCGGTCGTACGCCGCCAGCAGGCCGGACCAGGAGCCCGCCGGCCGGTCGCCGGCCGGGTGTCCGACGGCCCGCCCGGCCTGCTCGAAGGCGTGCGCGTCCTGCAGGGCCTTCACGGCGCCGCTGGTGTTGTGCGGGCGCACCACGGTGGCGGCGTCGCCGCCGAGGAGCAGCCGGTCGGCGGCCAGGCGCGGGGCCGCCATGTCGTAGACGGGCTGCAGGAAGGTCCGGTCGCGCGGGGTGAGGGTGACCACGTCGGACCAGTAGGGCGGCAGCCGTTCCTCGGCGAGTGCCCGGAGCCCGTCGAGCTGTCCGTCGGTGAGGCTGCCGGCCGGGATGCTGGTGGGGCCGTCGAGCCGCAGCCAGGCCGGGGTGGGCGCGTAGAAGACCCAGTTGACCTGGGTGGTGCCGGGGGTGAGTCCGGGGATGCGGTAGAGCACGACCTGGCCGCCGGGGTAGCAGACGGTGGCGCACTCGTCCTCCGGCCAGGCCCCGGCGCCGCCGGGCAGTTCGGCGAGGCGTGCGGCGTCGTAGCTGCCGCGCCAGCAGACGTACCCGGCGTACTCGGGAAGGGCCTCGGGGCAGAGCGCGGCGCGCACGGCGGAGCGGTAGCCGTCGGCGCCGATCACCAGGTCGTAGTGCTCGCGGGTGCCGTCGGGGTGGCTGGTCCAGGCGCCGTCCGGGCCGCCGCCGACGGCGGTGACGGTGGTGCCGAGCCGGTACTCGACGGTCGCGGGGGTGCGCTCGCGCAGCGCCTGCCAGAGCACCGCCCAGTGGTGGGAGTGGAAGGGCATGGGCTGGGCCCAGAGCGCGCGTCCGCGGCCGTCCGGGCCGCCGCCGCCCGGGGAGGGGTCGCGGGTGACCCAGCGGCGGACGGTGAGGCGGTGGCGCCGGACGTCCCGGCCGAGGTGTCCGGCGCGGACGAGTTCGTCGAGGCGGTCGTCGTGGATGCAGATGCCCACGCCGCGGTCCTCGAGCCGGCCGGGGCTGCGCTCCAGGACCACGATCCGTTCGGCGCCGAGCCGGGCGGCGGCCCCGGCGAAGGCGCTTCCGGCGATGCTGCCGCCGACCACGGCTATCGAGCCACCTCGCATGGCCGCCCCTCCCGCGTGCCGCACTGCCTGCAAGTCGATAAGACCATACGCCCGCCCGGGGAGGGTGTCGGGGCGAACCGGCGGATTGCGGCCGGGGGCGCGCGCCCCCGCCGGGACCCTTATGCAACTAGTTGCATAAGGGTCCCGGCGTCCCCTACCCTGCGGTAACAACCGAGCCCCGCCGCCCCCAGGAGACGTCGATGAGCGCGTCCACGAGCACGCCGACGAGCAGCACCCCCGGCAGCAGCCGCTACCCGCACCTGCTCAGCCCGCTCGACCTCGGCTTCACCACTCTGCCCAACCGCGTGATCATGGGCTCCATGCACGTCGGCCTGGAGGAGGCCCCCGGCGGCTACGAGCGGATGGCCGCGTTCTACGCCGAGCGCGCCCGCGGCGGTGTCGGCCTGATCGTCACCGGCGGCATCGCCCCCAACGAGGCCGGGCGCCCCTGGGGCGGCGGCGCGATGCTCACCACCGAGGAGGAGGCCGACCGCCACCGCGTCGTCACCGACGCCGTGCACGCCGCCGGCGGCCGGATCGCCCTGCAGATCCTGCACTTCGGCCGCTACGCCTACCACCCCGACCTGGTCGCCCCCAGCGCGCTCCAGGCCCCGATCAGCCCCTTCGTCCCCAACGAGCTCACCACCGAGCAGGTCGAGCAGACCGTCGAGGACTTCGTCCGCTGCGCCGAACTCGCCCGCCGCGCCGGGTACGACGGCGTCGAGATCATGGGCTCCGAGGGCTACCTGGTCAACGAGTTCGTCGTCGCCGCCACCAACCGGCGCGAGGACGAGTGGGGCGGCCCCTACGAGCGCCGGATGCGCTTCCCGGTCGAGATCGTCCGCCGGGTCCGCGAGCGGGTCGGCGAGGACTTCATCATCGTCTACCGCCTCTCCATGCTCGACCTGGTGCCCGGCGGCTCCACCTTCGACGAGGTCGTCCAGCTCGCCCAGGCCGTCGAGGCCGCCGGGGCGACGATCATCAACACCGGCATCGGCTGGCACGAGGCCCGCATCCCCACCATCGCCACCTCGGTGCCGCGCGGCGCGTTCGCCTGGGTGACGAAGAAGGTGATGGGCAAGGTCGGCATCCCGCTGGTCACCACCAACCGCATCAACACCCCGGAGATCGCCGAGCGTCTGCTCGCCGAGGGCAGCGCCGACCTGGTCTCGCTCGCCCGCCCGCTGCTCGCCGACGCCGACTTCGTCGCCAAGGCGCAGGACGACCGCGCCGAGGCCATCAACACCTGCATCGGCTGCAACCAGGCCTGCCTGGACCACACCTTCAGCGGCCTGATCACCTCCTGCCTGGTCAACCCGCGGGCCTGCCACGAGACCGAGCTCGTGCTCGGCCCGACGAAGGTGCGCAAGCGGATCGGCGTGGTCGGGGCCGGCCCGGCCGGGCTCTCCTGCGCCGTCGCCGCCGCCGAACGCGGCCACGACGTCACCCTGTTCGACGCCGCCGGGGCCGTCGGCGGGCAGCTGGACGTCGCCCGGCGGATCCCCGGCAAGGAGGAGTTCGACGAGACGCTGCGCTACTACCGCACCCGGCTCGCCGAGCTGGCCGTCACGCTGCGCCTGGGCGCGACCGTCACCGCCGAACAGCTCGCCGCCGAGGGCTTCGACGAGCTCGTCCTCGCCACCGGCGTCACGCCGCGCACGCCCGCCGACATCCCCGGCATCGACCACCCCAGTGTGGTCGGCTACCTCGACGTGCTGCGCGACGGCGCGCCCGTCGGCGAGCGGGTCGCGATCCTCGGCGCGGGCGGCATCGGCTTCGACGTGGCCGAGTTCCTCACCGACCAGGGGGACCAGGCCAGCCTCAACCCGCCGGTGTTCCAGGCGAAGTGGGGCATCGACCCGGAGTACCGGGAGCGCGGCGGACTGCGCCGCCCCGAGCGGCCGGTGCCGCCGCGCAGCGTCCACCTGCTGCAGCGCAAGACCGGCAAGGTCGGTGCCGGGCTCGGCAAGACCACCGGCTGGATCCACCGCACCGAGCTCAAGCACCGCGGCGTCACCATGGTCGCCGGCGCGACGTACGACCTGATCGACGACGCCGGTCTGCACGTCACCGTGGACGGCGAGCGGCAGCTGCTGCCCGTGGACACCGTGGTGCTCTGCACCGGCCAGGAGCCGCGCCGCGACCTCTACGACGCGCTGCGGGAGCGGGGCCTGGAGGTGCACCTGATCGGTGGCGCCGACGTCGCCGCCGAACTGGACGCCAAGCGGGCCATCAAGCAGGGCACCGAGCTGGCCGCCGCGCTCTGAGCCGGGCGGACGGCGGGGCGGGCGGCGGGTCGGCCGGTCGGGCCGGTCGGGCCGGGTCGGGCCGACCAGCCGCACCCGCCGTGCCGTCCACCGGGCCCGATCCACCCGCTCCGCCTGCGCCGCCCGTGCCGTCCGCGCAGGTGGCCGGGGCCCCGGGGGCGGGCGGACGGCCCCCGGGATCCGCCTAGGATCGGCGGCATGTCGCTGCCGCACGCCATCCTCACCGCCCTGCTGGAGAAGCCGTCCTCGGGGCTGGAGCTGACCAGGCGCTTCGACAAGTCGATCGGCTTCTTCTGGCCCGCCACCCACCAGCAGATCTACCGGGAGCTGGCCCGGCTGGAGGCCTCCGGGTGGATCCGGGTGCTGCGGCCGGAGGGCCCGGCACGCGGCCAGCGCAAGGAGTACGAGGTGCTGCCCGGCGGCCGGGCCGAACTGGCCCGCTGGACGGCCGAGGGCGCCGGGCCACGGGCCGTCCGGGAGCCGCTGCTGCTGCGGCTGCGCGCGGCCGCGGTGGTCGGCACGGACGGCCTGGCGGCCGAGCTGGAGCGCCATCTGGCGTTGCACCGCACGCAGTTGGACGACTACCTGGCGATCGAGCGGCGCGACTTCCCGGCCGGGGCGGGCGGCCGGGACGCGGTGGTGGCGGGCGCCGGCGACGCCGAGGGGGCGACGGACGGGATCGGGGACGTCGGTCACCGGCTCCAGCACGCCGTGCTGCGGGCCGGGATCGGGCTGGAGACCTTCTGGGTGGAGTGGCTCACGGAGACCCTGCGGACCCTTCAGGCCCCGCCCGCCGACCTGGTCTGACCTGCGCGGACGTCCTCCCGCCGCGCCCGCCCCCGCCCCCGGTGGGACACTGGACGCCTGTCCCTGCCCGACCCTCGATCGGGGGCCAGCATGTCGCATCCGAGGACTCTCCACGCCCTGACCGCCGCCGTCGTCGTCGCGGCGGTCACGCTGGGCCCGGCGCACCTCGCCGCGGCCGCCGCACCGGCCGCGTCCGCCGCCGCACCGGCGGTGCCCGCTGCCGCGCGGGCCGTGCCCGCGCAGGACCTGCCCTCCGTCGACCAGCTCAGGTCGGCCCTGCTCACGGCCGCCGACCTCGGCCCCGACTACACCGAGGCGCCCTCCTCCGAGAGCCCCGGGCCGGAGGAGAACCCGACCCCGGTCAGCGGCTGCGACGCGCTCAGTGCGCTGATCAACATGCGCACCGGCCAGAACGGCCCCGCGACCCCGCACGCCGAGGTCGAGCTGGACGGGCCGGACGGCAACCCGATGGTGACGCAGTCCCTCACCGCGGAGGACCCGGTCAAGCTCACCAGCGACTTCAACACCGTCTCCGACGCCCTGAAGTCCTGTCACAGCATCACCTTCAACGCGGGCACCGAGGACACGGTGACCTTCACCGTCAGCCCCGTCGCCCTCGGCGACCGCCAGGACGCCCCGGCCGTCCGCCTCGACGGCACGCTGGCCGGCGTCCAGCTGAACGCCTTCGTCGGCATCGAGCGCTTCGGGGACGTCGGGATGGCCTTCGGGTTCTTCCAGCGCCAGGGCGCCGACTCCCAGCTCGCCTCCCTGCAGTACCGCACGGCGGTCGCCAAGGTCGAGCGCACCCTCGGGGTCGCCGCCGGCAGCACCGCCCCGGCCACCGCCTCCCCGACGGGCAGCGTGGTCTGATCCCGGACGGGTGGTCCGACCCCGACGGACGGCCCCCGCCGAGCCCGGGCTCGGCGGGGGCCGCCCGTCGGCCGGGTCGGTCAGCCGAGCGGGAGCTCCAGCAACGCGGCCTCGTCCCCGTTCGGGGAGGAGACGGTGGTGGTGGTGTCCGGCGTGCCGGTGAAGGCGTACAGCTTGTCGCGGCTGTCGACGACCAGGGCGAGGCGGTGGCCGTCCGGCAGGTCGTAGGCGGCGGGCTGGAGCCGCCAGTGGACGGCCCGCTGGTGGGCCCGGGGTCACGCGGTGCCGAAGGGGTTGTCGATCAGGTAGCGCCAGAGGCCGTCGGGGCCGCGGCGGGCGACGTCGGTGGCGGTGCCGGCGAGGTGGACGGCGGTGCCGTCGGCGGCGGTGCCCTCGATGGTCCAGTCGACCACGAGCAGGGCGGTGTCACCGGCGACGTAGGTGTGCCGGGTCCGGACGCTGATCGGCAGCCCCAGGGCGAGGAACCCGGCACTGGCGCGGTGGAGTTCGGGGCCGGTGACGGCGGCACCGGGGGCGGGGGCGAAGACCGCCCCGGGCGCGTAGACCCGGGCGAGGACGGCCGGGTCCCCGGTGTTGAAGGCGGCGGCGAAGACGGCCGGGTGTTGTGCCGGGTCGGTGGTGAGGGTGAGGCTGGTGGGGTGAGTCATGCGAGCAGTGAAGTCGGCCCCGCCGTGGGTCACCAAACGGGAAGCGACGGGCGGCCGCGGCGCTGGGACGCCGAACTCGTGCCGGACGAGCGCGGCCGGACGGCGCGGCCCCAGGAGGACTGCCCGGTGGAGGTGGCGCTGGCGGCACTGTCGGGCCGCTGGACGACCCTGGTGCTGCGGGAGCTGATGCACGGGCCGGCGTCCTACGGGGAGTTGCGCGGCCGGCTGCCGGAGATCAGCCCGAAGGTGCTCGCCGAGCGCCTGCGGTCGCTGGGGGAGCGGGAGTTGGTGACCAGGGAGCGGATCGCCGGCTTCCCCGTGCGGACCTCGTACCGGTTGACGGCGGCCGGAGAGGCGCTGCGGCCGCTGCTGGTGGAGCTGTACCGGGCGGGGGCGGTGCTGGCGGGTGGTGCCGGCGGCCGGACTTGACTTCAAGTGCGCTTGAGAGGGGAGAGTGATCGACATGACGAACACATCAACCGACACCGACCTCAAGGCACTTGCCGAGGTCGTCGCCACCGTCGAGCGCACCCAGCGGGCCAAGGACGCCGAGGGTTTCCTCGCGCTCTTCCACCCGGACGCCCTGTGGACCACCGCCCACGGGAAGGTGCTGATCGGTTTCGAGGAGATCGCCGCCTTCACCCGCGAGGTCCTGCCCCGGGCGAGTTGGGACGGCGACGTCTCGTACGAGGTGGCGCACGTGCAGTTCCTGCGGCCGGACGTGGCGGCGGTGAAGGTCCGGCAGGTCTACCGCTCGCCCGAGGGGGACTCGGAGGGCGCCCCGCTGTACGTGATGACGCGGGCCGAGGACGGCCGGTGGCTGCTGCACGCCTGCCAGAACACCGGCGTGCACGCCGGTTAGGCGTCGACCCGCGGCCGGTCCCGCACAGGGGTCGGGACCGCTGCGGGTACGGCGGTCGGAGCGTGTGCCGGGGTCGACGTGGGGGTCGGGGCGGGAGCCGGGTTGCGGCCGGCGACGGTGTGCCCCGTGTCGTGGTCGCCGTGTGTGCTCATGTCTCCTCCGTTGGTGTGAGACGGGTGGGTGGTGACGAGCGGATCGGCGCCCTGTTCGCCGACTACACCCCGGACGAGATCGCCGTCATCGCCGACTGGTTCACCCGGGCCGAGTCCGTCCTGGGGGAGTCGCTGGACGAGATCCGCGCCGCGACGCCGTAGCGGCGGTGGGCGGTAGCGGGCGGTGGGGTGGCGGCGGAGTCCGGGTGGGAGACTGCCCGAATGCTGCTGCCCACCACCGCGGACCTGATCGAGCGCCTCGAGGTCGTACGGATCGACGACCCCTTCGGCTGGTACGCGTGGAAGGACACCGTCCCCGGCGAGACCATCGGCTGGTGGGAGGACGCCCGGGAGGTGCTCGCGGACGTCGCCGCCCTTCCGATGGGCACCCGGATGCGCTGCTTCACCCCCGGTTTCGCGCTGCGGGCGCACACGGGCCGGCACCCGGTCTTCCCCGAGCAGGTGCTGTTCGAGATCGCGTTCTGCTTCGAGTGCCAGGGCGTCCGGCTCTACGGGCCTGCGGTCACGGGGGACCTGGCCTACCAGACCTTCGACCCCGGCAGCGCCCGGGCGCGTGAACTCCTCCGCCGCTTCGGTGAGGCTGGGTGAACCACAAGGGAGTGGGAAGTCGGTGAGGCCGACTTCCCACTCCCTTCTGGTTCAGCGGGTGGTGGGGGTGGCTGTCGCCGTCGGGGTGGGGGCGGGCCGGTGCGGCGCGGTGAGGGGGTGGATCCAGGCGAGCAGCGCGAGGAGGAGCGCGAACGGCAGGATCGTGCAGAGCGTGGCGCCGCCGGGCGGCGTATCGCGGGGCTCAGGCGGCATCGGTGGCATCGGTGACGGTGAGGTCGGATTCGGTGAAGTCGGCCTCGGGAAGGTCGAGTTCGGCGAGGTCGAGTTCGGCCCAGACGGTCTTGGCGTTGGGGTGGCGGGGGATGGTGCCCCAGCGGTCGGCCAGGGCGTCGACGAGGACGAGACCGCGCCCGGACTGGGAGTTCGGGGCGTGGGAGGTCGGCAGGGCCGGGAGCCGGTCGCCCCGCGGGTCGCTGATCTCGATGCGGAGGGTGGTGCCCCGGCGCGCGGTGGTGGTGAGGCAGAGGTGCAGCTCGAAACCGCGCCCCGGAACGCGGCCATGGGTAGTCGCGTTAGCGGCGAGTTCCGCGACGATCAGCAGCGCGGAGTAGTAGGGCTCGGTGTGCGTCGAATTCAGCTCCCAGAAGGTGAGTTGGCGCCGCGCGACGCGTCGGCAGACGGCCGCGCCCTTGGGGGTGGCGGCGAGCGTGGTGGTGTGGCGACGGGGGCTGTCGAGGGGGATTTCGGTCGTCATGGGAGAAAAGCGTGACGGCACGGACGTACGCTGACCATGGTTCTGGCGAGCACAGAGAGTGCTTGTGCAGGTGCGGACAGCTTTTTGTCATGTGACAAAGACGCAGGTGGGGCGGTCGCCATGGGTGCAGCGCGAAACAACGAGTCGGCCGACGAGGTGCGGACGGAACTGCCGGAGGACCTGGGGGAGGTCTCGGACTTCTTCCGAGCGATCGGCAAGCAGATCAAGCTCCTGCGGGAGCGTGCCGGGATGACGCAGAAGGAACTCGCCGAGCAGGTTGGCTACGGGGAGCACCTGATCGGCGCGGTCGAGCGCGGAACGCGCACGCCGCAGCCTGAGCTCCTGGTCGCGACCGACAAACTGCTCGACGCCGGGGGCCTGTTGGCCGTCACGAAGGACGACGTGATGAGGGCTCGGGCCAAGGCGCGGATTCGACACCCTGCCTGGTTCCGGGGCTATGCGGCGCTAGAGATTGATTCGATCGAGATGCACGACTTCGCCACGCTCGATATTCCTGGGCTTCTTCAGACAGAGGAGCACGCGCGTGCGGTCTATGCGATGAGGCAGCCACCTCTTGCTGAGGAAGTGATCGAGATGCGGGTGGCGGCGCGAATGGCGCGTCAAGAGGTGCTGGCCCGATGGCCTCGGGGGATGTTCAGCTGGGTGATCGATGAGAGCGTGCTGCGGAGGCCCTTGGGTGGGTGGGAGGTGCATGCGGCGCAGCTTCGCCGACTGTTGGAGGTCGGGCGGACTCGAGGGATGGTCGTCCAAGTGCTGCCGTTGAACAGGTCCGAACACGCGGGAATGGGTGGTCCGTTCATTCTCATCACGCCCAAAGGGCGACCGCAGCATGCCTACATCGAGGTGCAGACGAGCAGTAGGCTGATCGTCGACCCGGAGGAAGTCCGGATCATGAACGCACGGTATGGCACCCTCAGGGCGCAGGCCCACGGCCCAGAGGAGTCCCTGGCCTTGATCGAGAAGATCTTGGGAGAACGATGAGCACCGAGCTGGCATGGTTCAAGAGCAGCTATAGCGGCAACGAGGGTGGAGCTTGCATCGAGGTCGCCGAGATGCCCGGCGTTGTCCACGTGCGTGACTCCAAGGACAAGAGCGGCCCGCAGCTGGCGTTCGAGCCGGCCGCGTGGCAGGCGTTCGTGCAGTTCGCGGCGACCGTCGAGGTCTGAAACGACCCTTTCAACGACCCACCGCTTCCGGGCGGCGGGTCGTTGGCGTACCGTCAGGTTGACCGTGCCGTCCCACCATCCTTGGGGGAGCCATGCGTAGCGACGTCACCTGGTTCAAGAGCAGCTACAGCACCAACGAGGATGCGAACTGCGTCGAGATCGCCTGGTTCAAGAGCAGCCACAGCGGTAACGAAGGCGGCGAGTGCGTCGAGATCGCCGAGACGACCGAGGCCGTCCTCGTCCGCGACTCCAAGGACGCCTCCGGCCCCCACCTCGCCTTCAGCCCCGACGCCTGGGCGTCGTTCCTCGCCTTCACCGTCGCGCTCTGACCCCGTCCCGCCCCTGATCCAATCGGCGGACAAGCTCCTTCTGTACGGGTGTCGTCGGTCCCGTGTCGGGTGCGTCCTGCTACGACATCCCCATGTCCCACCACCTCAGCGGCCCCCACCTGCGCTCCCCCCGGGGCGACGCGCGGCTCGACCTGACCGACGTGTTCGCGTTCCCGGGCAGCGACGCGTCGGGTCGGACCGTCCTCATCATGAACGTGAACCCGTACGCCCCGACCCGGGCGGCCGAGTTCCACCCCGACGCCGTCTACCGCATCAACATCGACAACGACGGCGACAACCTCGCCGACGTCGCCTACTCCTTCACCTTCTCCGACCCGGCCTCCGGCGCGGGCGGCCAGACCGTGACCGTCCACCGCTCCACGGGCTCCGCCGCGCAGCAGCACGAGCCCGCCGGGGACGTCCTGTTCAACTCCGTCCCGGTGGCCTTCGGGGACGCGCCCGACGTCATCGAGGCGAACGGTTGCAAGCTCTCCGTCGGCCTGCGCAGCGACCCCTTCTTCGCCGACCTCGAAGGGATCGTCAACGAGTTCACCTGGACCGGCAAGGACGCGATGGCCGAGGCCAACGTCTTCGGCATCGCCATCGAGGTCCCCGACGAGGAGCTCGGCCCGGACCCGACCATCGGCGTGTGGGCACGGGTGAGCCTGCGTCAGGACGGTCAGCTGGTCTCGGTCGACCGGGGCGCCCACCCCTCCCTCACGGCCTACTTCAACAAGGAGGAGGTCAAGGACGCCTACAACGCCGGCGAGCCCGCCGACGACTGGGAGCTCTACCGGGAGCCGTGGACGGCGGTCCTCCAGCAGATGGGGGACTACACCACCGAGGCCGCCACCGAGACGCTCAAGCTCGTCCTCCCCGACGTCCTGCGCTACGACCGTTCCCGCCCGGCCGGCTACCCCAACGGGCGGACCCTCGTCGACGACGTGACCTCGGCCCGCCTCACCATGGTGTCGGGCGGCAAGGTCACCAGCGACCACATCCCCCCGCACACCGACCTCCTCCCCACCTTCCCCCACCTCGGCCACCCGCACCCGGTCGGGTAGCCGACCCGGCCACGGAGAGGCGGCGGCCGGGGGACGCCCGCGGCCGCCGTTCCTCCGGACGGTCCGGCGGCCCCGCGAGTACCGGAAAAACCGGTTCCCGTTGACCGGCGCACGCCACTACGGTGGAGCGATGTCGTCGATCAAGAAGTTCCAAGTCACCTTCGACTGCGCGAATCCCGAGCGCGTCGCCCGCTTCTGGTGTGAGGTGCTGGGGTACGTCGTACCGCCGCCGCCGGCCGGGTTCGACAGCTGGGACGACTTCGACCGCTCGCTGCCGCCCGAGCGCCAGGGGGCGGCGTTCGCCTGCACGGACCCCACGGGCGAGGGGCCGCGGCTGTACTTCCAGCGCGTGCCCGAGGGCAAGGTCGTCAAGAACCGGGTCCACCTCGACGTGCGGGCCGGCACCGGGCTCGTGGGGGAGGAGCGCCTCTCCGTCCTCGAGGCCGAGCGGGACAGGCTCGTCGCCCTCGGTGCGGTCTGCGTGCAGGTGCTGGTCGCCGACGGCGTGAACGAGTCCTGCATCGTGATGCAGGACGTCGAGGGCAACGAGTTCTGCCTCGACTGACCGGCCGCGCACGCCTCCCCGTCCGGGCCCGACGTTCGGCGGCCGTCGGGGCCGGACGGGGAGGAACGTGCGCGAAGCGGTGGCGGCCGGAGCGGAAATCGGGAAGGCTCGGGCGCATGGTCTCGGTACTGCAGAACCTGGTGATCGACTGTGCGGACGCCTACGGGCTGGCCCGGTTCTGGAGCGCGGTGACCGGCCGCCCGCTCCACCCGGACGACAGGCCCGGCGACCCGGAGGTCCAGGTGATGCTGGCCGACGAGCCGGTCCTGTACTTCAACCAGGTGCCCGAGCCGAAGACGGTCAAGAACCGCCTCCACCTGTGCCTGCGCCCGGAGACCTCGCGCGACCAGGAGGTCGAACGCCTGCTGGGCCTCGGCGCCACCTTCGTCGGCGACCACCGCAACCCCGACGGCACCGGCTGGGCCGTCCTCGCCGACCCGGAGGGCAACGA
This sequence comes from Kitasatospora sp. NPDC051702, assembly GCF_040681575.1. Classification (NCBI taxonomy): domain Bacteria; kingdom Bacillati; phylum Actinomycetota; class Actinomycetes; order Kitasatosporales; family Streptomycetaceae; genus Kitasatospora; species Kitasatospora sp. NPDC051702. Next base: position 63,769 of record NZ_JBFAZB010000001.1, read on the forward strand.
GTTCTGCGTCCTGCGCAGCACCTCCGACCGCGCCGCCACGCCCTGACGGTCGGCCGGGTGGCATGCCAGGGCGTTGTCGACCCGGATCGTCGAAAGAAGTCTCCGTACGGTCTGATCGTCCGCCGTTCCGGCCGCGGCGGCCGGCCTTGCCGTCAAGTGGCCGGACGACAAAGCGGTGGTCAAGAATCCTTGACCACCGCTTCGCCCTCCTCGACCTGACCATGTGTCAGGCTGTGCGCCCCCGTGGGTCATCGAGGAGAGATCGTGAACAGACCGAGCCGCCCCCTGATCGAGGACTTCCCCGCCCACCCCGGCGGTGACCCGGCCGCGGCCCTCGCGGACGCCGTCCGCGACCGCCGCACGGCGCTGGGCCTCACCACCGCAGACCTCGCCGCCCGCTCGGGCCTCTCCGAGCCGCAGATCCGCGCCATCGAGGCCGGCCACGCCATCCCCACCCTGCCGCTCCTCACCACCCTCTCCCGGGCCCTGGAGTCCACCCCCGGCGCCTGAGCACAGGAAGTCGGCCCGCCCGACGTTCCACTCCGGGCGGCGGTCGGTCCCGTGGTCGTCGACGAGGGGGAGCGGGCGTCAGGCCTGCCCGGCCAGTTCGAGGGCGAACACCTTCAGCGGGGTGCGTATGTCGCGGAACCCGTCGGCCAGGAAGTCGGCCACGACGTCCGATGCGCGGTCGACGAGCAGCAGTCGGGCCCCGAACGGCAGGTCCGCGCGCGTGCCGGACACGAACGACATCCGCAGCTGCCGCGCCTGGTCGTCGTGCCACGCGTAGACCACACCGGGCCTGCCCGTGCCGTCCGACCCGGCGTCCCGCAGCCAGGCCTCCATCGTGCCGGTCAGCACCGCGGACAGCTCGGCCGCGCCCCCGGCACCCACCGCACCGGACCCGCCGCGCGGGGCGCAGAAGTACTCGATGTTCTCGATCGCCTCCTCGACGACGCCGCCGTCGCCGCGCCAGACCCCGGCTTCCGCCGCCCGCCGCACGGCCTCCACCAGCTCCGAACCGCTCAACCCTGCTGCCCACCTTCCGGATTCCGCGACCACCGTGACCGTCCGGGCCGCAACGGCGCCCAGTGCGCCACCACCTCGTGCAGGCGCCGCCGGTGGTCGGCGGCCCATGGCCTTCCCCTCACCCGTGTACGTACGGGAAGGATCCTCCTCCGATCGGGACCGTGCCCACCAGCGGTTTTCCGCCGGCCCGAGGCGGGCGCCGGGCGGGCGGTCCTAGACCCAGCCCTCGTCGAGGTGGATCGTCCAGGCGTCCCCCACCGCCCGCTTCAGGCGGACCAGGGACGCGACGTCCGCGATCACCGCGGGAGCGTCGGCCAGTCGCAACGGGGAGTCCGGGACACCGTGCCGGGTGTAGGTCGGCAACACGCCGTCGGCGTCGAAGGCGTGCAGCGGCGGCAGCGGGGCCCGGCCGAACCACGTGGGGCGGTGCTCCTCCGCCCAGGTGGCCGCGGCGTCGACGCGGTCCACGTGCGCCAGCAGCGCCTCGGGGGCCGGGCCGTCGCCGAACCGCACGAGGAAGCCGTCGGCGTCGACCGCCCACCAGTCCCACGTGATACCGGGCCGGGGGTGCCGCAGGGAATCCGTCATGCCGCCACGCTATCCGGCTGCCACGGCGTCCGGCCGCGGAGGCGTCCGGCTGCCCCGAGGGGTCGGCCGGTGCCGGTGCCGGCGCCGGCGCTCAGCGGCGGAAGGCGGCCGTCGCGATCTCGACGAAGGACCGGACCAGCGGGTCGGCGTCCCCCTCGTTCCACACCGCCACCATGCGGCTCGGCCCCATGTCGGCCAGCGGCACCACCGTCAACTCCGTGGGCAGGTCGTGCCCGAGCGGGGCCAGCCCGACCGTGCCGTTCCACAGCACGGCCTGCAGGCACTCCTGGACGCCGCGCACCACCGGGCCCTCGCGCGGTGCGCCGCCGTGCCAGTACGCCTGCCAGACCGGGTCGGTGCCCGGCGGGAACCGGAACCAGCGGCGGTCGTCCAGCTCGGCCAGCCGCAGCCGGTCGCGGCGGGCCAGCGGATCGTCGGCGCGCAGCACCACGCCCACCGGATCGCTGCGCAGCGCACGCACCGTCAGGGCGGTCTCGTCGAACGGCGCCCGGGTCAGGGCGACGTCGACCAGCCCGGCGCGCAGCCCGCACGTAGGGTCGGTCAGGTCGGTGTCGCGGACGCGGACGTCGACGCCCGGATGGACCCGGCGGAAAGCGGCGGCCAGCCTGGACACCCCCGGGTCGCTGCCGTCACCCAGGATGCCGACGGTGACGGTCGCGGTGCCGGCGGCCGCACCCACACGCACCCGGACGCGGTCGGCGTGGTCGAGCAGGGCCCGCGCCTCGTCGAGCAGCACCGCGCCCACGGCGGTGAGGGTGACGCCGTTCGGCGAGCGGTCGAACAGCAGCGCCCCGACCTCCGCCTCCAACCGCCTGACCGCCCGGCTCAGCGGCGGCTGACTCATGTGCAGTCGGGTGGCCGCCCGGCCGAAGTGGAGTTCCTCGGCGACGGCCACGAAATAGCGCAGGGTTCGCAGCTCCACGCTGCCACGATACCCACCCGGTATCGGCTCCGCGGGACGGGTCTTGGACACCGGCGGACTCCCGGCGGTGCACTGGTGGACATGACCGAAGAAGCAGCGACCGACACCCCGCAGCCCGCCCCCGCCCTCTCGGTGGTGCGCCCCGGCGAGGGCGAGACGATCGTCCTGGGCACCACGCAGATGCGCGTCCTGGAGGACGGCAGCCACACCGGGCACCGCCTCGCGATCGCCGAGTCCGTCCTCGCCCCGCACACCCAGGGGCCGCCGCAGCACCGCCACGCCCGGCACGACGAGGGCTTCTACGTCCTCTCCGGCACCGTGCGGTTCACCGTCGGGGACGAGGAGCACGAGGCCGGCGCGGGCACGCTCGTGGTGGTCCCGCCCGGCACCCCGCACACCTTCGCCAACCCGACCGACCGACCCGCCGTCATGCTCAGCACGTTCACCCCCGACCTGTACGTGCAGTACTTCCGCGACCTCCGGGAGTCGCTCGACGGCGGCCGGCCGCTGACGCCCCAGGCCAACCTCGACGCCATGAGCCGCTACGCGACCGAGCCCGCGACCGAGCCCGCGACCGAGCCCGCGACCGAACGCGCCTGAACCAGCCGACGGGCCCGCTGACAGGCGGCCCGAGAACGGAAGCCATGACCACCGCCTACTGGGTCCTCGCCGGACCACTCGCCCTCTTCTACCTCTACGCGGGCGCGCTCAAGGCGTTCCGCAGCCCCGACCGGCTCCGCCCGATGATGGCCTGGGTCGACCGCGTCCCCCTGCCCGCCCTCAGGGCCCTGGGGACGGTCGAGGTGCTCGCCGCGGCCGGGCTCGTCCTGCCGCCGCTCACCGGTGTGGCACCCCCGCTGGCCGTGGCCGCGGCCGCGGGCCTGGTGCTCCTCCAGGCCTGTGCGATCGCCGTCCACCTGACCGGCGGGGACCGGCGGATCGCCCTCAACCTGGTGCTCGTCACCACCGCGGCCGTGGCCGTCTGGCCGGCCACCGGCCTCTGACGGCCCTCTGGCAGCCTCTGACGGCCTTCTGACGGCCTTCGACGGCCTCTGATGGCCGGACCGGGAGCCGGGCTGCCGGGCACCCGGGGCACCCGAGCGCCCGGCCGCCCAGACGCTCAGTCGCCGATGAACCGGACGACGTACGCGGGCTCCGCGAGGGCCCGCCGGATCAGGGCGCGGAGTTCGCGGACGAATGCCATCTCCGCCGCGGCGAGCGGGAGCCCGGCCACGCGGTCGAGTTCGGCGAGCGCCAGTTCGCAGAAGTAGTGGTCGAATTCCGTGTCGTCGTACGGATCGACCCGAGCCAATGTCGGCACCGCGTCCCGGCCCGCCGCCGCCAGCACCGCCGCGAGTTCCCCGTCCTCCGGAAGGTGGTCGACGATGTCGGAAACGACGTGCCGCCTCGCCCTCCGCCCGCCCTTCGCCTTCGCCCGGCGCGCCGTGCCGCCGGTCAGCCGGGTGTCCACCAACTGGATCGACAGCCCCATGGTCCTGCGCCTCCTTCGCGAAGCGGCCCGTCGCGGAGTCACGACGGGCCACTCGACCACCGCCCGGGCGGTGCCTTCTCTATTCTCCGACGAGCTGCTCCCACCGCGGTGTCCGGTCGGGCGGCGGGCGGAAGGCCTGCCAGGTCTCCCCGGCGAGGTCGAGCTCCAGCACCCGGTCCCGGAAGATCCACCTCCCGGTGGTCCGGACACGGGCTTCACCCCGGGCGATCGCCAGCACAGCGGCGATCGCCGCTTCGGCGGGCATCTCCTCGAAGACGAATCCTCCGCAGAAGAACCAGTAGTCGGACCAGTCCCCGGCCGGCCGCAGGTCGATGTCCAGCAGGCCGCCGAGGTGAACGGTCACCACCGGACCGTCCTGATCGATCTCGACCGCGATCGGCAGGAAGCCGGGAATCACGCCCCCGGACGATCCGGCGGCCGAAATCCGCTCGGCCAGCTCCTCGAGTTCCATTCCGCCCCCTCGTCGATGTTCCTGATTCCGTCGTCCGCGCGGGGCCGCCATTCGCCCTCCGCGTGACAGCGGGCGCATCGGGGACGCCCCGGCGGACGGCGTCGGGCCGGCGTGAGGGGGACGCCGACCGGCGGCGTCCCCGCACCTCCGCCGGTCAGGCCGCGTACCTGTCGGGCGTGCGAAAGGCGGCACCACCGAAACGGTGGTGCCGCCTTCACCTGTTCAGGAACCGCTACTCGGCGAGCTGGTCGACGAGTTGCCAGGTGAGCCGGGTGCCGGCCGCCTCGAAGCCCTGGCGGAGCTTGTCCAGCGCGGCATGGATCTCCGGCCACGACTGCTCGCCCACGGGGGAGCAGTCCAGGTAGTACGTCGACTTCTCGATGCCGGGCTGCCAGGTGGCATCACCCTCGAGGTCGGACGTCGTGCCGATCTCGATCTCCCAGCCGTCGGCGAACACGATGAACGGGTTGTGGTTGAAGGTGTCCAGGGCGTCAGCCGTGATCTGGGGCACCTGCTCCTCGTCGATCTCGCCGACGATGAGAGCCCGAATGAAGAGCTTCATTTACATCCCTTCGCTTGATCCGTGCGATCTCATCAGCGACCGGCTCGCCGCTTCTTGATTGCGTTCGAGACTCTCGACATGAACCTCGCTTGTTTTGCCGAGCATACCGTGCAGTGCGGGAGCAGGATCGTGGGGAGATTTCCCCCTGCGCGCCGGTTGACGGAAACCGCGGGAATGTGGTCGGGAATGTGGTGACCCTTCGAGGTGAGGTCGGTCTTGCTGCCACACGCATGGCAGCCGTACTTCCGGCCGATCATGTCGATCTTGGCCTTGATCGGGCCGAACGAGCGGGACATTCCCTTGGGCCAGACGACTCCGAAGCGTGCGTACGGCCCCGGCCCTGCCATGCCGGACCGGGACGTCGGGTGGACCCGGACGATCGGGCAGGTGTCGCTGCTGTTGTGGACCAGGACGTCGTCGGACCCGGTGGCCACGAAGTACGTGTGGGCGTTGCCGACGTTCAGGTTGTAGACGAGCTGCTCGTCGAGGTCGCCCTCGTCGTGCACCCAGGTGACCGTGCTGAGCGTGCCGTTCGGCCCCTGCAGCTGGTCGCCGATCCGGACGTCCGCCGCGTTGACCCATCCACGGCCCTCGACGAAGACCGGGTGGTAGGAGGTCGCCCGGATGCCCGGCGAGGCCGGGTCGGTGTCCGTACCGATCTCGACGATGTGCTTCGGGGCGAAGCTCGTGTAGACCGCGAGGACGGGCTGGGCCTTGGTTTCGCCGGTTTCCGGGTCAGCTGCCGCGACGTAGTCGCCGACCTGGATCTCGCTGATCGGCAGATACGTTCCGTCGGCCATCAGGACCGGCGTCTCCGGTTCGAACGAGTTGCAGCCCGTTCGGCGGAAGATCTTCCGTGCGGTGTTGGCGGCCCTCTCCACCCGGGACGCCGCCCGGGTGGACTTCACGGCTGTCGCCGCGGCCTTGACCACGGGGCCGGCGCCGACGGTCGCCGCCACGGCGGTCACCGCCATCTCGGCGGCCTTCGCCCAGTTCCCGGTGGCGGCGTACGACACCGAGGAGACGGCGGCCGCGACGGCACCGATGGGGCCGGGGATGTACGACGCCACCTCCGCCACCTTGGCGACGACCTCCACCGTCTTCTTCAGCCACTTGGGCATGCCCCAGTTGCCGTCGAGGTCGGTGCAGTTGATCGGGTCGCCGGTGCAGTAGTCGTAGGCGCTGGCATTGCCGCCCGGAACCGGGTCGACCTGCAGGAAGCGGCCGAGCGCCGGGCTGTAGAGACGGGCACCCATGAGGATGTCGCCGTCCTGGGCCTCGGCCGAGCGCTGCTTCCCGCCGAGCCAGCCGTAGCGGACGCCCGCCTGGCCGTCCTGCGGGATGCCGAACTCGTCGAAGTCCAGCACCACCGGCTTGGCCAGTGCCGTGTCCGTGGTGATGACCACCGAGCCGAACAGGTTGGTCAGCTGCAGCTGGACGTCACCGGTCCTGCTGGTGGTGGCGACCAGGTCGCCGTCCGGCCCCGAGACGTTGCGGGTCAGGTTGCCCTGAGTGGTGTCCTCGACCGTCCAGCGGACCTCGTCGGAGTCGTCGCCGTAGTGGTTCAGCTTCGACGTGGCGTTGGCCCAGGAGCCGTCCGCCTGCTTCTTGCTGGTGGTGAACGCGGTCAGACGGTGGGCGGCGTCGACGGCCCACTCCTGCTTGGTGTCCCCCTTCTCCTGGGCGGCGACGCGGTCGTTCGCCCAGTAGGTGTTGGTCGCGCCGGTGGCCGTCTTCACCGTCCGCCCGAAGGCGTCGTAGACGAACCCGGCGTCGGTGAGCCGGTCGGCGCTGTCGTAGGTGTGGTTCTCCGCCGTGGCCCCGGCCGTGCTGCACTCGCCGGCCGCCCCGCGCGGGGAGGTCTGCTTGGACAGACGGTTGGAGTGGGCGTCGAAGGCGTACTGGCGGGTGACGCAGCCCGTGGCGACCGTGGTCTGCTCGGCCTTCACCAGCCGGCCGAGCCGGTCGTACTGATAGGAGCGGGTGGCGGTGGAGCTGGTGTCCTTGGCCACCTGGCCCTGGGTGGAGACGTCGCTGGTCTGGGTCCAGACCACGGCGTTGTCGGAGGTGCGGACGTAGCTCCGGCCGGTGGCTTCGCCGACGGCGTTGAAGGTGTCCTTGCGGACGATCCCGCCCGGGTAGGTCTGCTCGACGAGCTGGCCGTCCGGTCCGTACTTGGCGGTGAACTCACCCGCGACGCTGTCGGTCACCGAGGTGACCAGCCCGCGGGGCTCCTTCGCCCGGTCGTAGGCGTAGGCGGTCGACCCGGTCGGGTCGCTCACCTTCACCGGCTTGCCGAACCTGTCGAACTCCGTGGTGGTGGTGCCACCGTCGGCGTCCGTGTAGGAGATCAGTCGGCCGAGCTGGTCCAGGACCCTGGTCAGGGACTTGCCGCCCGCGGTGGTCTTGACGATGTCGCCCGTCGCCGGGTCGTACTCCGTGGTGACCTTCGGGAGCGCGAGTCCCTCGTCGGAGGTGATCTCGGCCGAGGTGATCCGGTCGGCGTTGTCGTAGCCGGTGACGGTCTTCCGCGACTTGCCCGCGTTGTTCTCGGTGATCTCCTCGGGCTCGTTGAAGGCCGAGTAGCGGGTGACCCGCTTCACCGGCAGGGTGGTCGTCATCCGCGAGGCGTCGGCCCCGGTGACGGCGCCGCCCGGCATGGTGACGCAGGGCAGGCCGGCCCACTCGGGTCGGTTGGCGCACGCGGCGTCGTCCGGATTGGCCCCGGCGGTGTAGAACACCGACTTGACCGTCCCGGCGTCGCTGCCGGTCGAGCCGGGCTTGCGCGACTCCAGCGCGTGCCCGAGGGCGTCGTACCGCACCGTCGAGGTGAGCTTGGCCCCCAGGGCGTCGGTGGTCACCGAGGTGGCCGCCCGCAGCGTCCACCCGGAGGTGCCGCCGATGACCGGGTCGAAGCCGTGCTTGGTGACGCGCAGTTCGACATCGTCGGCGTAGCCGTCGATCCGGGCGCCGTCGGTGGAGGTGGTGGCCAGGTGGTAGGCCCGGCCGTCGGGCTTCCCCTCGTCGTAGGTGACGGTGTTGTGGTCGCGCGCCACGACCGAGGTGCCGGCCGCCAGGGTCGGGTTGACCGTCGCCTTGGTGAGGGTGACGGTGTCGAGCCCGGCGTGGAACCGCTCGCCGCCGCTGGCCGCGTTGGTGTCGACGACGGTGACCTTGACCTCGTGGTCGCCGCGCGTCAGCTTCACCGCCGCGCCGGTGGTGTACGGGGCCACCACGGCGTTGGCGCTGTACGTGTCGATCCGCTGGCCGACGTCCTTGCCGTCGATCGCGAACTGGACGACGCCGTGGTCGCTGTTCTTGGTCAGCTGGCCGGAGAGGACGTAGTCGCCCTCCTCGGGAACGGTGACGCGCATCGCGTCGAACGCACCCATGGCCGTACCGCGGACGCCCAGCTGGGCTCCGCCGGACCAGGTGACGCCGCAGCAGTCGTTGTCGGTCTGCACCTTGGTGTTGGTGCCGAGCTGGGGGAGCTTCTCCGCCTCGCCCGTCACCACGGCCGGGTTGGTCTGGCCGTTGACCTGCTCGGCCAGTGAGGCGCGGTAGACCGGGCCGAGCGTGTCGACCACGTCCTGGCCGTCCGCCGAGTAGGCGGTGCGGGAGTCGAGCAGGCGCGCCCGGGACTTGGTGATCTCGGCCTTGCGGGCCTTCTGTTCGTCGTTCAGGTCGGCGGCCGTGAGGTCGGCCGGGATCTGGGGCAGGTTCAGCTCGGCGGCGAGCTTGTCCGTGTCCGGGTGGGTGCCGAGCGCGAGCGAGCGGTTGGTGGCCTCCAGGGCACGGAGGACGTTGCCGTACCGGTCGTACTCCTTGGTGTCGATGTCACCGCCGGGGGTGACGGACGGGGTCGCGGTGTTGACCTCGTTGCCGGAGGCGTTGAGGTAGTGCACGGTGGCCGGCTTGTAGCCGTCCGCACCCGGCTTGGCGGCCGAGGCGGTGTTCGTGCCCGGGTCGTCCTCGGGGCCGAAGACGGCGGTGGCATCGGTGGGCGCGTCGGTCTGTGCCCACGTGGCCACGTCCCCACCGGACAGGTCGTACGGGCCGCCGGCGCCGCGGGTCAGCGGCACGTCGTAGACGACGCTGGTCGCGTTCTCGCCGTTGACCTGGTCCTTGCTGCCCGGCGCGAGGGTGCCGCGGCGGACCTTGAGCAGACGGCCCGGGTCCTGGTCGGCGGCGGCCTTGCCGTAGTCGAAGCTCCACGGCAGCTCGCCGGCGGCGCCGATCCGGGTGACCCGGCCGGCGTCGTCGTAGGCGTACGTGGTCTTCAGCGGGGTGGCCAGTCGCGGGTCCCAGACCTGTGCCAGGCGGCCCTTGTCGTCGTACGCGTAGTGCGCGACCTCGACCGGCTCCTGCCTGGAGGTGGCCGGGTTCCACGACCAGACCTTCACGCCGCGGACCCGGTCCAGGTAGTCACCCGGGTTCGTGGACGTGGCGGTGGTCGCCTTGGCGTAGTCGTACTCCATCACCTCGCAGCCGCGAGGCAGCGGGTCGACCGTGCAGCCGTTGACGTCGTCGACGCCCGGTTCGACGGACGGGATCACGCGCTTGACGAGTGAGCGACCCGCGGAGGTGTCGTACTGGTAGCGGGTGGTCGACGAGGGGTCCGACCCGATCTCGCTGACCAGCTGGTAGATGGTGGAGCCTGCCTGGCGGGCGAAGACGGACTTCGCACCGTCCAGAGCGGTCAGCTCGTACGTGGTGCCGGCGGTCTGGATGTCCCAGACCTGGTTGGGGCCGGCCCAGCAGACCCAGATCGAGGCGCCCTTGTCGGCGTCCAGGCACTGGCCCGAGTGACGGTTCATGACCGTGCCGTCGGTGCGGACCTCCCACTGCTGGTTGTCGCCGCCGTTGCAGCCCCACAGGGTGAGCGGGGTGGCGTTGGCGGTCTGGCCCCAGGGGTTGTCCAGGCAGTAGCCGAGCAGGCGCAGGGTCAGGTCGTCCCCGCGGGTCCACTGCTGGTTCGACGCACCGGTGCAGGCGGCCGGCTGGAGCCGGGCACCGTTCCCGGCGGCGCCGTTCGGGACCTCGAGGCACTGCCCCGTGGTCGACAGGACCACGGCACCGGACTTCGCCGGCACGGCCTTGAGGGACATCGCCTCGGCGCCGGGTTCGGGGAAGAAGCTGCCGTCACTTCCCTTGGCGAAGGTCAGCGAGGACTCGTCGTTCCCCTTGATCTCGACCAGGTCGGACTGCGGGAAGGACAGTGCGCGGAAGTCCGCGTCGGTGCCCGCGTCGGGGCCGCCGGCCCACTGCGGGCCGAACGGGGCGACGATCTCCTTCAGCGACAGGTCGTCGAAGAAGACCTCCTTGCCGCTGCCCGCGGCGTTGCCGTTGTAGAGGCGGAACCAGGCCTCGGTGGCGTCCTTCGGGACCGTCATGTCCAGCGTCAGCTGCTGCCAGCCGTCGGTGAACGAGGCCTTCGGGGACGCGGTCTCGCCGTAGCCGGCCGGGGTGCGGTAGACGCCGACCATGCGCAGGCCGCGGTTGGCCAGCGGGTTGTCCAGGCCGGTCGCGCCGGGGACGTAGATCCAGCCGGTGAGGCGGTAGGTCTTGCCGGGCTGCATGCCCTGGCCGAGCGTGTACTCGGGGCCGAGCGCGGCGAAGGAGTCCCAGCCGGAGCTGGCCGGGACGACCAGCAGGGAGTCGGTCGAGTTGTCGTGACCGCGGGCCGTGGAACGGGCGAGGGTCGCCTGACCGGCGGTGAAGCCGGTCAGGTCGGTGCCGACCTGGCGCTGGTTGAGCGTCAGGCGCTCACCCTGGGGCTGCCAGCCGCGGCCGGCGTCACGCGACGAGGCCGCGCGCTTGACCGACATGCCGAACTCGTTGACGTCCGTCACGTCGGTCGAGAAGTCACCGGTCAGCAGGTTGACCGAGCCGGGGCCGATGCCCGCGCCCGCCGCGCCGTCGGCGTTGCGGTCGACGGTGATGGTGTTCCACACGGTGGCGTAGCCGCTGCCGGAGCCGTCCTCGGGGAAGAGGAGGGCGCGGACCTGGACGACGCCGCCGACCTGGCCGAGCGTGTCGAGGACGCTCCAGTTGGCGTGCGGGCCGAGGTCCGCGAGCCGCGGCTTGTCCTCGGAGACCGCGGTGTTGTCCGCCTTGGTCAGGTTGGTGCGGGGGACGGCGTACTCGGTGGCGCCGGGGCCGCGGCGGTACTGGTAGACGACGCGCTTGAACTGGGCCTGCGCGTCCACCGCGAGCTTGACGCGCTTCGCGGACTGGGTGCCGTTGACCGGCGAGCTCATGCCCGCCTGGCCGACCTGGAAGGTGTACGTCGCGGGCGGGGAGAGGTTGCCCGCACGGTCCTTGGACTGCACGCTGAGCACGCGCCGGCCCTCGGTGGTCGGCGTGATCGACGTGGTCAGCGCGCCGGTGGCGGTGACCGTTACCGGCGTGCCGCCGTCCAGGGTGTAGACGTAGGCCGCGGTGTCGTCGGTGCCCGGGGCGGGCGAGAAGGTGAACGAACCGGCCTGGTTGGCGGTGCCGTGCCACAGCCCGTCGGCCGGGTAGTCCGCCGAGCTGACGAACGGGGTGCCGGGCTTGACGGTGTCCGCCACGACGTTGGTGCCGACCCAGCCGGAGCGGGACTTGCCGTCGTCGAGCATGGCCCAGATCGAGTACTGCACGCCCTCGTCCAGCTTGGCGATGCCGTAGTCGGAGGGGCGGACGGTCGCGATGGCGCCGTTCGGGGTGTCCTTGGCGATGCTGCCGATGAACGTGCCGCCGCGCCACAGGTCGAGGTAGATCTTCAGCGGGTCGCCGTCGGGGTCGGCCGCCTGCACCTGGAAGCGCGGGTTGGCGTCCGAGGTGTAGCGCGGGTTGCCCTGCTGGGACGGCTGCACCTCGACGGTCGCGGGCGTGGCCGGGACGGTGTTGTAGGTGACCGAGACGAACGGCGGGGCGCCGCCCTCCGCGGAGCTGAACCGCTTCCAGGACAGGCTGCTGGACTCGTCGGCGGCCTTCAGCATGAAGCCGTAGCTGGAGTCGTGCTGCGCGAAGTACCGCACCATCTCGGTGACGTCGGCCTTCGCCCACGCGGAGCCGTCGGGGGCGGTGCACTGGTGGGTGTCACCGCCGTCGACGTCCCAGGTGTCGTTGGACGTCGCCCACTTGCGGTCGATGCCGGGCTGGTTGCCCCAGCGGGTGCCGGAGTTGGCGCCGTACGCGTTCCACACCTCCCACTGCTTCGCGGTGCAGGAGGACGAGTGGTAGTTGTAGACGTTGAGCGTGGCGCCCAGGATCTGCTTGCCGTTGAACGAGGCGCCCGGGATGGTCAGGAACGACCGGGCCACGACCTTGCCGTCGTAGCTGCCCAGCTTGAGGTCGGTCGACGACGAGGCGTCGATGTTCTCGTTGGTCTGGACGTAGGTGTCGAAGATCGTGCCGACGTCGACCACCGGGTCGACGGTGACCGGGAACTGCGTCCTCGGGCTCGCCAGGAACGCGGCGTCGGGGGTGAACACCAGCTCGGTGTCGGCGCCCTGACCGCGGACCTGCATGGTGACGGGGCCGCGGTTCAGGTGCTCCTGCGAGGCCGGGTCGACCGCGGCGTCCCACATCACGGGGGCCGGGATCCTGACCGCGGCCTTGCCGGTCGCCTTGTCGAGCAGCTGGATCGAACCGTCCTGCTGCGGTGCGACGTCCAGGCCGGTGGTGTCCAGGGGGAGCGTCAGCGTGCCCGCCTGGGACACGGCGGAGCGGTCCTTGACGATCAGGAACTGCTCGAAGCCGGTCCGGGTGGCCTCCAGCACCAGGTCGACGCCGGGGCGGGCGTCGACGTAGGTCGCCTTGTTGCCGTCCAGCTTCGGCTTGGGCAGCTTGCCCAGCCAGCCGAAGCGGACCTGCTGGTCACCCGTGCCGAACTTCACCAGCTCGCGCTCGGCGGGAGCGGGCGCGGGCGCCGGCTGCGGGTCGGCCGCCGGTGCGGCCGCGCGGGCGGCGCCGCGCGAGGCGCGGGTCGCCTCAGCCGATGCCGATGCCGACGCGGAGGCGGACGGTGACGGCGACGCGGACGGCGTGGCCGAGGGCGTCCCGCTCGGGGCGGCGGTCGCGCCGGGCGTGCCGGTGGTGGCGGTGGCCGTGGGCGCAGCGGTGGTCGGCGCGGCCGAGGTCGGGGCTGCGCCGGGCGTCGCGCTCGGGGCCGCCGAGGGCGCTCCCGTCGGTGCGTTCGGTGCGCCCGGGGTCGCCGCGGCGCCCGGCAGGCTGTCGCCCACCGTCACGCCGGCGTCGCCGCCCTCGAAGACGACTCCGCCGGGGTGCGCCTTCGGTGCGACCTTGCCGTCGGGCGTCTGCACCAGGGTGGTGTCGACAGGCACCCAGGCGTCGCCGACCTTCATCCGGATCGGCCCGGTGGAGCGGTCGGAGGTCAGCGTGCCGTCCGGGTTCGCCCACACCGTGGAGAACTCGGTCCGGGCGCCGGTGACCTCGATGCGGCGCTTCTGCAGCCGGGCCGCGAGCAGGGCCGACGCCTCGTCGGGTGCCTCGGTGCCCGGGACGGCGGGCGGGGCGGGGGGAGTGGGGGCGGCGGAGGCGGGGGCGGCTGTCACCGCGTCCACCACCACGCCGGCCTGCACCAGCAGGCCGAGCGTCAGGAGCGCCGATATCGGGCGCATTCGACGCGTGGAGAAGGCCCCGGCCGCGAATGCGGACGAGGCCTGAGAACGTCGTGCCATCAAGTCTCTCTCAAGAGAATTTCGGTCTTTGGAATGGCCTGGTTAAAGCAGAGGTCAATCTTTCACGCTCAGCGGACACTCAGTTACCAATCAGGATGACGATTCCGTAACGGATCACTCACGCTCTGGAATCGATTCCGGGCGGCAGGAATCGACTGTCCGTCAGAAATGCCCGGCCGCATGAAGAAAGGCGAAAGAAGAACGGCGAATGGGAAAGTCCCGCTCAGCCCCGGCCGTGCCGCCGGCTCAGCCCGCGGGTCGGGACGGTGTCCAGGACGAGGGTGCGGGCCTGGTCGGCCGTCATGGGGCGGGCGAAGAGGTAGCCCTGGCCGAAGGGGCAGCCCATGGCGGCGAGGAGGTCGCGCTGGTCGGGGTGCTCGATGCCCTCGGCGATGACCTTGACGCCGAGGGTGTCGGCGATGCGGGCGATGCCCTCGACGAGGGCGTACTGCTGCTGGGAGAGTCCGAGTCCGTCGATGAAGGACTTGTCGATCTTGAGAATGGAGATCGGGAACTCGCGCAGGTAGGAGAGTGACGAGTATCCGGTGCCGAAGTCGTCGATGGCGATGCCGACGCCGAGTTGTCCGAGGGTGGCCATGTCGGCGTGGACGCGGTCGTCGCGGCGCATCAGGACGGATTCGGTGAGTTCGAGGACGAGGGTGTGCGGGTCGATTCCGGAGGTCCGCAGGACGTCGCGGACGACGTCGACGAAACCGGCGTCGCGGAACTGGCGGGCCGACACGTTGACGTTGACCCGCAGCGGGGGCCGGCCGCTGCTGGCCCGGGCGGCGGAGCTGGCGGCGTGCCAGGCGGCGGCCTCCAGGGCGGCGCGTTCCAGGACCCAGGCGCCGAGCGGGACGATCTGGCCGCTCTCCTCGGCGAGGGAGATGAACTCGTCGGGCAGCACCATGCCGCGCCGGTCGTGCGGCCAGCGGACCAGGGCCTCGAAGGCGACCAGGTCGCCCGTGGCGAGGTCGACGATCGGCTGGTAGTACAGCTGGAAGGCCGCCTCGGCGATCGCCGTGTCCAGGTTCTCGTTCAGCTCGTGCCGCTCGACCAGCCCGGCCTGCAGGGCCGCCTGGTAGTGGCACCACTGGCGGCGACCGGCCGCCTTCGCCGAGTAGAGCGCCAGGTCGGCGTGGGTGAGCAGCTCGGCGGCGTCCACGCTGTCCTCGGTGGTCGCCACCCCGATGCTCGCCGTCACCCGGACGGCGCCCGCGCTGAGCTTGAACGGTTCGCCGAACACCGCCAGCACGCCGTCCGCGATCGCGTCGACGTCGCCCGGGCGCAGCGCGTCCTCCACCAGTACGGCGAACTCGTCGCCGCCGAGCCGCGCCGCGGTGTCCGAGGTGCGCAGCGCGGTGGAGATCCGCAGCGAGACGGCGACCAGCAGCTCGTCGCCGACCGCGTGCCCCTGGGTGTCGTTGACCACCTTGAAGTCGTCCAGGTCGATGAAGAGGACGCCGGTGACGGCGCCGCTGCGCTCACCGCGGGAGAGCGCGTGGCCGACCCGGTCCTGGAACAGCACCCGGTTGGCGAGGCCGGTCAGCGAGTCGTGGAAGGCCCGGTGGGTGAGCTCGCGCTCCATCTGGCGCTGCTGGGTCACGTCGCGCAGGGTGAGCACCAGTCCGAGGACGGTCGGGTCGGCGCGCAGGTCGTTGAAGCGGACCTCGACCTCGATCGGGGTGCCGTCCTGCCGCAGCAGCCGCCAGTGTTCACGCGGCTGCTCGCGCGACTCGCGGCCCGCGACGCCGCCGGACGGCGGGTCGGCTGGCCCCCGCATCCGGGCCAGCGCCTTGCCGACGGACCGGCTGTCCTCGGGCGGGACGAGGTCGGTGAACAGCCTGCCGTGCAGTCCGGGGTAGCCGAGCACCCGCTCGGCGGAGGAGGAGGCGTAGCGCACGCCGTCGTCCGCGTCGAGGATCAGGATGACGTCGCTGGCGCTCTGCACCAGGGTGCGGAAGTAGAGCTCGCTGTTGCGGCGGTTGACCTCCTGGCTGAGCATGACGCGCTCCACGGCCAGGGCGGCCTGGGCGGCCAGGATCTCCAGCGAGCTCCAGAGGCTGGTCAGCTCCTGGTCGGTGCCGGTGACGATCAGGGCGCCGATCAGAGGGTCGCCGGAGGGGCGCTCGGCGAGGGTGAGCGGGCAGAGCAGGGCCGAGGGCATCCCGTCGAGACGGGTGGCCAGGTCGGTGCCGATGTCCTCGACGGGCAGTAAGCGGGTCTCCCGGTAGGCGGCGAGCGCCAGCACCTCGTCGGAGTCGGAGGTGGGGCCGAGGTGGTGCTGCGCCGGGCCGCGTTCGGCGTGCCGGACGTGCAGCACCCCGGCCTCGGTCACGGCGAGCAGCGCGACGTGCCCGGCCTCGGCGGGCATCAGGGTGGACGCGGAGGCCTGGACGGCGTCCGCGACCTCCTCCACGGTGACGGCCGCGGTGAGCCGGGCACCCGCCTCGCGCAGCGCCCGTTCGCGTGAGATGGCCTCCCTGCGGGCGACCACGACGACCGCCAGCCTGGCCAGCACGAGCAGGTAGATCAGCGCGGAGAAGGCGCCGATCACGCCCGCGTTGCTGGTGTTGCCGGCCAGCGACTCGATGATCAGGATCGCGGGGGCGACCAGCGAGGCCAGGGTGAGCAGCAGCAGCCGCCCCGGGCTGAGGTCGGGTTGCTGGGTGGGCACCGGTTTGGTGAGCTCGACCATCGAGGGGTGCAGGGCCGCCGCGCCCCAGGCGGTGTAGAAGGCGGCCCAGCCGAGCTCGACGGGGGTGCCGATGTGCCAGGTGCCGTGCAGCTGGATCAGCCCGTAGAGCACGTCGGAGGCCAGGATGCCGAGGGTGCCCACGGTGAGCAGCTGCAGCGAGCGGCTCTTGCCGCCGCGGGGGGTGAGCAGGCGCAGCAGCAGGGCCAGGACGACCACGTCGCCGAGCGGGTAGGCGATCGAGACGGCCTTCTGGATCCAGGTGAGGTCCTGGTTCCGGGCGTACGGGAGGATCAGGTAGATCCAGGAGAGCAGCGCCAGGCCCATGGTGAGGATCAGTGCGTCGAGCAGCCCGGCGCGGTCCTGATGGGCCGTCCGCCACCGGATGAAGCCGAGCACGCCGAACGCGTACAGCACGAACTCGGCCAGGTAGAAGACGTCCGCCACGGACGGGAAGGGGTTGTCCAGGTGCAGGATGTTCAGCTGGATCGCCTGCACCACCTCGCCCGCCGTGAAGCTCAGGTTGGCGAGTGCGAGCAGGTACCAGGGCATCGCGTGCGCGGGGCGGTTGAGGCGGACGCCGACGACCATGGCGGCGACGCCGCCGAGGCCGATGCCCGTCCACCAGATGATCCGCTGCGAGGGGTTGGCGTAGTAGATGCCGGTGAACAGCACCATCCACACCAGGTAGACGGCCATCAGGCGTTGGCGCCGACGAGTCAACGGGGCTACCTCCTCCGCGACATCACCCGGCCGTTCCGGCGGGCTAGTTCGGGCGAGGGCGGGGTGTTCGGCGGTCGGGTCGGCTCGCCCCGGTCCGGTTCGGCGCAGGGGCCGGTCCGCCCGGCCGGACCCCGACCGGACGTTCCTCCTGTGCCGTGAGTGCGTATAGTCGGAAATGTCGCACCTCCCAGCATTCTGCCGCCACACCACGAGGTCAAGCCGGTGGACGAAGCAGTCGACAGCGCACAGGGCGCAGTAACCGATGTGAACGCCGGACGTCACGCCGTGGTTCGCAACGACAACGGTCAGTACGCGATCTGGCCCGGCGACTTAACCGTCCCGGGCGGCTGGTACCTGATCCACGGGCCGTCCACCCGCGAGGACTGCCGGGCCTACGTGGAGCGCGAGTGGCGCCCGCCCTCCCTGGGCTTCCCGGGCGACCCCCGGCACGGCCGGTCACCCGCGGGCTTCGCCGACACCGTGCACGGCCTGTTCCGCACCCGCGCCGCCCACGACCCCGAAGCCGCCGCCGTGATCGACGACGGCGTCACGCTGAGCTACCGGGAGCTCGACCGGCGCAGCGACCGCCTGGCCGACGCCCTGCGGGCCGCCGGCGCCGGCCCGGACCACGTCGTGCCGGTCTGCCTCGAACGCGGCGCGGCCCTCGTCGTCGCCTGGCTCGGGGTGCTCAAGGCCGGCGGGGCCTTCCTGCCGCTCGACCCGGCCTACCCGGTGCGGCGCATCGACCAGCTCGTCGAGGACTGCGGAGCCCAGGTCGCCGTCACGGACGGCAGGGCGCTCCCGGGCGTACGGAACCTGCGCCCCGACGCCGGCCCGCCGGATCCCGTGGCACCTGCCGGGACACCGGACTCCAGGCCCGACGACCTCGCCTACCTGATCTACACCTCCGGCACCACCGGCGTCCCCAAGGGCGTCGCGGTCACCCACCGCTCCCTGGTCTTCACCCTCGACCGGGTCGTGCGCGCCTACGGCCTGGCCCCCGGCGACCGCGTCCTGCAGCTCGCCGCGCTCGGCTTCGACACCTCCCTCGAGCAGGTCTTCGCCACGCTGCTGGCCGGGGCCACCCTGGTCCTCGGCGGCGGCCGGACCTGGGCGCCCACCGAGCTCGTCCACCGGATGGACGGCGTCGGCCTGACCGTCGCCGACCTCACCCCCGCGTACTGGCACCACGTGCTCGCACTGCTCCCGCCCGCCGTGCCACCCGCACCGGCCCCGGACCCGCCGGACGGGGCCGGCGGAACGCCGCCCGGCGCGACGCGCCCCGCCCCCACGGGCGCCACCCCCGACACCGCCGGTTCCGACACCGCCGGTTCCGACACCGCCCGCCCGGCCGGCGGCACCATCGGCGGCACCACGCCGCCGGGGCCCGGTCGTGACGGACTGCGGCTGGTCGTCGTCGGCGGCGACGTCGTGCACGCCGACGACTGCCGGGCCTGCCTGGAGCGGCTGCCCGGCGTGCGCCTGGTGAACGCCTACGGGGTCACCGAGGCCGCCATCACCTCCGCCCTGTGCGAGATCACCCCGGACCTCCTGGCGACCGCCGGTGCGGCCGGGGCGGCCGCGCCCATGCCGATCGGCCGCCCGCTGCCCGGCGTGCGGGTGCACGTCCTGGACGCCCGGCTGCGGCCCGTCCGGCCCGGCGAGAAGGGCGAGATCCACCTCGGCGGCCCCGGTCTGGCCCGCGGCTACTGGCGCGCCCCCGTGCTCACCGCCGAGTCCTTCCTGCCCGACCCGTACGCGCCAGTCCCCGGCGAGCGGATGTACCGCACCGGCGACGCCGGCCGCTGGCGGTCCGACGGGCAGCTGGAGATCCTCGGCCGCCTCGACGACCAGGTCAAGGTGCGCGGCAACCGGGTCGACCCGGCCGAGATCGAGGCCGCCCTCGCCGCCCACCCCGACGTCCGGCAGGCCCGGGTCGCCGCCGACAGCGGCGCCCCCGACGGCAGCCGCGCGCTCACCGCGTACTACACGCTCGCCGACCGCGCCTCCACCGGCGCCCGCGCCCGGCGCGACCGGATCCGGGCCTACCTGGCCGAGCGGCTGCCCGAGTACATGGTCCCGGCCGAGTTCGTCCTGCTGGACAGCATGCCGCTCACCGCCGCCGGCAAGATCGACCGCCGCCTGCTGCCGCGCTCCGAACCCAAGGTGCACCGGCGTGACGGCGAACGGCGCACCCCCGCGCGCACCCAGGACCGCGTCGGGTCGGCCCCCGGCGCCGGAGCGGTCGAGGCCGCCATCGGGCACCTGTGGACCGAGCTGCTGGGCGTCGAGGACGTCGGCCCCGCCGACGACTTCTTCGCCCTCGGCGGCAACTCGCTGCTCGCCATGGAGATGCTCGCCCGCGCCCGGATCATGCTCGGCATCGACGTCACCCGGATCCGCGCACTCACCCGCGCCCTGCTGCGCGACGCCACCCTGCGCGCCTTCGCCACCGCCGTGCAGGCCGCCCGCGCCGACGGCTCCGGCACCCGGGAGGCCGCCCTGGACTGGGCCGCCGAGGCCCAACTCCCTTACCCGGTAAAGCAGTCCTGGAGCCCCGCGCCCTGCCGGGCCGATCCGGCCGAGATCCTGCTCACCGGTGCCACCGGGTTCTGCGGCGCCCACCTGCTGCACGCCCTGCTCGCCACCACCCGGGCCCGGATCCACTGCCTGGTCCGCGCCCCCGACGAGGAGCACGGGCTGGAACGCCTGCGCGCCTCCCAGCAGCGCTTCCTGCGGCACGACCTCGCCGACACCCGCGTGCTGCCGCTGGTCGGCGACCTCGCCGAACCCCGGCTCGGCCTCACGGAGCGCCAGTTCGCCTGGCTGGCCGGCAACGTGGACGCCATCCACCACCTCGGCGGACAGGTCAACTTCATCTACCCGTACCACCAGCTGCACGCACCCAACGTGGGCGGCACCCGCGAGATCGTCCGCCTCGCCGGGCACAGCCGGGGCATCCCCGTGCACTACCTGTCCACCCTCGCCGTCCTGGCCGGCTTCGGCGCGGCCGGCGTCGACGAGGTCACCGAGCGGACCCCGCTCGCCCACGCCGACAAACTCGGCGTCGGCTACGTCGAGAGCAAGTGGGTCTCCGAGCAGCTGCTGCACAACGCGGCCGCCGCCGGGCTGCCCGTCACCG
The DNA here is from genome assembly GCF_040681575.1 of Kitasatospora sp. NPDC051702. Taxonomy (NCBI): domain Bacteria; kingdom Bacillati; phylum Actinomycetota; class Actinomycetes; order Kitasatosporales; family Streptomycetaceae; genus Kitasatospora; species Kitasatospora sp. NPDC051702. The sequence goes on from NZ_JBFAZB010000001.1 coordinate 84,099, forward strand.
TGCTGCGCACCAACGACGTCACCGGGGACCTCGCCAGCGGCGTCATGAACACCGGCACCGAGATCTGCGCGCTCATCAAGTACCTCGCCGACAGCGGCACCTGCCCCGACGTGCGGCTGCTGCTCGACTTCGTCCCGGCCGACCGGTTCGGCCAGGCCGTCGCCCACATCGCCGCCCACGCCCCCGCCAACGGCGAGGTCTACCACCTCACCTCGCCGCGCCCGGCCGTCCTCGCCGACCTCGCCGACCGGCTCCGGGCCCGCGGCCACCCGATCGCCGAACTCCCGTACGGCGAGTGGGTACAGGGTCTGGTGCGGTTCGCCGCCGGCCACCCGACCCACCCCATCACCCCGTTCGTCCCGCTCTTCGTCGACCGCAGCCCGGGGACGGACCTGTCGATCAGCGAGATGTACTTCCGCCCGACCTTCCCGCTGTTCGACCGGGCCAACACCGACGAGGCGCTCACCGGCAGCGGCATCGAGCTGCCCGCGGTGGACGCCGACCTGCTCGACCTCTACCTGCGGCAACTGGCGGCGGAGGGCTTCCTCGCCGCACCGGCCGGAGCGCTGCGCGGATGAACGCCTTCGCCGGACTGGACGTGCGCACCGCGCCCGCGGACGGGCCGGTGGCCTTCGGTGCGGGCCTCGGCGCGGCGGAGCTGCTGGCGGCCTACCGGTGCGGGCTGTTCCCGATGCCCGCGGCCGACGAGTTCGCCGCCGCGTACAACGAGGCGCGCTTCCAGGATGCCGTGGAGAAGGGCGAGTTGGCGCTGCTGACCGCCCCCGGCGGTCCCTCCGGAGGCCCGGACGCGGACCCGTACGCGCTCGCCTGGTGGTCACCCGACCCCCGCCCCGTGCTGCCCCCCGACGGCGTGCGGATCGGCCGCCGGCTCGCCCGGCGGCTCCGGAACGGGCTGCCGTGGTGGACCAGCGCCGACCGGTCCTTCGGCGAGGTGCTGGAGCGCTGCGCCGAGCGGCGTCAACCCGTCTGGCTCACCGACGAGTTGAAGAAGGGGCTGGAGGAGCTGCACGCGCTCGGGGCGGCGCACAGCGGAGAGGTGTGGGAGGGCGACGAGCTGATCGGCGGGGTCTTCGGCGTCGCCACCGGGCCCGTCCTCAGCCTCGACTCGATGTTCCACCTCCGCCCCGACGCCGCCCGGGTGGCCGTCGCCGACCTGGGCGTGCGGTTCGGCGCGGCCGGCGGGCGGCTGCTCGACGCCCAGTGGGACGGCCCGCACATCCGCAGCCTCGGGGCCGTCCTGATGCCGCGCGAGCGGTACCTGGCCGAGCTGGCCGCCGGTGTCGAGCCGGGGCCGCTGGCCTGCGGGCCGAAGCCGGCGGCCCGGCTGGCCTGACCCGCCCGCCCGGCTGCCTGCCCGGCCTGCCTGCGCGGGCCCTGCTCCGGGCGCCTCGGCGCGTTCACCCCGGTGCGTTCACCTCGGCGACGCCCGCCGTTTGGCCTGTCTTCGACAAACTTATTCCTCGTCAGTAACATAGCGCCGCGTGTTCAAGCGCTCCATAGGCAGGGCCACCGGCCCCGCCGTCCTCACCCTCATCCTCGCCGGGGTCGCCGCCTGCGGACCCACCACCCCGGGCACCCAACCAGCCGCCGCCGGCGCCGCCGCACCGGCCGCCACCGGCACCGCAGCCGCCGCACCGGCCGCCGCCGCGGGCACCCCGGCCGCCGCCCAGGCCGCCGGCGCCCCCCGGGCCAAGGCCGGCACCCCGACCGCCACACCCACCAGCGCCAAGCCCACCGCGGCCGCCGCCGCACCCGTCGCCGCCGCGCCGGCCGGCGACAAGCAGGCCGCCATCGCGGCCCCGGCCAAGGACGGCGGCGCGGCCACCCCGGCCGACCGCAACCTCCAGCTCACCGCGTACGACCCGGCGAGCGGCACCGCCGTCCTCTCCGCGCCGGCCGCGACGACCGCGCCGACGACCGCGCCCTCCACCCCGGCCACCCCGTCGGGCACCCCCACCGCGGCCCCCGCCGTCCAGCCCGGGCAGCTGATCGCCAGCCCGCCCACCGCCGCCGCCCCCCAGGGCGCGCTGGTCGCCGTCACCGCCGTCCACCCCGGCGCCGGCACCACCCTCAACCTCGCCACCCGCCCCGCCACCCTCGCCGAACTCCTCGGCGGCACCGAGGCCGACGGCAAGGTGCCGGTCGACCCGCACGGCATCACCGTCACCCCGCTGGTCAAGGACCTCAAGGCCACCGTCGGCGCAGACCCGTCCGGCGTCAAGGCCGACGCCTCCGGCACCCTGGAGGTCGACGTCAAGGCGCCCATGCCGCTGCCCGGCGGCGCCAGCGTCGACGCCAGCGGCTCCCTCCAGCTCCACCCCGCCGTCCACTTCGCCTACCACGGCGCGGCCGCCGGGAGCCCCCGCACCGCCTCCATCGGCTTCGACCTCGGCGCCCAGGCCCACTGGAAGGTCACCGGCGACCTCGCCCGCGACACCGGCGCGGCGCCCGTCCGGCTGCCCTTCGCCAAGCTCCAGGCCAGCCCCGTGCTGACCGTCGCCGGGCTGCCCGTCGTGGTCAACCTCGGCCTCACCTGCTACCTGGAGATCAGCGCCGACGGCCAGGTCCACCTGGAGGCCGAGCAGGAGGCCACCGGCACCTGGGCCGTGCGCGCCGACTACACCGGCGGCAAGGGCTGGGCCCCGACCACCAGCGCCGACACCAAGGTGTCCCCGGTCCGGGTGCGCCTCACCGGCAAGGCCGGCGTCCGCGCCGCCCTCGGCACCGAGGTCAGCATCGGCCTCTACGACACCGTCGGCGTCGAGACGACCGTCGCCCCCTACCTGCGGGCCCAGGCCGAAGGCTCCCTGAGCGCCGACTCCTCCGGCAACCCGCCGCAGGCCCAGGGCAGTTGGTCCCTGGTCGGCGGCGTCGACCTGAACGGCTCGCTGACCGCCCACCTCAAGGTCTTCGGCACCCCGGTCATCGAGGGCAAGCTCCCGCTGCCCCCGTTCCACCGCGAATGGCCCCTGCTCGCCGGCTCCGCGGTCCTGCCGTCCACGAAGCCCACCAGCAGCTGAGCCTCCCCCGAGAGCGATCCCAGGAGTGGGAAGTCGGCGGGTCCGACTTCCCACTCCTGCGTTTCTCGCCCGAGCGAGCGGGTTCCTCCGGACCGAGGGCGCCGGCACCCCGTCCGGCCGACGGCTCCCCGCCGGCGCCGGTCAGATCCAGTTCCGGTTCCGGGCCGCCAGCGCGGCCTGGAACCGGTTGGGGGCGCCGAGGCGTCGCATCAGTGCCGCGACGTGGCTGCGGTACGTCCGCACCGACATGTCCAGGGTGCGGGCGCCGGCCTCGTCCTTGTCGGCGCGGGCCATGGTCCGCAGCACCTCCCGCTCGATCGCGCTCGGGAGCTCCTCCCCGACGCCGCAGGCCTGTGACCAGCGGCGCTCGAAAAGAGCCAGCAGGTGGGCGACCACTCCCGGTTGGCGGATGACCAGGGCGCCCCGGGTGATGTCCTGCGGGTCGGTGGCGACGAGGGCGGTTCGGCGGTCGAAGACCACCATCCGTTCGAGCGGGTCGGGCGTACCGCGTACCTGGGCGCCCTGTTCGGCCAGTTCGGTGGCGAAGCGGCTGACCCTGCGGCACTCGAGGGCGTTGCTGTGCAGGATGGTCCGCATCCGCAGGCCGCGCCGTAGGTACTTGAGGTCGGAGGCCCGGACGGCGTCGAGAGCGGCGGAGATGATCGGCCCCGGGTGGGTGGTCAGACGCTCCTCGCGGACGAAGAACGACAACTCGTCGACGCACTCGACCACCTGGTCGATGCCCTCGACGTACTGGAGGTCGCCCGCCGGATCCTGCCGCCCCGCCCGCAGGTCCTCCAGCAGGCCGTCCACCAGGTGGCGGGCAGAGAGGACCCGTCGGATCTCGTCCTGGAGTCCGTCGAGCCGGCACCGGGCCAGCCGTTCGACGGCGGTTCTCGGGTCGACGGCGTCGAACGCGGGATCGTGCGGGGGCCGACCGTGCGCGGTGGTCGCCAGACCGATTTCACGGAGCCCGGTGACGGCCGCCCGGGCGTCGTCGAGACCGAGTCCGCAGCCGAGGGCGATCGCGGTGATGCCGATGCGGGGGGAGCGCAGGAGCAGCCGGTAGACCGACTCCTCCCGGGTGCTCACGCCCAGTACTGCCAGTGTGTTGCCTTCCACGCGGGTGCCCTCGGGGTGTCGAAGCGGAGGTGGCGGTCCGGATCGGGCCGCCGCAGGACAGTGATCGTCCAACAGCGGCCGGGGGCTCCCCAGGGACCTGCGCCCCGACCGGTCGGGACCAACGTCCCGGGGCTCGCAGGAAGTTGCAGCCCGGTGGTGCAGGCAGTGCCACCGGAAGCGGGCGCTCGGCGGATCCGGACGCCGGTAGGTTTGTTCGTGTCCGGATGGACAAGCCCGCGGCTGCTCGGCGCAGTTGCGGGTCGAGGGGGGCGGGTCGCCGGGGCATCGAGGGGGGCCCCGGCGACCCGGCGTTTCGATCCCGCCCTCCGGGGTGGAAGCCGGGGCGGTGGGTCATAGGTCTGATCTATGGGGCGACAGGGCGGACCCCCCTACCCGGGCAGCGCCGTGCCGCGAAGGGTGAGGCGGAGAGAACCGCCGATCCGGTCGAAAACACGATGGCCGAGGCCTGAGGCTCAAGCAGGAAGGACCAGCAGTGACGTGGAAATGCGCACTCCGCGCGGCGGCTGCCGCGCTCGCGACCGGAGTGCTGACGGTCGGCGGAACCGCGCCGACGGAGGCTGCCGCGGCGGACGGTGGTGCCGGGGGGACGGTCATCACGGCGGCCGAGGTCGTGGGACTCGGTGACTACATCCGGTTGGGCGAAGCGAAGGACGACGGGAGGATCGGGGGCCTGGTCAAGGTGACGACCGCCGACGGCGGCACGTTGTTCGTCTACTGCCTCGACGCTCGGGCCGAACTGAACCCGGGTTCGGTCTACCGTGAGGGCGGTCGGTCCGACGTACCGACACTCCGGGCCAACCCCGATGCGGGGAAGGTCAACTGGATCCTGCAGCACGGGTACCCGGCGGTGTCCGAGGGCGAGCTGGGCGAGCTGGTGGGCGGCGAGATCTCCCCGCAGCGCGCGGCCGGGGCGACCCAGGCCGCGATCTGGCGCATCACCAACCACGTCACGGGCGTCCCGTGGGATCCGGTCGGAGCCAGGCTCGCCGACTACCTGGCAACGCATGCCGTCGACGCCCCTGAGCCGGCCGCTCCGCTCTCCCTCACCCCCGGCGCGGTGTCCGGGAGTGCCGGGTCGGTGCTCGGTCCGATCGGGATCACCTCCGCGGGGGATCCGGTGGACGTCTCGCTGGACCCGGCGGCGGTCGCGGCGGGCGTGGTGCTGACCGATCGGGCGGGGAAGGCCGTGTCCGACGGGGGAGGCCGGCTGAGTCCACCCGCCATGAGCGGGGACTCGGTCTTCGTGAAGGCTCCGGCGGGCGCCGAAGCCGGTAGCGCGACCATCAGGGCGACTGCGTCGGTCCCGGCGCCGGTGGGCCGGGCGCTGGTGAGCCCGGACAGTCAGGACCTGCTTCTGGCGAGTGGTGCCGACAAGGTCGTCACCGGCACCACCTTGGCGGTGAGTTGGACCTCGGCCACCTCCCCGCCGTCGCCCACCGCCACCCCGAGCGATTCGGCGAGCCCGAGTGCGGGCCCGACCGCGGGTCCGCCGCCGAGTACGGGTCCGACGCCGAGTACGGGCCCGGGCGTGACGCCGACTACGGGCCCGGGCGTGGCGCCGAGTACGGGCCCGAGCCCGACGCCGAGTACGGGCCCGGGCGTGACGCCGGGTGTGAGCCCGAGCCCGACGCCGACTACGGGCCCGAGCGTGACGCCGGGTGTGAGCCCGGGCACGGCTCCGGGCGCGGGGCCCTCCGGGACCCCGGGGGGCGTGCTCCCCTCCACCGGCGCCAGCGGCGGCATCGTGGTGGCCGCCGGTGCCGGCATCGGGCTGCTGCTGGCGGGCGGTCTCGTGGTCGTGGTCCACGAGCGTCGCCGACGCCGCCGCAACGGTGTCTGAGTGCGTTCGCCACGGAGCGGGACGTCGCCCGGTTCGACTTCCCACTCCGTGGCGAACGCCCGACCGGACCCGGACTCCCCTACTCTGGCGGCATGCTGTCCGTGGTGGTGGCCCCCTGGGCGGGGGCGGAGCCGGTGTTCGTGCGTGCGCCGGACGAACTGCACGACGCCGCCAGCACGATGAAGGTGGCGGTGCTGGCGGCGCTCGCCCGGAGTGGGGTGGACCTCGACGCCGAGGTGTCGGTGGTGAACCGCTTCCGGTCCGTCGTCGGCGGGGAGTTCGGCAACGATCCGGACTGGGACAGCGATCCGCTGCCCTGGGAGCTGCTGGGCACCCACGTGCCGCTGCGGCTGCTCGCCGAACGGATGATCACGCACTCCTCCAACCTGGCCACCAACCTGTGCCTGGCGCGGGTCGACCGGGCGGCGGTCGCACAGGTGTGGCGCCGGGCCGGCGCGAGCCGCAGTGCGAGCCCGCGCGGCATCGAGGACTACGCGGCGCGCGACGCCGGGGTGCACAACCTGGTCAGCGCCCGTGACCTCGTGCGGCTCCTCCACTCGCTCGCCGGCGAGCCGGCGCTGCTGGAGCTGCTGGAGCGCAACTCCTTCCGGGTGGACTTGGCGGCGGGGCTGCCGCCCGGGACCCGGATCGCGTTCAAGAACGGGTGGATCCCGGGTGCCCGGCACTGCGTGGGCCTGGTGCACCCGCCGGACTGCCCGCCGTACCTGATCGCGGTCTGCTACTCCGGCCCGCTCGCCGACGGCAGCGACCGCGCCGATCCGGCGGCCCGGCTGCTGGCCCGGGTCTCGGCGGCGGTGTGGGCGCGCCGGCACGGGATCGGCGGCGCGCCGCCCGCGGGGCCGGTGGCACGAGGCCGGTGACGCGCCGCCGGCCCGGGCGGGCCGGCGGCGTGCGGGTGTGCGGCGGCCGCCGTCAGTACGGCTTGACGAGCACGTGGGCGGCGCCCGGGATGCCGATCTTCAGGAGCTCGTCCTCCTCCGCGGTGGTCGGCGTGCCGGTCTCCTGCTTGAGGACGGCGCGGGACAGCGACTGGACCCAGAGGGCGCGCGGGCGGCGGCGCTCCTCCCAGGCGGCGAGGGCGGCCGGGACGTCGTCGGCCGCGTCGAGGCTCTCGGCGAGGACGAGGGCGTCCTCGACGGCCATCGCGGCGCCCTGGGCGAGGTGCGGGGTGGAGGCGTGGGCGGCGTCGCCGGCCAGGGCGATGCGGCCGACGTGCCAGGGCTCCTCGACGGTGACCTGGGAGATCCGGGTGTAGACCACGGCGGCCGGGTCGGTGACCTGGGCGAGGGCCTCGGCGACGGGGCCGCCGAAGCCGTCCAGCCGCTCGTGGAGCTGCTCGTGGGCGCGCTCCCGGTCGGGGCGGAAGTCCTCGGCCTCGGCGAACACCGAGCCCAGGTACATCAGTTCCGTGCTGATCGGGGTGAGCAGCGCCTTGGCGCTGAGGTTCCCGGCGGACATCACCACGCCCTGCACCTCGGGCGAACGTGGCAGGGTGACGCGCCAGTTGGCGAAGCCGGTGTACTCGGGGGCGTAGGCGTCGCCGTACAGGTGCCTGCGCAGCGGGGAGCCGATGCCGTCGAAGCCGACGACGAGGTCGTAGCGGTCGTGGTGGCCGTCGGTGAGGGTGGCGTCGACCCCGTTGCCGTCGTCGGTGAGCTCCGCGATCGTCGTCCCGAAGCGGACGGTGGCGCCCGCCGCGGCGGCGGCGGTGGCGAGCACCCGGGCGAGCGCGGGGCGGGGGATGCCGTTGTTGGCGGGGGCGCCGTCCATCCGCGGCTGCGGGATCCTGGCGAGGGTGGCGCCGGCCGGGTCGCAGATGGTCAGCACCTCCCACTCGAAACCGGCGGCGAGGCAGTCGTCGAGGACGCCGATCGCGCGCATCACGTGCAGCGCGTTGGAGGGCTGGATGATGCCGACGCCGAGCGCCTCCGGGCGGTCGCGCAGTTCGGCGACGTCGACCCGGTGGCCGCGCCGGGCGAGGGCGGTGGCGAGCGTGAGTCCGCCGATGCCGCCGCCGTGGACGAGGACGCGCAGGGGTGGGGTCATGAGGTGGCTCCAGGGGGTGGCGGGTCAGCCGACGGGGGCGGCGGCGAGGTCCATCAGGTGGTCGACCAGGGCGAGCAGCAGGTCACGGCCGAAGGCGCGTTCCCGGACGTCGCCGAGCAGCATCGGGACCTGCGGGTCGAGGTCGAGGGCGGCCCGGATCTCGTCCGGGGTCCGGGTGTTGTGGCTGTGGAAGCAGTTGATGGCGACGACGAAGGGGATGCCGCGGCTCTCGAAGAAGTCGATGGAGGCGAAGCTGGTGTCGAGCCGCCTGGTGTCGGCGATGACGATGCCGCCGAGGGCGCCGTTGACCAGGTCGTTCCACATGAACCAGAACCGCTCCTGCCCGGGGGTGCCGAACAGGTAGACGACGAGGTCGGGGTTGACGGTGATCCGGCCGAAGTCCAGGGCGACGGTGGTGGTGTCCTTCTGGTCGACGCCGGACAGGTCGTCGACGCCGACGCTGGCCCGGGTCAGGTACTCCTCGGTGCGCAGCGGGGTGACCTCGCTGACCGAGCCGACCAGGGTGGTCTTGCCGACGCCGAATCCGCCGGCGATGAGGATCTTGACGGCGGCCGGCGCGTCGACGGCACTGCTGGAGTGGGGTGTCGCCATGGTTCAGAGTCTCCGGAGTCCTTCGCGAACGGCCGTGAGCAGGCCGAGGTCCACGCCCCCGGCGGCGCGGGCCACCGAGAGCGGCGCCCGGGCCCGCAGCAGGCCCTGGGCGACCAGGTCGCCCAGCAGGATCTTGGTGACCGAGACCGGGAGGTCCAGGCCGGCCGCCACCTCGGCGACCGCCGCCGGGCGCCGGCAGCGGTCGAGGATCGTCCGGTGCTCGGGCTGGAGGCCGCGGGCACCGGCGCGGCTGCCCCGCGCCAGGGCCCGGGCGGCCTCCTCCTCGACGGTGGTGAGCACGGTGATCAGGGTGAGGTCGTCGCGTTCGGGGGCGGTGCGGCCGCGGGTGATGGTGTAGGGGCGCACCATGACGCCCGACTCGTCCTCCGCGTCCTCGCCGGGCAGCTCGCTCCAGTGCGGTGCCCGGCCGTGCGCCGGCTCGCCGGCCCCGTGCGGTCCCACCGGCGTCAGCCCCGGTTCCGGGCCGCGAAGGCGTCGAAGGCGGCCGGGGCGCCGGGGCCGGCCGGGGCACCGGGGGCGGCGTCCTGACGCACCGGGGTGCTGAGCTTCTTGCCGACCTGCTGCACCAGGGTGTGCATGGCCACGGACATCACCTCGGCGTCCACCTCCTGCGAGGCGACGACGGCCAGGTGGGTGCCCTGGGCGGCGGCGATGATGAACAGCCAGCACTCGGCGAGCTCCACGATCACCTGGTGGACGGGCCCGCCGTCGAAGAGCTGGCCGACGCCGCGGGCGAGGCTCTGCTGCCCGGTGGCGACGGCGGCCAGGCGCTCGGCGTCGGCCCGTTCGATGCTGCGGGAGTGGCTGACGACGAGGCCGTCGTCGGAGAGCAGGACGGCGTTCCTGGTCCCGGGCACCGAGTCGACGAGTCCGTCCAGCAGCCAGTCCAGGTCCTGGTGGGTGGCGATCGTGCGGTTCATGACTGGTCATCCGTTCGTGTCGTTCGGGGGTCCGCGGCCGGCAGGGCCCAGGGGGAGGGGCCGGGCGCGGGCGTCGGGGGGCCGGCGAGGTCGGTGGGGGGAGCCGGCGGGGTCGCGGCCCGGGGCAGCGGGTGCTCGCCGCCGTCCTGGGCGCGGGCGGCGCGGGACTGGCGCTGGAAGGCGCCGATCGTCGCACCGGAGCGCCGGACGGGGCGCTGGAACGGGCCCCCGGCGGGGCCGCCGGCCGCTCCGGTGTCCGGTCCGGAGGCCTCGGGGCGGGGCCCGCCGGCCGGGTCGACCCACTCCTGCCGGGGCGGCGGCGGGACGCGCAGCTCGGCGGCCAGACTGGCCTGCCGCACCCGCTGCGGCAGCGGGGCCTGCCCGCCCTCGGCTGGCGAGAGCGGCACCGCGGAGGGGTACTCGCGGCGCCGGCGCTCGGCCAGCCGGTAGTGGTCGGCCGGGCGGTACTGCTCGTCGGCGTAGGGAGCCTCGGCGGCGGTGACCCGGGCGTAGGCGATGTCCGGGTAGGCGGGGGCGTCGTGCGAGGGGGCCCGCCCGGTGGGGGCCTCGGCGGCGGGGGAGCCGTGCTGGACGGGCCGTTCCGCCGGCTGCCCGGACGGCCCGAACAGCGGTGCGTCCGCGGCCTCGTCCGGCTGCCCGGCGGACGCGACGGGGAACGGCAGCGGCTCGGCGGCGGGGAGGTCCTCGGGCCGCAGGTACTCGACGTGCCCGAGCGGGTCGGCCGGGGCGTGGTGCGAGACCCCGGAGACCCGGGCGGCCGACGGGTCCTCCTCGAGGTCCGCGGTGTCGTGGGCGGGCCCGGCGGGGGCGTCCGGGACGGCCGCGGCCTCCGGCGGGTGCCCGGGCCGGTCGCCGAACCGCGCCCGGGTCCGCTCGCCGTACTGGGCCCGGCCGAACGCCTGGGCGTGCTCGCCGTCCGCGGCCCGGCCGAGCGGCTGGGCTTGTGACTGAGCCTGGGCCTGCGCCTGTGACTGGGCCTGCGCCTCGCCGAACGGCTGTGCCTGGCCGAACGGCCGCGGCTGCGGGCCGTCCTGGGCCAGACCGAAGGGGTCCACCTGCCCGAAGGCGTCCACCGGCCCGGGGGCGTCGGTGCCCCCGAAGGCGTCGACGGGGGCGACCGGCGGTCCGGTCGGGGCCGGCTCCGGCGCCTCGTCGGAGGCCGTCAGCAGGGCCTTGCGCGAGCGCCGCACCAGCGGGATCGGCTCCACCGGGGAGCCCTCGTCCGGCAGGCCCGCGTCGCCGTCGATGACGAGCTCGTCCGGGACGAGCACGACCACCCGGGTGCCGCCGAAGGCCGACGGCCGGAACTCGATCCGCAGCCCGGTGTTGGCGGCGAGCCGGGCGACGACGTGGAAACCGAGCCGGATGTCGTCCGCCCGGGCCAGCACGTCGGTGCGCGGCGGGCGGCTCATCAGCTCGTTGGCCGCGTCGTACTGCTCCGGGTCCATGCCGAGCCCGCGGTCCTCGATCTCGACGGCGAGCCCGCGCCCGACCATCGCGGCCCTGACCTCCACGGGGGTGGGGGGCTTGGAGAACGTGGTGGCGTTCTCCATCAGCTCGGCGAGGACGTGCGCGACCGGGCCGACGGCCCGCTCGGACAGCCACGGGTGCCCCTCGACGTCGAGCAGGATCCGGCGATAGTCCTGCACCTCGCCCTGGGCGGCGCGCAGCACGTCCAGCAGCGGGACGGGCTTGCGCCAGCGCCGCTGCGGCTGGCCGCCGGCCATGATGACGAGGTTCTCCTCGTAGCGGCGCAGCCGGGCGGTGAGGTGGTCGAGGTCGAACAGGCCCTCCAGGACCTCCGGGTCCTCGTGCCGGCGCTCCAGCTCGTCGAGCTTGCGCAGCTGGCGGCCGATCAGCAGCTGGGTGCGGCGGGCGATGCGCTGCAGCAGCCGTTCGAAGCCGCGGTGCTGCTCGGCCTGCCGGACGGCGGCCTCGACGGCGGCGGACCGGGCCAGGTTGAGCGCCTGGCCGAGCCGGGCCAGCTCGTCGGTGCCGTTGCCGTGCGGGCCGGCGGTGATGCTGCGGCTCTCGGCCTCGGCGTCGACCGGCTCGCCGCGGCCGAGGCGCTCCACCACCTCGGGCAGGGTGCGCTCCATCTCCTCGGCCTGCGTGTGCAGTTCCTTGATGCGGCGGCGCAGCGAGCGGCTGAGGCGCCAGGAGGCGGTGATCACCGCGACGACGGTGATCAGGCCGACCACCGTGGTCAGCACGACCCGGGTGAGCAGGGAGAGGATGGTGCCCTTGCCGACGTCGACGATTCCGCTGGTGCGGGTCTCGATGGCCTTGATCAGTTGCGGGTTGAGCTGGTCCACGGCCTGGCGCCACTGGTCCTGCGCGGCGGGGAGCCTGACGGTGCCGTTGGTCTCGGCGCCGGCGGGCCGGGTGAGCGACTGTTCGACGGCCGTCTTGGCCTGCCAGGCGGGGCTGTTCATCAGGTCGCGCCAGGCGGGCGCCTCGGCGTCCGGGACGTACGGGACGACCTGGACGGTGAAGAGGTGTTCCTGCGCGCCGATGGCCTGCTCGACCTGCTGGTAGTCGGCGGTCGCGAGCCGGCCGGTGGGCCAGCCGCGGGCCAGCAGGGCGTCCTCGCGGGCGAGCATCTCCTTGGCCCAGAAGGCGTTGACCAGGGTCTTGGAGATCCAGGTGACCTCGCCGGTGTCGACGTGGCTGAGCGCGGTGAACAGCCGCAGGTCGACGGCGATCAGGTCGGTGTAGTACGCGAACAGGGACTGCTGGTCGATCGAGCCCCGGTCGACGGCGGCGCGCTGCTCGGCGAGTCGGCCGAGGGCCTGGCGGGCCTCGGCGACGGCGGTGCGGACCTCTTCGGGGGCGTTGTCGGCGGTCTCGCCGGAGAGGGTCTGGAACTGGCGGACCGCGTCGTCGGTCTGCTGGCGCTGGCGGCGCAGCTGGTCGGCGTTGGCGCCGGGCCGGGCGAGCGCCTCGGCGCTGAGCCGGCGCTCCTCCTGGAGGTTGTAGTAGACGATGTTGGACGGCTGGCCGGCCTTCTGCGCGAGCAGTCCCTGGCCGGCCTGGCGCTGGAAGTCGAAGACCGTCTGGCCGCTGGTGACCGCCCACAGGACGGCGAGGGCGACGCTGGGGACGACTGCGAGGACGAGCAACGCCGTCCGCAGTGACAGGCGTGGACGCCTGCGGGGGGCCTTCGGCGTCGGGGGCCGCCGATTCGCACGCGCGCGCAGAGCAGACTCCTTGGGGCTGGCGGCCGGCCGGGTCGGGGCCGGGCCGTCGGGCACGGGCTTTTGACGAGGCGATACTAGTCATACCGTGTGATTGGAGTGAAAGTGTGTTCGCCGTCCGGACGGTCCACGCACACGCTCCCGACACAATGTCACCTGGTCGTTGACCGTGCGCACTCGAAGCATCCCAGTTCGCGGCCTGTTGACAGAGTGTCAGTGCTGGTCACCGCCCTGCGGGTGGACTCCGTGTGAAAACTCTGTGTCGTCACTTTCCGTGCCCACCCCGCCATCACCCGCGGGGCCGCCCCGGAGGGGGGCCGCCCGCGCGGCTGCGGCACGATGGCGGCCATGACCGGCGAACCCCTGCACATCCCGACCGACGGCCTCCGCCGAGTCCTCGACCTGGCCCTGCGGCACGTGGAGGCCTCGACCGGCGACCGGGTGGCGCTCGACGAGGACTACTTCTGGTCCGTCCCCGGCGGCGAGCTCCACGAGGTGTACGCCGGGCCCCCGGCCCTGACGATCGGACAGCTCTCGGAGTCGTGGCAGCACCTGGAGGCCCTGCTCGCCGACCCGGACCGCGCCGTGGGCCACCACCTGGTCTGGCTCGCCGACGTCCTGCGCGCGATCGGCCGCGCCACCCCCTGACGGCCCGTGGGCTCCCCAGCGCCCCCGCGGGATCCGCACGTCCGGGCGCTCGCGGCGGAGGGGTGATCACCCCTCTCCACTCTCAACGTATAGCGCACGGGGGGTCTTGCGGCAAGGCCCCGGTGGTGCCGCAGAATCGCCGGGTCAAGATCGCTGCCTGGGGGAACGGGAGATTCACGGATGCGCGTGGTGCTGGCGACGTACGGGTCGCGGGGGGACGTCCAGCCGTTGGCCGGACTGGCGGTGCGGCTGCGGGAGCTCGGTGCGCAGGTGCGGGTGTGCGCGCCGCCGGACGAGGAGTTCGCGGCGCAACTGGACGCCGTCGGCGTGGAGATGGTGCCGACCGGCCTCTCGGTGCGCTCGCTGGTGACGGGGCCGCCGCCCGCGTCCTCGGAACTGCCCCGGCGCGCGGCCGACCTGGTCGCGCAGTTCTACGACGCGGTCTCCGCCGGGGCGGGGCCTGGGGACGCGGTGGTGGCGACCGGCCTGTTCCCCGCAGCGGCCGGGGCACGGTCGGCGGCCGAGAAGCTGGGCCTGCGCTACGCCTACCTGGCGCTCCAGCCGACCGTCCTGCCCTCCCCGCACCACCCGCCGTTCCAGTACCCCGGCCGGCCGTACCCGCCGGAGGTGACCGACAACGCGGAGCTGTGGGCGCTGAACGTCGGGACGATGAACGCGCTGTTCGGCGAGGCCGTCAACGGCCACCGGGTGTCGGTGGGCCTGCCGCCGGTGGACAACGTCCGTGACCACGTCCTCACCGCGCGGCCCTGGCTGGCGACGGACCCGGTGCTGGACCCGTGGCGGCAGGCGCCGGGCCTCGACGTCGTGCAGACCGGCGCGTGGATCCTGCCGGACGAACGCCCGCTCCCGGCCGACCTGGTGGCCTTCCTCGACGCCGGCGAGCCCCCGGTGTACGTGGGCTTCGGCAGCATGCCGATGCGCGGCGCGCAGGACGTCGCCGAGGTGGCCGTGGCGGCGGTGCGCGCGCAGGGCCGCCGCGTGGTGATCGCCCGTGGCTGGGCCGAACTGGGCCACGGCGACGGGCGGGACGACTGCTTCGTGGTCGGCGAGGTCAACCAGCAGGCCCTGTTCGGGCGGGTGGCGGCCGCGGTGCACCACGGCGGCGCGGGCACGACGACGACGGCCACCCGGGCGGGTGCGCCCCAGGTGGTGGTGCCGCAGATCGTGGACCAGCCCTACTGGGCGGGCCGGGTGGCCGCGTTGGGCGTCGGCGTGGCCCACGACGGGGCGACGCCGACGGTGGAGTCCCTGTCCGCCGCGCTCGGGGAGGCGCTGACCCCGGAGGTGCGGGCCCGGGCCGCCGCCGTGGCCGGCACCGTCCGCACCGACGGAACGGCGGTCGCCGCGGACCTCCTGGTCCGGCCCGGGGCCTGAGCGCCGCGGCGGAGTGGGAAGTCGGCGCGGGGTGGGCACCGCGGCGCGGGGCGGGGCTACTCGGTGAGCAGCTTCAGGCCGGAGTCCGGGATCCCGGTGCCGTCCTTGGCGAAGAACTGCCAGGACTGCACCTTCCGGCCCGGCTGCTCGGGCACCACCACGTGGCGGTACGGGGTGTCGCCGACCGGGACCAGCTGCGGTTCGAGGACGGTGCCGTCCGTCCAGGTCACCACGATCCGGCCGACGTTCGGGCCGGCGGTGACGCTGGCCAGCCGGATCGGGAGCGGGCCGGGGGTGCCGTCCTTGCTCCGGGGGCCGATGACGCCGCCCCCGATGTAGTCGCCGTCCCGCGGGTCGAAGTGGGCCGCGTCGGGGAAGCTGCCCTGGGAGTCGTACTTCTGGCGCACCCCGTCCAGCGTGGCGTACGTGTTGACCACGTCCTCCGTGGTCGACCAGTAGTGCTGGACGAAGTCGGTGGTCGGCTTCTCGACGGTCGGGTCGACGGCGTTGCGCTCCTGCCAGACGGCCAGGGCCTGCTCGTACGCCCGCTCCTTCGGGGCGGCCGGCCAGACCGCCTGCCACAGCTTCCACTCCTTGCCGTCGACGGTGCCCTGGCCGATGACCACCCGGACGGGGGTGAACGGGTCCTTCGCGGCGGGCGCGGTCGTCGGGGCCCGATCGGTGGCCGGGGCGGCCCCGGTGCCGGTGGCGGGGCCGGAGTTCGCCGCGACGAGCGGCTGCGGCGCCCCGCCGGGGCCCGGGTGCAGCGTGGCCGTCACGCCGCCGGCCAGCGCCACGGTGGCGGCCAGGGCGAGCGCGCCGACCATGGTGCGCCGGCGGCGCCGGATCCGCCGGCCGCCGGCCATGATGTCCGGCAGCGGGACGGAGCCGATCCTGGCGCCCGTCGCCGCGTCGGCCAGTCCGCGGCCGACCCACGCGTCGGTGCCGTCCGCCGCCGTGCCCGCGCCGAACGCCGCGTTGTCCCCGCCCGTGCTCATACCGCACCTCCGATGCGTGCCATGCCCTTGAGTTCCTTCAGTGCCGCGACCTCGCGCAGCTTGGCTATCCCCTTCGCCGCGTGGCTGCGCACGGCTCCCACCGAGCAGCCCATCGCGACGGCGGCCTGGCTGTCGCTCAGGTCCTCCCAGTGCCGCAGCACCACGGCCTCGCGCTGGCGGGCCGGCAGGGTGGCGAGCGCGGCCAGCAGTTCCCCGCGCTGTTCGGACCGCGCGAAGCCGTCCTCGACGCCGGGCGCGTCCGGCAGGACGTCGACGAGCAGTTCGGGCGGTCGGCGCCGCCAGCGGCGGGCGTGCTGGTTCACCAGGATCCGCCGCACGTAGGCGTACGGGTCCCCGGCCCGGCGGACCTTCGCCCAGGACGCGCAGGCCTTCTCCGC
Source organism: Kitasatospora sp. NPDC051702 (assembly GCF_040681575.1). Lineage (NCBI taxonomy): Bacteria > Bacillati > Actinomycetota > Actinomycetes > Kitasatosporales > Streptomycetaceae > Kitasatospora > Kitasatospora sp. NPDC051702. The sequence continues at coordinate 100,400 of NZ_JBFAZB010000001.1, forward strand.
CGCGGACTGCACCAGGTCCTCCGCCGCGTACTGCTCGCCGGCCAGCAGGTAGGCCGTGCGGATCAGGCGTGGCCAGGCCCCGACGATGAAGGCCTGGAACTCCTCGTCCCGGTCGGTCTTCGTTTCTCCCATGAGCACCTCCTCACCCCCCTAGAGCCCGGGGGCGGGGGAAACCGCTTACTCCGGCGCCGGGGCGGGCCGGCGCGGCGTCGGCGGCGGTCCGGGGCCGAACCGGTGTCGGGGCCGGGGCAAGGCGGGGCGGGGCCCTTTCCCGTCCGCCCACCGGACGCGGGAGGAGCGTATCCGGGAACGCGAACGGCCTTCGACGCACGGTGGACACATTCCCGTCACACGGGCGGTCGGCGTCACCTCCGGAGGTGCGGGACGGGCGCCCGAATTGCCCGGGGGGTGGGGCTTCGTGGCGAATTCCCGGGCATGGCCACCTTCTCGTTCTCGACGGTCGCGAGTAAAACTTCGCAAAGAATGCACTCGGCCCGGACCGCCTCCGACCTGCCTCTTCAACAAAATGTTGCAGCTCAGAGGCGGGGTGATCACGCTTCGCCATACGGCTGTAACCGGTCGTGTGCAAGCATGTCGGCAATCCGCAGGAGTACGGTTCCGGAGGAATCGCCGGGCGGGGCTCGTGGGTAAGTCGAGCGGCTCGGAGGGATATTCGCCATGCCGTGGACTTTCGTAGCGGGAATAGATGCGACGTATGGGTCAGGAAAAGGGTGGGTCGGGGGATCCGGAGGTCGCCCGCCCCCGGTCGGTCGGATTGGTCGTCGAGGTACTGCGCGGCGTCGCCCAGGTCGATTTCATGCCGTCCGCCGTGTGCGGACTGTTCTTCGTGGCGGCGCTGTTCGCGGCCGGCTGGCGGTACGGCCTCTACGGCCTGCTGGGCAGTGCGGTCGCCACCGGCGCCGCGTACGGCCTCGGGCTGGCGCGGAGCACCGTGGCGGCCGGTCTGCAGGGGTACAACGGGTGCCTGGTGGCCCTGGCGTGCGCGGTGTTCCTCGGACCCGACCACCCGGCGACCGTGCTGGTGGCGGTGGTCGGGGCCGCCGTCGCGGTCGTCGTCACCGCGGGCCTCGGCGCGCTGCTCTCGGGCCGCGGCCTGCCCGCGCTGACCGCGCCGTTCTGCCTGGTCGCCGGTGCGATCACGGTCGCGGCGCCCGGCTTCCGGCGGCTCTGGCACGGCGCCGCCGGCCCGGCGGCGCTGCCCGGCCCGGCGACCGGCACGACCGAACTGGGCTGGGAGGAGTTGTGGCAGGGGTTCTTCGCGAACATCGGTCAGGTCTTCTTCATGCCGCAGTGGTACGTCGGCCTGCTGTTCCTGGCCGGCATCGTCGCGGCCGACCGGCTCGCGGGCCTGCTGGCCTGCGCGGGCAGCGCGACGGGCCTGCTCACCGCCTGGGCGCTCGGCGCGCCCGCGGCGGCCGTGGGCCAGGGGCTGTACGGCTACAGCGGGGTGCTGACCGCGATGGCGCTGTGCGGGGTGTTCGTGGCCCGGAGCCGTTGGAGCGCGGCCTACGCCGTGCTCGGCGCGGCCGGCGCCACCGTCCTGACCCCGGCGCTCGCCGCGGCTTCCGCGCCCCTCGGTGGCCACGCCTTCACCTGGCCGTTCGTCCTGACGACCATGCTGTTCCTGGCGGCCGTCCCGGCCGTCCCCCGCCTGCGCAGGGCCTGACCGGCGACCGGCGGGGTCCGACCGCTCGTTCGCCGGGGATCGTCAACGCACCGCCAGCAACGCACCGTCAGCCACACATCTCAGCCACACCGTCGTTCAGCCGAAGACCTTCGGCCACGCGCCCGTTCGCCGAAGGCCCGTTCGCCATGGGCCCGTCCGTTCGGGCCGCATCCGGGAAGCGGAAAGGAAGAGTGGTTCCCCGTGAATCTCGCCCCGCGGGAGATGGACAAGCTCTACATCTACGTCGTGGCCGACCTGGCCCGGAAGCGCCGTGAGCGCGGCGTGAAACTGAACTACAGCGAGGCCTGCGCGCTGATCAGCGAGGCGATCATGGAGGGCGCCCGGGACGGCCGCACCGTCGCCGAGTGCATGGAGATCGGCAAGCAGGTCGTCGGCGGCGCGGACGTCATGCCCGGCGTCCGCGAGATGCTGCCGCTGCTCCAGGTGGAGGCGGCGTTCCTGGACGGCACGAAGCTGGTGTCCTGCCACGACCCGGTGGGTGCCTGAGCCATGACCCGACGCCACGCCGCGCCGGCCGCCACCGTGGTGCTGGTCGGCGGGCACGAGAGCGACGGCGGTCGGGACCTGGCCGCCCTGGTGGAGCGCGAGCCCACCGTGCACGCCGCCGCCGCCGTGGGCCGCCCGCTCGCCGAGGCCGTCCGCTCGGCGCTGGCCGCCGCCGACGGCCCGGTCTGCGTCGTCCCGATGACCCTCGGGCGTGACCCGGGGCTGGTCGCCGACGCCGCCCGGGCCCTGCGCTGGCTCGCCGACGGCGAGGTCCGGGGCCGGCTGGCCCTCACCGAACCGTTCGGCGGCCGGGACCACCTGGTCGGCTGGCTGCGGGCCGCGGCCGGTGCGCACGGCGCCGACGGACCGGGCCCCGGGGGCGCCCTGCTGGTCACCGCTCCGGCGGCCGGGCCGTTCGAGGACGCCGACCTGTTCCGGACCGCCCGGCTGGTCCGCCAGTACGGGCGCCACCGCTGGGTGGAGGTGGCCTTCGCGGGCGGCGACCCGGACCCGGCCGAGGGCGCGGAACGCTGCCGCCTGCTCGGCGCCCGCACCGTCACGGCCGTCCCGGCCTCCTTCGGGCCGGCCCTGCGCGCCGGACTGCCCGGGGTGCGGGACGGCGGGCCGCTGCTGGGGCCGGCCGCGATCGCGGGCGTGGTCGCGGCCCGCACGGCGGCGGCGCTGCACCTGCTGGGCCACGGCGAGGACGGCATCCTGGCCGGCCTCGACGCCGAGCACGGGCACGGCTACGCGCACAGCCACGGGCCGGGCGGCACGCACACCCACGGTCACGGCCCCGGAGGGACCCACGGCCGCACCCACACCCACGGCCACCGGCTCCAAGCACCCGTCCCCGTTCCCGCCGCCGTTCCCGTCCCCTCCGGCGGCCGCCTCCCGGCCCCGCTCCCGCACGGGCACCGCCACGCCCACACCCAGCCCCCACAGCACTGAACCGACAGAGAGGAAGGGCCCGCCATGTCCGGTGGAGCCGCGTACCTGTACGGCGAGGACCCGGTGGAGATCAACGCCGGGCGCGCCAAGGTCACCATCACGGTCAGCAACACGGGCGACCGCGCGATCCAGGTCGGTTCGCACTACCACTTCTTCGAGGCCAACCGGGCCCTCGACTTCGACCGCAACGCCGCCTTCGGCAAGCACCTGGACATCCCGGCCGGCACCGCCGTGCGCTTCGAGCCCGGCGACAGCAAGGACGTCACGCTCGCCGAGTTCGGCGGCCACGGCCGGCTGGTCGGCTTCAGCAATCTCGTCAACGGCGGCATCACCTCCCCCGACACCCGCGCCCGGGCGATCGACCAGGCCCTGGCACGCGGCTTCAAGGGCACCAACCTCGACCTCAAGGAGACCAGCCGCTGATGGCCGTCCTGTCCCGCAAGCAGTACACCGACCTCTTCGGGCCGACCGTCGGCGACCGCTTCCACCTCGCCGACACCAACCTGGTCGTCGAGATCGAGAAGGACTTCAACGAGGGCCACTACGGCGACGAGGCCGTCTACGGCGGCGGCAAGGGCATCCGCGACGGCATGGCCCAGGACCCGGCCGCGACCTCCGTCCAGGGCGCCCTGGACCTGGTGATCACCAACGTCGTGGTGCTGGACGCGGTGCTCGGCGTCGTCAAGGGCGACATCGGCGTCAAGGACGGCTTCATCGCCGCCGTCGGCAAGGCCGGCAACCCGCACACCCAGAGCGGGGTGCACCCCAAACTGGTGATCGGCCCCGGCACCGAGGTGATCTCCGGCGAGCACCTGATCGCCACCGCCGGAGGCATCGACACCCACATCCACTTCATCGCCCCGCAGCAGGTGCAGGAGGCGCTGAGCAACGGCATCACCACGCTGATCGGCGGCGGCACCGGCCCGTCCGACGGCACCAACGGCACCACCTGCACGCCCGGCCCGTGGAACATCGGGCGGATGTACCAGGCGGTCGAGGACCTGCCGGTCAACGTGGGCCTGCTCGGCAAGGGCAACGGCTCGCTGCCGGGCGCGCTGCGCGAGCAGGTCGAGGCGGGCGTCTGCGGCCTCAAGGTGCACGAGGACTGGGGGAGCACCCCGGCCGCGATCGACAGCGCGCTCGGCGTCGCCGACGAGTACGACGTCCAGGTGGCGATCCACACCGACACCCTGAACGAGTCCGGCTTCTTCGAGGACACCCTCTCGGCGATCGACGGACGCACCATCCACACCTTCCACACCGAGGGCGCGGGCGGCGGCCACGCCCCCGACATCATGCGGATCGCCGGCGAGCCCAACGTCCTGCCGTCCTCCACCAACCCGACGCTCCCCTACACCGTCAACTCGGTGGACGAGCTGCTGGACATGGTGATGGTCTGCCACCACCTCAGCCACGACATCCCCGAGGACGTCTCCTTCGCCGACTCCCGGGTGCGCGCCGAGACGATCGCCGCCGAGACCGTCCTGCACGACGAGGGCGTCATCTCGATCTTCTCCTCCGACTCGCAGGCGATGGGCCGGATCGGGGAGTCCTTCACCCGGGCCTTCCAGACCGCCCACCACTGCAAGGACCAGCGCGGAAAGCTCGCCGGCGACACCGCGCGCAACGACAACTTCCGGGTGCTGCGCTACCTCGCCAAGCTCACCATCAACCCGGCCGTCGCCTCCGGCACCGCCGACCACATCGGCTCGCTGGAGCCCGGCAAGCTCGCCGACATCGTGCTGTGGCCGATCAACTCCTTCGGCGCCAAGCCCAAGACGGTGATCAAGGGCGGCGTCATCAACTGGGCCCTGATGGGGGACCCGAACGCCTCGCTGCCCACCCCGCAGCCGGTCTACTACCGGCCGATGTACGGCGCGCTCGGCCGGGCGCGGCAGGCCACCCGGGTCTCCTTCATGTCCCAGGCGGCCGTCGACCTGGGCGTCCCGGACCGGCTCGGCCTGGAGAGCCGGGTCCTGCCGGTGCGGCGCTGCCGCTCGGTCGGCAAGCAGCACATGGTCCGCAACGACGCGCTGCCGAAGATCGCGGTCGACCCGGAGACCTACAAGGTCACCCTGGACGGCGAGCCCGCCACCATCGAGCCGGCCCGCGAACTCCCGCTCAACCACCTGTTCTACCTCACGTGAGCGGCGACCGGCCCCCGGCCGCCGGGGGCCTCGGGTCGCTGCTGGTCAGCCTCCAGCTGACCGACTCCGCCTTCCCCAGCGGCTTCTACACCCTCTCGCACGGCCTGGAGGGCTACGCCCAGGCCAGGGCCGTCACCCCGGACACCCTGCCCGAGCTGCTCGCCGACCTGCTGCGGCACGGCGTCGGCCCGTCCGACGCCACCGCGCTCGCCCTGGCGCACCGCGCGGCCCGGGCCGGGGACTGGGAGCACCTGGCCGAGGTGGACCAGCGGCTGCACGCCACCCGGCTCAACCGCGAGCTGCGGCTGGCCGCCACCCGGACGGGCCGCCAACTCCTCGACATCGCGCGGGAGTCGGTGGGCGGCGAGGCGCTGGAGCGGTACGCCGTGCTGGTCGCCGACAAGCGGGCCCCCGGCTCGCAGGCGGTGGCCGCCGGGGTCGTCTACGCGGCGGCCGACGTGCCGGTCGACCAGGCCGTCGCCAGTGACCTGTTCGCCTTCTGCGCCAGCTTCGTCGGCGCGGCCCTGCGGCTGCGGCTGACCGACCACCGCCGGGCGCAGGTGGTGCTGCGGGCGACGGCGCCGGTGATCGAGGAGACCGTCGCGGCCGCGCTCACCCGGGAACTCGCGGACCTCGGGGGGTGCGTGCCGGTCGCGGACGCGATGTCCGGCCGGCACGAACGGGCCGAGGCCAGGCTGTTCGCCAGCTAGGGCCCCACCCGGGCCCACCCGGGCCCGTCCGGGGCCGTCCGGGGGCCGCGGTGCGCGGCGCCGCGCCCCCGGACCGGTCCGACCACATGACCCTGCAGCAGAGGAGGAAGGCATGACCGACAACGTGCTCCGGGTGGGCGTCGGCGGGCCCGTCGGGTCCGGCAAGACGGCGCTGATCGAGGCGCTGGTGCCGGTGCTGATCGAGCGCGGCCACCGCCCGGCCGTCATCACCAACGACATCTACACCCAGGAGGACGCGGAGCACGTGCGCCGGACCCTGGCCGGCGTGCTCGACCCCGAGCGGGTCGTCGGCGTCGAGACCGGGGCCTGTCCGCACACCGCCGTGCGGGACGACCCGACGATGAACCTCGCGGCCGGCGCCGAGATCCTGGAGCGCTTCCCGGACGTCGACACCCTGCTGTACGAGTCCGGCGGCGACAACCTGACCCTGACCTTCAGTCCGGTCCTGGTCGACCTCTTCCTGTTCGTGCTGGACACCGCCGAGGGCGAGAAGATGCCCCGCAAGCGCGGCCCGGGCATCACCGAGTCCGACCTGCTGGTCATCAACAAGATCGACATCGCCCGGTACGTCCGGGCGGACCTCGGCGTCATGGAGGCCGACGCCCACCGGGTCCGCGAGGGCGGACCGGTCGTGCTCACCAACTGCCTGACCGGGCACGGGCTGGAGGAGATCGCGACCTTCCTGGAGACCTTCCGCAAGGTCCCGGCATGACCGTGACCACCGGCGGGGGAGTCCCGGCCCCCGCCGGCGGCCGGTCCGCCCCGCCCGCGCCGCGGCCGCCGGCCCGCCCGGCGGGGCAGGAGCCGCCGGCCGGGCCGGAGCCGCCGGCCGGACGAGGCCGCCCGGTCCGCCCGGTCCGCCCGGCGCGGCGGGACCGGCTGGATCCCGCGCACTACGAGCCGGCCCGCGTCCCGGAGGCCGTCCGCCGGCACGCCGGCACCCCCGACACGCTGGCGGTCGGACGCCCCGGCAAGGTCGGCCTGCTGGAGCTGGCCTTCGAACGGATCGGCGCCCGCACCGAACTCACCGGCCACTACCAGAAGTCGCCGCTGCAGATCATGCGCCCGCTCTACTACGACCCGGCCCGCCCGGACCTCGCCATCACGCTCCTGATGTCCACCGGCGGCGGGATCCTCCAGGCCGACCGGCTCCGCACCGACCTGCGGTGCGGCGCCGACACCGCCACCCACCTCACCACCCAGGCGGCGACCAAGGTCTACCGGATGGAGTTCGACTACGCGACGCAGCTGGTGAACCTGGAGGCCGGCCCGCGCGCCTACGTCGAGTACCTGCCCGAGCCGGTCATCCCCTTCGTCGACTCCCGGCTCTACCAGCGGACCGTGCTCACCGTCGACCCGACCGCCACCGTGCTGGCCGGCGAGACCGTCCTCGCCGGGCGCCTGGCCCGGGGCGAGCGCAACGCCTACCGGGTGTTCGCCTCCGACCTCGAGGTGCGGCGCCCGGACGGCCGGCCGGTCGCCGTCGACACCGTCCGGCTGGAGCCCGCGGCGGCCGGGGTGACCGGCCCGGCGGTGCTGGGCGGGCACGACGTGATGTCGACGCTGTACGCGGTCAGCCCGCTCGCGCCGGCGGCGCTGGTCGCCGACACCCTGCACGGGGCGCTGGCGGACTGCGGTCTGCTGTACGGGGTGAGCGTGCTGCCGCACGACGCCGGGGCCTGGGTGCGCCTGCTCGGCTCGGACACCCGGGCGTGCGCGGCGGCGCTGCGCGCGGCCTGGGACGCCGTGCGGCGGCTGCTGATCGGGGCTCCGGCGCCGGCGCTGCGCAAGACCTGACCGGACGGGCCCGGGGGCCCGCCGCCGTCAGGCGGGCTCCAGGCCGTTCGCCAGCCGGGCGATCTGGCGGTGGCTGAGGTCCACGACGCGGCGCATGTGGTGCAGCAGGAAGGCCAGTTCGGCCTCGCTGTCGTCGGCGTAGACGGCCGCCCAGTCGGTGCCCAGGGTGCGCCACACCCGGCCGAAGTGCTCCAGGGCGTCGGGGAGGACGGCGACCAGGACGCGGCGGCGGTCGGCCTCGTCGCGGCGGCGGGCGACCAGGCCGGCCTTCTCCAGGCGGTCGACGAGCCGGGTGGCGGAGCCGCTGGTGAGGCCGGTGAGCTCGGCGATCCGGCCGGTGGTGACCGGGCCGTCCTCCAGGGTGAGCAGGCTGAGGCACTGGACGTCGGTCGGGTGCATGCCGAGGTGGTCGGCGACGGCCTGGTTGAACAGCACGTACGAGGCCAGGTAGCGGCGGGAGGCCGGCCAGAGCTCGGCCATCAGGTCGTCGCGGGTCGTCATGCGGCCAGGGTATCCGGCAGCGCCGAAATAAGTTGTGCGACGCAGAGACTTCCTTCTACATTGTCTGCATGACACAGGTAAATACTGCGCAGCCGCCCCGGCTCCCCGTCGCCGTCACCGGCGCCACCGGCGCCCAGGGCGGTGCCACCGCCCGGGCCCTCCTGCGGGCCGGCCGGCCGGTCCGCGCCCTCACCCGCGACGTCACCTCGCCCGCCGCGCTCCGGCTCGCCGCCCTCGGGGCCGAACCCGTGCGAGCCGACTTCGACGACCCGGACTCGCTCGCCGCCGCCCTCGACGGCGCGGGGGCGCTGTTCGCGATGTCCACCCCCTTCGGCACCGACGTCGACACCGAGGTCCGCCAGGGCGTCGGCCTGCTCGACGCGGCCGCCGCCGCCGGCGTCCGGCACCTCGTCCTGACCTCGGCGAGCAACGCCGACCGCGCCACCGGCATCCCGCACTTCGAGAGCAAGCACCTGATCGAGCGCCACCTCGCCGGTCTCGGCCTGCCGTGGACCGTCCTCGGCCCGGCCGTGTTCCTGGACAACTACGCCAACGGCTGGACGCTCCCGTCCCTGCGCGACGGCTGGTTCCCGCTGCCCATGCCGCCCGGCGCCGCGCTCCCGGTGATCGCCTCCGACACCATCGGTGCCTTCGCCGCCCACGTCCTCGCCCACCCGGACGCGTACGCCGGCCGGCGGGTGGACATCGCCTCGCAGTGGTGCACCGGCGAGCGGATCGCCGCCGCGATCAGCGCGGCGAGCGGGCGGACGGTGCGGTACCGGGAGGTCCCGCTGTCCGTCGTCGAGGGCTACTCCGGCGACCTGGCGGCGATGTTCCGCTACTTCCGGGAGACCGGCCTCGACATCGACACCGAGGCGCTGCACCGCGAGCACCCCGGCATCCACTGGCAGGGCGTCGAGGAGTGGGCCGCCGCCCGCACCTGGGAGCTGTGAGCCGTCACCCGGTCCCCCGGGGGCCCTGGGGTGCACCCTGGCCCGGGAAGAGCAGCTCCGCCGCGCGGTCGAGGACCTCGGCCCGGGTGCGCCCCCCGTGGTCGGCGGCGAGGGAGTGCCGGGCGACGGCCACGCACATGGCGATCAGGCTGCGGGCCTCGACCTCGTCCGGGTCGGTGCAGAGGGAGCCGATCACCTCGCGCAGCAGGTCCATCCGCCGGTTGTCGACCCGGCGCAGGCGCTCGGCGACGGCCTCGTCCCGCCGGGCCCAGTCCCGGACGGCGAGGTCGAGCGGCAGCAGGCGCTCGCCGGAGAAGGTGAGCGCGCCGGCGCGCCGGGCCCTGGTCCGCGGGTCGCCGCCCTCGCGCTCGACCCGGTCGACGACCTCGTCGGTGCTCTCCCGCTCCCAGGTGTCCAGCATCTCGGCGAGCAGGGCCTCGCGGTCGGCGAAGTGCCCGTAGAACCCGCCCTTGGTGACGCCGAGCCGCTTGGCCAGGGGTTCGACCCGGACGGCGTCCGGGCCGCCCGCGGCGAGGGCCCGCAGCCCTTCCTCCACCCATGCCCCGCGCGGTGTGCGAGCAGTGCCCACGATGTGACCCGCCTCACTCGTCCGGTGAATATACGGCACCGTATATTCGGCCTAGCCTCGATGTGTACGCCAGCGTATACAAAGGGGGGCGAAGCCATGAGGCTTCCGACGACGGCACACACCGGACGGCCGTGGCGCATCCACGGCTTCGCGGCAGACTTCCGGGTCGAGGACGTCTGGTCCTACCGCACACCCGGCGCCGGGCCGGACGACTTCCCGGTCATGCTCGCCGCCCTGCGGGCCGGCACCGGCGGCCGCCGGCCGCTGCCCGTCCGGGCCCTCTTCGCGGCCCGCCGCGGCCTCGGTGCGCTGCTCGGCTGGGACCGGCCCGACGCCGGCCCCGGCCGAGCGCTCCCCACCCTGCGCGACCGGCTGCCGGACGGCCTGCGCGCCACCGCCGACCCCGCCCGCGACGACGGCCTGCCGCTCGCCCCGGTCTACGAACTCCCCGACGAGGCCGTCCGCGAGGTGGCCAACCGGACGGTCCACGCCCTCATGCACCTCGGCTGGGTGCCGACCGGCGACGGCGGCCACGAGCTGCGGATGGCCGTCCTGGTCAAGCCCCGCGGCCGCCTCGGCCGCCGCTACATGGCCCTCATCGCACCGTTCCGCCACCTCGTCGTCTACCCCGCCCTGACCCGCCAGTGGGAGCGCGCCTGGCGCGACCGCCCCCGGCCACCCGCCCGCGGCTGAGGCACGCCCGGGGCGTATCGTCGCCGGATGGCCCTCAGGACACCGCGCGCCCTCCACGTCGACGGCCGCGACTACCGCTGGGTGGTGCGGCACCTGGACGCCGACCACGTGGCCGTCCGGGTCTGGCCCGACGGGCCCGGGCGCGCGCCCCGCCCGCTCGAGGTCGTCCGCCGCTTCGACGACCCCTGGCTCAACTTCGGGGTGCTGCTCACCGCCCCCGCGGAGCGGATCGCCGAGGTCTTCCAGCTGGACCCGGTCACCCCCGCCCTCGCCGCCGACCTGGTCCGCGCGGCCCTGGCCGCCGGCTGGCGCCCCGAGGAGCCCGGCCCGGTGCTGCGCCTCGTCATGCACGGCGACCGGGCGGACTTCACGCTCACCCCTCCCGCGTGAGCAGGGCCGCCACCTGGAGCCCCGCCTCGGCGGCGCCCCGCACGTAGGGGCTGGGGTCCTCGCCCGCCGCCCGCCGCAGGGCCGCGACGGTCTCCCGGCGGCCCGGCCACTGCCAGGCGAGCATGGTCAGTGCCTGGCCGCGCACCTCGGGGCTCGGGTCCTCGGCGGCGCAGCCGCGGACCACCGCCTCGCCCTCCTCTCCGGCCAGCACCGCGAGACTGCTGAGCGCCTCGCAGCGGACCTCCTGGTCCGGGTCCGCGCGGGTGCGGGCGCGGAGGAAGGGGACCGCCTCCGGGCGCCGCCCGCCGAGTTCGGCCAGCAAGCCCAGGGCGGTGGTGCGCAGCCGGGTGGAGTACGGGTCCACCGCGGCCCGGTGGAGCAGGTCGACGGTCTCCGGCGCCCCGGGCCGTCGGGCGGCGAGCGCCTGCAGCGCGTGGCGCCGCGCGGCCTCCCCCGGATCGTGCTCCGCCCGGTCGATCAACACCTCCACCACGGACGGGTGTTCGGGCCACCCGGCGGCCAGTTCACGGATCGCGGTGGCGCGCACCGAGTCGTCCGGGTCGCCGGCGGCCCGCGCCAGCAGCAGCGCCGGGGCCTCGGCGCGCAGCGCCCGGGAGCGGGCCACGCCCTCGATCGCGCTGGAGCGCACGTTCGGGCTGGGGTCGTCGGTCATCCGCTCGCGCAGCACCCGCAGCACGTCCGGGTCCTCGCAGCCGTCCAGGGTCAGCTGGCGCAGGGCCAGTTGGCGGGGGTAGTCGGCCGGGTCGCGGGCGATCCGGTCGAGCAGCAGCGGGAGCACGCCCGGGTGGTGCAGCCAGCGGCCGGCCAGGTTGCGCAGTGCGGTGGCCCGGACCGAGGCCGGCGCGTGCACGGCCTGGTCGAGGGCCAGCGGCAGGACGTCGGGGTGCTCGGGCCGGTGCTGGACGAGCAGGTTCAGCGCGACCTCGCGCGGGAAGCGGTCCGGATCCCCGGCGGCCCGCTCGAACAGCAGCGGCAGCACGTCCGGGTGCTCGGGCCAGCGGCGGGCGAGTTCGGTGAGGGCGGCGGAGCGCACCGTCGACGAGGCGTCGAGGACGGCGGCCGACAGCAGCAGCGGCAGCACCTCCGGGTGCCCGGGCCAGTGCGTGGCCAGCCGGACCAGTGCGGCCTCCCGGGTGAGGCTGTCGCGGTCGCGGACGGCCCGCTCGCGCAGGACGGCGAGGACCTCGTCGCGGGTGTTCCAGTGCTGGGCCAGCGCGGTCAGGGCCACGGTGCGCAGGTAGCCGTCCGAGCTGGTCTCGGCGTGGCCGAGCAGCAGCGGCAGCACCGCCGGGTGCTCGGGCCAGCGCTTCGCCACCTCGTTGACCACGGTGTAGCGGTCCAGCGAGACGCCGTCGTCGACGAGCCGCAGCAACAGCGGCAGCACCTCGGGCCGTCCGTGCCAGCGCTGGGCCAGGGCGGACACCGCGGAGGCCCGGCTGCCGGACTTGAGCCCGTGGACGGCGAGCGCCAGCGCCGGCCGCACGTCGTCGTGCAGCGTGCAGGCGACGGTGGTGGCGTCCTCGGCCAGCGGCAGGAACTGGCCGCGCAGGCGGAACCAGCGCAGGTAGCGCTCCCGCCCGGACCACCCGGCGCCGAAGCCGGCCAGCGCCGTCAGCGCGGCGAGCAACGGATTGCTCCCGGGGTGCCCGGCCGCGCCGGTCAGGGCGGCGGTCATGCCGTCGATCGCCCGGTCGCTCTGCGCGGTCAGCAGGCCGATCTTCCGGACCTCGGCCAGCGCACGGATCGCCAGGACCAGCGAGGCGGCGTCCCCCCGGTCGAGCAGGTGGTCGACCACCCGGCCGGCGTCCGCCTCGCTCAGCTCGTTGACGACCAGCAGCAGCACCTCGTGCCAGGTCGGGTCGTCGACCCGGCGGGCGAACACCTCCTCGATCAGCTCCTGCGGCGTCCACTCCCGGTCGACCGTGTAGCGGCGGACGACGTCGGCAGCCGCCAGGTACTCCAGGAACGCCCGGTGCACGAAGCCGTACACCTCGCCGCCGTACCGCGCCAGGATGAAGTTGCGCTCCCGCAGCTGGTCGCGCAGTGCCCGGGCGGCCGCCAGGCACTGGTGGGCGGGCAGGCCGAACTGGGCGAAGTAGTCGCGGAAGACCGTCTCCAGGTCGTCGGCGTGGATGTGGTTGCCCGCGATGCCGCCGATGCCCTCCTGCATCCGCCGGGCCAGCAGGCGCAGCAGTTCCAGGAGTTCGCGGTCGTCGAGCAGGTCGAGGGCCTCGGCGGCGGCGGGGGTCAGCGGGGCGCGCAGGTGCTTGGTGTCGCGGTCCAGGTGGGCGACGAGCACCCGGACGGCGTGCTCGTAGACGCCCCGGCGGTCCCGGGGCAGGGTCTGGCGCCGGCCGATGATCGCGAGGATGGTCAGCAGCAGCGGGTTGCCGGCGAGTTCGCGGATCGGCCGGGACGCCTCGACCGCGCCGCCGATCCGCTCGACCAGCCGGGCGGCGAGCTGCGGGTCGCTCGGGCAGGCGATGGCGTACCAGCGGCGGGCGAAGGCGGTGATCCGGACGGGGTCGAGGTCCTGCAGCATCAGGTGGGTGAAGCCGGCGCCGCCGAGGGTGGCGCGCTGGTAGCCGATGACCCGGGAGGTGACCACGACGCGGATCCGGTCGTAGCGGGCGGCGAAGGCGGCGATCCGCTCCGCGGTGGCGGCGCGCGTCCCCGGGTCGAACAGCTCGTCCAGGCCGTCGAAGACGACCACGGCCCGCCCCTCGGTGAGCAGCCGGCGCAGTTCGGGGCCGGGGACGGACATCCCGGTGGTGCGGTGGCGGTGGTCCAGGAAGTCCTCGAAGGTGCGCTCGCGCCACTGCTCCTCGGCGTACTGGCGCAGTTCGACCACCAGGGGCAGCCGGCCGGCGAGCCGGGCGAGCGGTCCGGAGTCGTCGCCCCGGGTGAGGGCGAGCGCGAGGTAGCGGGCCACCGTCGACTTGCCGGAGCCCGGGTCGCCGAGCAGCACGACCCGTTCGCCGCGCGGCCCGGCGAGGACGTCGAGCACGTCCTCGCTCGGGCGGCTCAGGTACCCGGTGCGCAGCCGTTCGACGGTGGACTGCCGCAGGCCCGGCGGGAGTTCGTCCTCCGCGGTGGTCTGCTCGCCGTTCGCGAGCAGGCGCTGCACCAGCTCGCGAGGGAGCTCGACCGGGGGCGGGTCCTCCCGCACCTGCGGGGTGACGAACACCTCGCGCAGCTCCACCACCGGGTGCTCGCCCTGCTCGGAGAGCGGGGTGAGCACCTCCAGGTCCAGTCGCCCGAACGTCTCCCGCACCCGGCGTGCGTACCCGGCGCAGGCGGCGGCCAACGACTCGGCGGTGACCGGGCGTTCGCCGGTGCCACCGCCCTGGTGGACCGTCCCGGCCTGGATGAGGTCGCCGTGCACGACCACGGCGTCCGCCCGGTTGTTCGTCGTCCGATCAGGTTCCCCGCCCATCCGGTCAGGGTAGCCGCCGGTGCCGGTCAGGGCAGGCGTCGCACGAACCGCCGCTGCCACGGGGTCTCCACGGCGTGGCGGTCGTAGTGGTCGCGCACGTACCGGACGGCCTCGGCGGGCGGCACGCCGTCGAGGACCGCGATGCGGGCCAGCGCGGTGCCGGTGCGGCCGCGGCCGCCGGCGCAGCCGACCTCGACGCGTTCGGTCGCCGACCGCTCCCAGGCCTCGCGGAACGCGGCCGCGGCGTCGGCGCGGTCGGCGGGCAGCCGGAAGTCGGGCCAGCGCACCCACCGGCTCTCCCAGGTGACGGGGCGCGGCGGGCGGCCCAGCAGGTGGAGGGCGAAGTAGGGGTGCGGGCCCGGCGGCAGCGGGCGGCTCAGGGCGCGGCCGCGCAGCAGCCGCCCGGAGGGCAGCCGCAGGACGCCGGGGGCGGTCGGGTCCCAGGTGGTCGGTCCGGTCACGGCGTTCCTCGGGGTCGGCGGCGGGGCGGCGGTCAGGGCCGGGGCGGGCGGGTGGTCAGGGCCGGGGCGGCGGTCAGGGCCTCGGCGGGCGGGTGGTCAGGAGGCCACGTGCAGGGCCGGGGAGCCCGGCATCCCCGCGCGGTGCGCCAGCGCCGCCGCCTCGCCGCGCGAGGAGACGCCCAGCTTGGCCAGGATGTTGGCGACGTGGAACTTCACCGTCGACTCGCTGATGTGCAGCGCCGCGGCGATGTCCCGGTTGCGGCGGCCGTGCGCCAGCTGGTCGAGCACCTCCAGCTCGCGCGGCTGGAGCCCGTCCAACGGGTCGCCCGCGACCGGCTGCCCGGGGAGGGCGAGCGGCAGGTCGACCGTCACCGTGGTGCCCCAGCCGGCGACCGCCTCGACGGCGCAGGTCCCGCCCAGTGCGGCGATCCGGTCGGCGGTGCGGTGGACGGCGAGCGCGTCGGCGGCGAGCAGCCCCGGGCCGTCGTCGCGCACCACCGCGCGCAGCGTGTCACCGCTGAACCGCCAGCTCACGTGCAGCCTGCTCAGCCCCTCCTGCTCCAGCATGACCAGCACCGCCGCCCGGACGGCCTCCCGGGCGGTGTGGGCGGTGTCCGCCGGCACGGACCGGTCCGCCTCCGCCGGCGGCGCCACCTCCAGCCGCACCCCGGTGTGCCGCAGCAGCGGCCGCAGCTCCCGGTCGAGCCGGGCGAACGCGGCGTCGGCGCTCTGCTCGCTCAGGGCGCGGTCCAGGTCCGCGCCGCGGCGCAGGTCCAGCAGGGCCGTCACCGCGAGTTCGGTGGCGCTGCGGCGCGCCGTGGCGTCGTCCAGCGCGGCCGAGCGCAGCGGCGCCAGGACGGCGGTGAGCGCCGCGTTGTGCATGCCGGTGAACTCGGCGATCGCCCGGGCCCGGGCCGCGGCCGAGGCGCGGGAGACCGCGGCGTGCTTGGGGGCGGCGTCGACGGCCCGGTGGTCGCCGTGGGTGACGACCAGCTCCCACAGCTGCTGGAGCAGGGCCAGCGCCCCCTCGGGGACCGGCTCGGCGCTCTCCCGGATCAGCACCAGCAGCGCGCTGCCGCCGCCCTCCGGGGCCGCCGCGGCGACCACCACCGGCCGCCGCCGGCCCGCCAGTTCGGCCTCGCCCTGCCAGGGGCGGCCGGTCGCGGTGGTCGCGGCGACCGCCCCGGCCAGCCGGTCCAGCTCCACGCTGCCGACGGCCCCGGCCAGCTCGGGCGGGCCGTGGGTGTACGCGGGGGAGACCGTGCAGACGCCGCTGAGCTGGGCGACCGCCACGTGCGGCACGAGCGTGGCGAGCACCTCGGAGAGGCGGTGCAGGAGCTCCGGCCTCGGGGTGCGCAGCACCTCGACGGCGCGCGCCAGGGCGTCCTCCGGGCGGCCCCAGTCCCGCTGCCGTCGTGCGTCCGCGTGCCGTCCGTCGGTTCCGTCCATGCCGTCGAGCCTACGGGCTGCCGGCCGGTCCGCGCCTGGCCGTTCGGCCGGGTGGAACCGGCCGAACGGCGGGCCGGGCCGCCGCCGTCCGCGCCGCAGGATGGAACGGTCGGAGCGACCGACCACACCGGACCACGAGGACCTTCCATGACCAAGGCGATCGCCTTCCCCGAGTACGGCGGCGCGGACGTGCTGCGCCCGATCGACGTCGAACTGCCCGCCCCGGGCCCCGGCCAGGTCCTGGTCGAGGTCCGCGCGGCGGGCTTCAACCCGCTCGACCACAAACTGCGCAGCGGCGCCGTCCGGGAGTTCTTCCCGGTCGCCCTCCCGGCCGTGCCCGGATTCGAGGTGGCGGGCGTGGTCGCGGCGGTCGGCGCGGACGTCACCGCCTGGGCGCCCGGCGACGAGGTGTTCGGCGCGCTGATGGGCGGCGGCCACGCCGAGCGGGCGCTCGTCGAGGCCGCGCTGCTGGCCCGCAAGCCCGCCTCGCTGGACTGGGCGCAGGCCGCGGCGATCCCGGTCGCCGCGGAGACCTCCGAGCGGGCGCTGGACGTGCTGGGCGTGCGCGCCGGGGAGACGCTGCTGGTGCACGGCGCGGCCGGCGGCGTCGGCACCCTGCTGCTGCAGTTCGCCCGGGCCCGCGGGATCGCCGTGATCGGCACCGCCGGCCCGGCCAACCACGCCTACCTGGCCGAACTCGGCGCCGTCCCGGTCGCCTACGGCGAGGGGCTGGCCGAGCGGGTGCGGGCGCTCGCCCCGGGCGGGGTGGACCGGGTGCTGGACCTGGCCGGACTGGGCGGGGTGCTGCCGCTCTCCGTCGAGCTGGCCGGCTCCGCCGAACGGGTGCTCACCATCGCGGACTTCGCCGGCGCGGCCGAGCACGGGGTCCGCATCACCACGGGGGACGAGGGCGTGCCCTACCACCAGCGCGCCTACGCCGCCGCGCTCGCGCTGCACGAGGCCGGCACGCTGCGGCTGCCGCTGCACCGGGTGCTCCCGCTGGCGGAGGCCGCCGAGGCCCACCGGATCAGCGAGCAGGGCCACCTGCGCGGCAAGATCGTGCTCACGGTCTGACGCATCGTCAACGCAGGAGCCGTCCCGGCTGGACTCCCCGGCGTGCCGCCCAACTGTGCGCCTTGCCAGGAAATCTGACGGACGATCGGTAGAGTCCGGCGTCATGGTGACTGTGAACGAGACCGGAGGCGCGGTGGGCCGGCTGGCCGGCCGGGTCTGCGTGGTGACCGGCGCGGCCAGCGGCATCGGCAGGGCCGTCGCCGAACGCTTCGCCCGCGAGGGCGCGTCGGTGGTCGCCACCGACGTCGACGCCGCCGGTCTGCGCCGGCTCGCGGACCGGCTGCCGCACGCCGTCAGCACCGTGGTCGGCGACGTCTCCCTCGACCAGGACGCCCGCCGGATGGTCGAGGCCGCCGTCGAACGGCACGGCCGCCTCGACGTCCTGGTGGCCAACGCCGGTGTCCTCCCGCTGATGGAGGTCACCGAGGCCACCGCCGAGGACTGGGACCGCGTGATGGCCGTCGACGGCCGCGGCATGTTCCTCACCTGCAAGTACGCGATCCAGACGATGGCCGCGCAGGAGCGGCCCGGTGGCGCGGTCGTCTGCGTCTCCTCCATCTCCGGCGAGGCCGGCCAGCGGGGCCAGGCCGTCTACGGCCCGGCCAAGTTCGTGGCCTCGGGCATCACCAAGCACCTCGCCGTCGAGTGGGCGGACCGCGGCATCCGGGTCAACGCCGTCGCGCCCGGCACCATCACCACCGAGCGCGTCGCCCGGCTCCGGGACGAACCGGGCGGCGCCGAGTACCTCGCCGGGATCGAGCGGCTGCATCCCATGGGGCGCCTCGGGACCCCGGCCGAGGTCGCGGCGGCCGTGCTCTTCCTCGCCTCCGACGACGCCTCCTTCGTCACCGGCGCCGTGCTGCCCGTCGACGGCGGGTACCTGGCGCAGTAGCGCGGTCACCGCGCGGCGGCGGGTCCTCGGTGAGCGGCGCGGCCGTCGGTGAGCGGCGCGGTCACCGCGCATCGGCGCCGTCACCGCGCGGTGGTCCAGGAACCCGCCAGCTCCGCGGGCTCGCCGGAGAACACCACCTCGCCCCGGTGCAGGACGTGCACCACCGACGCCGTGGCGAGGGTGCGCGGCAGCGCCCGCGCGGTCAGCACCACCGTCCGGCCGGCGGCCGTGCCCGCCAGCAGGTGGGCGTGCAGCCGGGCCGCCACGGCGGGCGCCAGCCCGCGCTCCGGCTCGTCGAGCAGCAGCAACGCCGGGTCGGCCGCCAACGCCCGCCCGATCGCGACCAGTTGCTGCTGGCCGCCGGAGAGGGTGCCCGCCCGCCGGTCCAGCAGCGCGGTCAGCTCCGGGAACAGCGCCGTCGCCCGCGACCGGGCGGGGCCGCCCAGACCCAGGTGCTCGGCCACCGTCAGCGACCCGAACACCCCCCGCTCCGCCGGCACCAGCGCCAGCCCCGCCCGCACCCGCCGGTGCACCGACCACCCCGTGACGTCCCGCCCCCGCCACAGCACCCGCCCGCCCGACAGAGGCACCAGCCCGGCCACCGCGTGCAGCACGCTCGTCCGCCCGGCCCCGTTGCGCCCGAGCAGCACCGTCACGCCGCCGCCCGGCACGGCGAGCCCGACGCCGTGCAGGGCCTCCAGCGGCCCGTACCGCACCCGGGCGCCCTGCAGGGCGAGCTCGACGCTCACCGGGCGCCGCCTGCCCGGGCGGCCCGGGGGCGTGCCGCGGACATCAGCCGGCCCCCCGCCAGGCGCGGGTGACCCGGGGGTCGGCCAGCACGGTGCGGGTGGGCCCGCCGGCGACGAGCCGGCCGTCCGCCAGGGCGTAGACGGAGTCGGCGAGTTCGGCGACCAGCTCGGCGTCGTGCTCGACCAGCAGCAGGGCCATGCCGCGGTCGGCGAGGCCGCGCAGGACGGTCACCAGACGGGCCGTCTGTGCGGTGTCCAGTCCGGCGGCCGGTTCGTCCAGGAGGAGCACCCTGGGTCCGCCGGCCAGGGCCCGGGCCAGCTCCACCAGCCGGAGCACGCCGGTCGGCTGCTCCGCGGCCGGCTCGGCGGCGACGTCCTGCAGCCCGAACAGTCCGAGCGCCCGGGCCGTGCGCTCCGCGGCTGCCCGGGGGTCGGGCCGGCCGCGGTGCTGCTCGGCGCCGACCCGGACGTTGTCGGCGACGGAGAGCGTGGGGAAGACGGCGATCTGCTGGAAGGTCCGGGCCAGCCCGAGCCGCACCCGCCGGTGGGCGGCGAGCCGGGTGACGTCCCGCCCGCCCAGCAGCACCCGGCCCGCGTCGGGGCGGACGGTGCCGGCGAGGCAGTCGAAGAGGGTGCTCTTGCCGGCGCCGTTGGGGCCGATCAGTGCGGTGATCCGGCCCGGCGGCGCCAGCAGGTCCACCCCGGCGACGGCCTCGATCCCGCCGTAGCGGTACACGATGCCGCGCGCGGTGAGACGGGCGGTGGCCGTGGTGGCGGCGGTGGTCACGGCGGACCTCCGTCCGCCCGGGAGGGCCGGTGCCGCCGCTCGTCGGCCAGCCGAGCGGCGACCAGGGCCCGGACGCGCCGGCCGGCCGGGCTGAGGCGGGACGCGGGCAACGGGG
The DNA here is from genome assembly GCF_040681575.1 of Kitasatospora sp. NPDC051702. Lineage (NCBI taxonomy): Bacteria > Bacillati > Actinomycetota > Actinomycetes > Kitasatosporales > Streptomycetaceae > Kitasatospora > Kitasatospora sp. NPDC051702. Next base: position 120,330 of record NZ_JBFAZB010000001.1, read on the forward strand.
GCGCCGTGGCCCGCGGCCGGCGGGCGGGAAGGGCGGCGAGGCCGCCGGGCAGACGGCCGATCGCGACGGCGAGGGCGCCGACGGCGACGGCGGAGACGCCCGCGGTGGTGCCGGCGTCGAGGCCGGTGAGCAGGGCGGCGACGAGGACGGCGCCGAGCGCGCTGTCGGCGCCGGCGACGACGACGGCGGCGAACCAGAGCAGACCGCGGACGGGGTCGAAGGCGGCGGGGTCGAAGGCCCGGCCGGCGAGGCCCATCAGGCCGCCGCCGAGCGCGGCGAGCGCGGCGCCGGCGACGAAGGCGAGCAGCTTGAGGCCGGGGACGTCCACCCCGGCCGCGGTGGCGCCCGCCTCGTGGTCGCGCACGGCGGTGAGGGCGCGGCCGGTGCGGCCCCGGTGCAGGGCGCGGACGGTGAGCAGGCCGAGGCCGAGCAGGAGGAGTTCGGTGAGGTAGAAGGCCCGGTCGCCGCTGAGCAGGGCGGGGCGGTCCAGGGTGAGCCCGGTGGTGGCGTAGGGCTGCTGGAAGACGAAGCGGCTCATCGCGGTGCCGACGGCGAAGGTGACGAGGGCGAGGGCCAGGCCGCGGCGCCGGATCGCGGGCCAGCCGGTGAGCAGGCCGAGCGGCGCGGTGGCCAGGACGGCGAGCAGCAGCGCGGGCAGGGCGGGCAGCGGTGGGACGCCGGGGATCCGGCCGGACATCAGCAGCCCGGTACCGAGCGCGCCCAGGCCCGCGTACCCGGCCTGGCCGAGCGAGATCTGCCCGCCGTAGCCGGTCACGACGACGACGGAGAGCAGGACGAGGGCGAGCGCGGGCACCAGCAGGGCGCTGCGCAGGTCGTTGCCGCGGAAGCCCAGCGGCAGCAGGAGCAGGACCAGGCAGACCGCCCCGGCGACCCGGCCGCCGCGCCCGCCGCCACCGGGCCCGCCCCCACCGGGCCCGCCCCCACCCGGCCGGGCCCGGCGGGCGGCCAGCGGCGCGAGGTCGTGGCTGCCGCCGGTGATGTGCGGGCCGGCCAGCAGGGCGGTGACGAGCAGCGCGATGACGAACAGGTTGGACTGCACGGCCTGGACCAGCGGCAGCAGTTGGCCGGACGGCCGGAGCCGGGTGAGTTCCGCCTGGGCGACGCCGAGGCCGAGCCCGGTCGCGACGGCCACCGGGATGCTGCGCAGCCGGGCGGCGACGGCCACCGCCATGGTCTCCATCACCAGCAGCGGCAGCCCGTACGGGTCGAGCAGCAGGTAGGGGGCGAGGGTGACGCCGACCAGCCCGGCGGTGAAGGTGCCGAAGGCCCATCCGGCGGCGGAGAGCCGGTCGGCGTCGACCCCGGCGAGGGCGGCGAGGCGGCGGTCGTCCACGACGGCCCGCAGCCGCAGGCCGAAGCCGGTCCAGCGGGTGACGGCGGTGACGCCGAGACCGAGGACGAGGATGGCGGCCAACTGGGCGACGGTGTCCGGCCGCAGGGTGTGCCCGCCGGGCAGCCGGATCGGGGTGCCGCCGAGCGGGGAGGGGGCACCGGCCAGCGGGGCCGGGCCCCAGAGCAGCACGACCAGGCCGATGAGCAGCACGAAGACGCCCAGCCCGGCGACCATGGTCTCGGCCGGTCCGGCGCCGCGCCGCTGCAGGGGGCGGTGGACGAGGACGTCGAGCAGGACGCCGAGCGCCGGGGCGACCAGCAGCAGGCAGCAGGCGACGGCGGGCCACACCGGCCAGTGCCGGACCACGACGAGGTCCCGCAGCAGGTAGGCGACGGCCATCGCCTGGGCGCCCTGGGCGATGTTGAGCACGCCGGTGGCGCGGTGGCAGACGACCAGGCCGATGCCGCTGAGCGCGGCGGCGCAGCCGACGGTGAGCCCGGCGAGGGCGAGGTCGACGGTGAGCCCGAGCGAGTCGGCGGGCGCGGCCAGCAGGACGTCCACCGGTTCACCCGCCGGGCGGGGCGGATTCGCCCGGACGGGTGGCGGGCCCGTCCGGGTCGCCGTCCGGCTCGCAGACCGGGCAGGGCGTCAGCGAGCGGTCCCGCACGGCCGCCGCGTCCACCGCCCCGGCCCGCTCCTTGCCGGAGACCAGCGGGCAGTCCGGCCGGTGGTAGTGGGTGCCCCCGGGGAGGGCGCACCGCCCGGTGGCGGCCCCGCCGCCGCCCTGCGGCTCGTCCGGTTCGACCAGCAGCTCGTACAGCCGCGCCACCCGTCGGCCGGTGAGGTCCCCGGGCCCGTCTGGCGGCGGGCGCACGGCCACGATCACCGCGCCGGAGACGATGAGGGCCGCGCCGGGAACGGTCGAGGAGGCCAGGTAGGGGATCTGCTGTTCGGCGAAGCGCTCGCCGGAGACCCCGTACCAGCCGAGCACGCACAGCACCGCCCCGACCGCCAGGAGGATCCAGCCGGCCCACTCCCGCCCGCCCCGGACGGCCCGCAGCCGGCGGGCACCGCGCCGGACGGGGAAAGCCCCCGCCGCGGGGCGGGTGGTCCCTCCGCCGGATTGCGATTCGTCCATGGATCCGCCTTGATGGTGTCACTTGCGACGTTTCCAGGATCGGCCTGGAACAGCATCCGGGACACCGCGAGCGGGACCGGGCGGCGCAGTCGAGAGGGAACACCATGCGCGTGACGCGAAGCGGCACCCCCACGGGCGGCGGCCCGGCCCGGCGGACGGCGGGCGCGCTGCTCGCCCTGCTGCTGGTGGCCACGGCGGCCGCGTGCAGCAGCAGCACGTCCGGGTCCTCGGCGACCACCTCGGCCGCCGCGAGCCCGAGCGCCTCCGCGAGCGCCACCTCCGGCGGTTCGCCGACCGCGTCCGGCGGCACGGCGCCCGCCGATCCGGCTGCCGCGAAGACGGAGGTCACCGCCAACTGGGAGAAGTTCTTCGACCCCGCCACCCCGATCCCGGACAAGGCCAAGCTGCTCCAGGGCGGTGACGCGCTGCTCCCGGCGCTGCAGGGCTTCGCACAGGACCCGCGGGTCGGCCAGGTGCAGGCGAAGGTCACCGACGTCGCGTTCACTGACGCGAACGACGCCACCGTCACCTACTCGCTCTCCCTGCAGGGCACCGTCGTCGAGCCCGCCGCGACCGGCCAGGCCGTCCTGGAGAACGGCACCTGGAAGGTGTCCCGCTCGACCCTGTGCGGCCTGATCACCCAGGCCGGCGGCGCCAGCGGCACCCCGATCCCCGGATGCAGCTGACGGCCCCGACGCTCCGCCGGGCCGTCGACGCGACGCCGCGCCGGCGGCCCGGCGGCGCCCCGGGGGTGCCGGGGCTCGCGGCCGTCCTGACGGTCCTGGCGCTGCTGCTGCCGCTCGCGGGCTGCGGGACCCGGCTGCCGGCCGACGCCTTCTCCGCCCGGTCGACCCCGGCCGGCGGCACCGGCAGCCCCGGCAGCACCGGCGGGAACCCGGCCTCGGACACCGGCGTCAGCGCCACCGAGATCCGGGTCGGCATCGTCACCTCGACGACCAGCCCCGTCGGCGGCGACGTGTTCAGCGGACCGCGCTACGGAGCCCAGGCCTTCTTCCAGGCCCTCGACGACCGCGGCGGCCTGCACGGACGCACCGTCCGGATCCTCACCTGCGACGACGGCGGCAGCGGCATCGGCAACCAGGACTGCGTGCACCGGCTGATCGACCGGGAGCACGTCTTCGCCTTCGTCAGCGGCAGCGTCCTGGACTACGCGGGCGCCCCCTACGTGAGCGCCCAGGCGGTGCCGGACGTCGGCGGCCAGCCGATCGGCACCGCCTACGACCGCTGGCCTCACCTGTACGGGATCTACGGCAGCAGCGCCCCGCGCGACGGACGGGCCGTCGGCTGGAACGGCACGCTCTACCAGAGCACCGAGGTGTTCCGGTTCTTCCGGGAGCGGCTGGGCGCGGGCACCGCCGCCGTGGTCGCCTACAACCAGGCCGACTCGGCCCGCTACGCCGGTCAGCTGAAGGCCGGGCTGGAGGCCGAGGGCTACCGGGTGCTGCTCCAGACGGTGGACTTCGCGCTGCCGAACTTCCAGGCGGTCGCCGCGGCCGTGCGGGCGGACGGCTCACAGCTGCTGTTCGACGCCATGGACACCCGGGGCAACGTGGCGCTGTGCCGGGCCCTGGACGACGCCGGGGTCGGGCTGACGGCCAAGGTCACCAACGTGCAGAACTGGTCGGAGTCGGTGCGCACCGACTACCAGGCCGTGCCGAACTGCCGCGACGTCCTCTGGGCGACCTCCTCCAGCCTCAACTACGCGGACGAGCAGTACCCGGCGGTGCACGAGTTCCGCACCGCGATGGCCCGGTACTACCCGGACCGCGGGTCGCAGCTGTCCGCCTGGGAACTGGAGGGCTGGGCGGGCGCGCAGTGGCTCGCCGACGCGATGGCGTCCTGCGGGGCCGCGCTGACCCGCTCCTGCACGGAGGCCTTCATGAACCGCGTCGAGCCCTACGACGCGCACGGCCTGATCCTGCCCGCCTCCTTCGTCCCGCAGCCGCCGCCCAGCGGGCCGACCAGGGCCTGTCTGAACGCCGCCCGCTGGCAGGACGCGGCGCAGTCGGGCCGGGGCGGCTGGGTCACCCAGGTGCCGTCGATGACGACCACCTGCTTCGAGGTCCCGCAGCTGCCGTACCGGCCGTGACCGGGGTGGTGCAGGGGCGGATCCGGGGCGGCGTCGGGGGCGGTTCAGGGGCCACGGGGGCCGTACCGGGGCCCGGGCCGCGGGGCTCCGGGGCCGATCAGGGCAGCCGCTCGACCACGACCATCGCCGCGTCGTCGCCCAGCCGGCCGCCCGCGTGGGCGAGCAGGTCCCGGTGCAGGTGGTTCAGCAGCACGGCCGGGCTCTCGCCCTGCCGGGCCGCGAGGCGTTCGGCGAGCGGGTAGAAGTGCCCGTGCGCGTCCCTGGCCTCGATCACGCCGTCGGTGTAGATCAACAGCCGGTCGCCAGGGTGGAAGGGGAAGGTCTCCGTCTCGTACCGGACCGGGGCGAGGTCGCCCAGGCCGAGCGGCGGCGCCGGGTGGCGGGCCGCCAGCGTGGTGATGCCGTCGGGGCGCAGCAGCAGCGGCGGCGGGTGGCCGCAGTCGATCAGGCGGACGGCCGAGCCGTCGTCGGGGATGTCGAGCAGCACGGCGGTGATGAAGGACTCCCAGCCCTCCTCCGCCGCCGCGTCCGCCTCCTCGCCCGGCGCCCGCTGCGGGCGGGACTGCTCGGCCGGCTGGGCGAGGCCCCAGCAGACGGTGCCGTCCAGGTAGGCGGCGAGGCCGGGCAGATCGGGGTACAGGTGGGCGGCGGCGCGGAAGGCGCCGAGCAGCAGGGCCGCGTCGCCCAGCGAGGGCAGGCCCTTGCCGCGGACGTCGCCGACCAGCAGCCGGGTGCCGGTGGTCGTGCGGGCGGCCGCGTAGAGGTCGCCGCCGACCTGCGCCTCGGCCTCGGCGGCCAGGTAGACGGAGGCCAGGTGCAGCGGGCCGATCCGCTCCGGCAGCGGGCGCAGCAGCACCCGCTGGGCGGCCTCGGACACCGAGCGGACCTGGGCCAGCTCGCGCTCGTGCCGGGCGCGCAGCACCCGCAGGCCGACGATCAGCACGGAGACGGCCAGCTGGGCACCCAGCTGGGTCTCGTGGTTGGCGGTGGTCACGCCGTCCCGGGCGAGGCCGATCACGGTGAGCCCGGCCAGGGCCAGCAGGGCGACGGCGGCGGTGGCCCGGGGCCCGGCGACGGAGGCGGTGAGCGCGGGGGCGACGATCAGCAGCGGGCCGAGGTGGATGTCCGGCGGGGAGACGATGTCGACGACGGTGATCACGACGATCAGCGCGAGAGACAGGGCCGTCATCACCCGGCTGTCGGGCCGCCAGGAACGGCGGCGGTCGCGGGGGCGGTCGCGCGGGCGCGGGTCACGGGGACGCTGCCGGAGTGGCACCCCTCCTCTGTACACCGTGCGGGCGGTGCGGCGCACCCGGAGCCGGCGGGCGGGCCCGGACGGCGCCGCCCCGCCGTCAGCCCTCTTCGCCGTAGCGGGCCAGGTAGTCGGCGAAACGGGCGACGTCCGCGTCGGACCAGTCGGTGAAGCGGGCCGTGAAGGCCAGCCGGCGCTGCTCGTTGGCGTCCCGCAGCAGGGTCAGTCCGGCCTCGGTGGCCCGCAGGATCTGGCCGCGCTGGTCGTCCGGGTCGGCCTCGCGGCGCAGCAGGCCGAGCTTCTCCAGGGCGGTGACCTGGCGGCTGACGGTGGACTTGTCGAGCATGAAGTGGGCGGCCACGTCGGCGGCCCGGCAGCCGCCGCGCTCGGTGATCAGGTCGAGGATGCTGTAGGTGACCAGGGAGAGGTCGGGGTGCAGCTGGGAGGCCTTGTGCCGGGCACGGCGGGCGAAGGCGGTCAGCTCGCGCTGGATGGTGTCGATGGACGACTGGCGGCCGGGCACGGGGTTCCTACCTCCTCGAGATTTGTTGCACTATACAACGGAATCACTCGGGCCCGTGCGCCGCACCCCCGACGGCCGACCGGCCCGGGCCGCTTCCCAGGCGCGGGCTGCGGCGATCCGGCGGGTCGTACTCGGGTGAGTGGCGAACAGTAGCTCAAGCACCCTCGGCGGGTCGACATCGGAGACGTTCGCCAGAGCCAGTCTGCGCTGCATCGCGACGAACTGCTCGGGGTCCGCCGTCAGTTCGAGCGCGTGCCGGTCCGCCCTGGCCTCGATCCGGCGGCTCACCGCACACTGCGCCGGGCCCGACAGCGCGCCCAGCAGCGCCGCGCACGCCGCCAGCAGCGGCAGCGCCCGCGGATCCGCGGCGTCCGTCGCCCCGGCCGCCGACAGCAGCGGCGCCCAGCCGCTCAGCACGCCCAGCACCGCCACCGCCACCGCGGCGCCCAACGCGCCCAGCACGGTGCCCGTCAGCACGTCCCGGTGCTTCACGTGGCCCAGCTCGTGCGCCACCACCAGCTCCACCTCGCGGGGCTGCGCGGTCGACACCAGGGTGTCGTAGGCGACGATCCGCCGGGTCGCGCCCAGCCCCGAGACGTAGGCGTTGAGCGCGGTGGTCCGCCGCGAGGCGTCCGCCACCAGCACGTCCCGCACCCGCACGCCGTCCCGCTCCGCCAGCGCCAGCAGGGCGGTGCGCAGCCCGCCCGGCGCCATCGGGGCGAAGCGGTTGAAGACCGGCTCGATCAGCAGCGGGTGGAGGAAGGAGAGCGCCACGGTGAGCCCGGCCGCGGCCGCGGCCCCCGGCACCCACCAGTACCGCGGCGACCACGCGGTCAGCGCGAACAGCCCGAGCGCGAGCGGCAGCACCAGCGCGAGGCCCAGCGCCAGACCGCGCAGCGCGTCCAACAGCCACCCGGCCCAGCCCTGCGTCACCAGCCCGTACCGGGCCCGGACCACCCGGACCCGGGCGCCGAACGGCAGCTGCAGTGCCTGGCCCAGCACCAGCAGCGCCGCCGCGCCCGCCAGCACCTGGGCCGTCCGGGAGCCGCCGAACCAGCCCCCGACGGCGACGACCAGGCCGGCCCCGGCCGGGGTGAGACCGAGCAGCAGGGTCAGCGCCAGCCCGGCGAGCCGCCCGCCCAGCGCCCACGGCAGCTGGGCGCGGCGCAGCGCGCGGCCGCGGGCGAGCTCGGCGGGGGTGAAGTCGCCGGGGCCGGCGTCGGCTCCGGCTCCGGGATCGGGGTCGGGATCGGCCGGCGGGGTGGTCACGGTCTCGTCCATGGGCGGCTCGCGGCTCCGGGTTCGGGCGGACGGGGTGGTCGGGGTGGTCGGGGCTCCAGGATCCCGCACCACGGGCGGTCGGCGCCCGGCCCCCGGTCTCGGGGGCGGCCGGTGCGGTGCTCCGCGGGCCTCATCCGGCGCTCCCCGGCCGGGCCTCCCTCAGTCCTCGGCCGGGCTCAGTCCTCGGCCGGGCCGGTGGCGCCGTGGACGCCGGCCCGCAGCAGCTGGTGGCCGAGGTCGACCAGGGCGCGGCCGGCCGCGAACTCGTCCCCGACGGCGGGCGCCGGGGCGTCGAACGGGCCGCGGCGGGCGAGGGCGTCGCTGTGCAGCACGGTGCCGTCGGCGTCCAGCACGGCGTGCACCCGGGTGGTGCCGCCGTCCTCGACCACGTGCAGGCTGAGCTGCCAGTCCTTGGTGCGGACGGGATCGGGGCCCGGTCCGCCGGGCTCCTCGCCGACCGTCGACCGCGCCGCGACGGGCGCCTCCGGCCGGACCGCCGCCCCTGCCGCCTCCGCCGCCTCCGCCGGGACGCGCGGTGCGGCCGAGGCCGTCCCGTCGGCGCGCACGATCACCACCGGGCAGGTCCCGTGCACGGCGCAGCGGACGCTGACCGACCCGAGCAGCGTCCGGGCGAAGGTGCCGCGCCCCCGGCTGCCCAGCACCAGCAGGTCCGCCTCCTCGGCCGCCTCCAGCAGCACCTCGGCGGCGTGCCCGGGCAGCAGGCTCTCCCGGACCTCCACCGGGCGGTCGCGCCCCAGCACCTCGTCCACCTCGGTGGTCAGGGTGCGCCGGGCCGTCTGCTCGAAGCCGTCGTCCACCACCGGCATGTACCAGCCGTACAGCGACGGGTACTCCCAGGCCGCGACGGCGTCCACCACCGCCCCGGTCAGCGCGGCCTGGTCGACCGCCCAGCGCAGTGCGGCCCTCGACGGCGCCGAACCGTCGATGCCGACCACGATCCGGCGCGAGCGGCCGGCGACGGCCTCGATGCTGCCCATGACGAACCACCTCCGGAACGGGCCCGCCGCCCGTGTCGGGCGGCCCCCTCCTCCACGCTGCCCGCCCGGGCGGGCGGAGCGCCAGGGACGGGACGGCCCGGTCCGCGTGCCGGTCGGGACGGACGGGCCCACTGGGGCCGGAGCGGGTCGTCGTGTCGGCCTGTGTCCGAAATGTTGCGGATCCGGGGCGGAGGGGTGGCGGAGCCGTGGCGTAGGCTGACCGCGCTCGGATCGACCTCGGGGGGAACCACTCATGCGCCGTGCCGCGGCCGCCGTCGCGCTGCTCGTCGGGCTGACCGCCGTCACCGCCTGCGGCCCGGACGACCCCGACCCGGCACCCGCCGCCGCGAGCCCCGCCGCCTCCGCCGCGGCGAGCAGCCCGGCCGCCACCCCCGGCGCCGCCCCCACCGGGAGCACCGGCGGGAAGGACACCACCACGCCCCGGCCCGACGGCAGCATCACCGTCGCCTTCGCCGGGGACGTCCACTTCGAGGGCCGCACCGAGGCCAGGCTCGCCGTCCAGCCGCCCGAGCCGGCCCTCGGCCCGCTCTCCCGGACGCTCGCCGACGCCGACCTCTCCGTGCTCAACCTGGAGACCGCGATCACCGATCGCGGCGCCCCCGAGCCGAAGACCTACACCTTCCGCACCTCGCCCAAGGCGCTCTCGGCGCTCAAGGACTCCGGCGTCGACGTCGTCTCGATGGCCAACAACCACGCCGTCGACTTCGGCGCCGACGGCCTCGCCGACACCCTCGCCGCCAAGGACTCCTCGCCGATCCCGGTCGTCGGCGTCGGCCACGACGCCAAGGAGGCGTACGCCCCCTACGTCACCACCGTGCGCGGCGTGAAGGTCGCGGTGGTCGCCGCCAGCCAGGTGGAGGACCTCACCAACCAGAAGTGGCGGGCCGGCGCCAACAAGCCGGGCATCGCCTCGGCCCTGGACGTCCCCGCCGTGGTCAAGGCGGTCGAGGCGGCGAAGCGGCAGGCGCCCGTCGTCCTCGTCTACCTGCACTGGGGCGACGAGGGCAAGGCCTGCCCGACCGGCCCGCAGACCACCATCGCCAAGAAGCTCGCCGCCGCCGGCGCCACCGCGGTGGTCGGCACCCACGCCCACACCATGGTCGGCTCCGGCATGCTGGGCAGCACCTACGTCGGCTACGGCTTCGGCAACTTCCTCTGGTACGGCACCTCCAACTACGCCTTCTCCAACGAGACCGGCGTCACCACCCTCACCATCGGCAAGGACGGCAAGGTGGACGGGGAGGCCTTCGCCCCGGCGACCATCGACGACAAGGGCGTTCCGCAGCCCGTCACGGGTGCCGCCGCCGAGGCCGCCCTCAAGCGCCGGGACTCCCTGCGCGGCTGCGCCGGCCTCGCCCCGGCCCCGGCGGCACCCGGGGCCGGCGCGGCGTCCGGGGCCGGCGCGGCGCCGACCGGGTCGGGTCCGGCGACGCCCCGCCCGACGGGGGCGGGCCGGGCGACCGGGGCTCCCGCGGCCGGGGCGCCGGCGACACCGGCGCGCTGACCGCGGCCGAGGGCGCGCGTTCTCCGCCCGCGCCGGTCCTGCGGCGGCCCGTCGCCGCCGGACCGGGAGCGGCACAGGCGGGACCCGGCCCGGACAGCGGTGTCAGAGCGGGCGGCCGTGCCGCCAGTAGCCCTTGGCGTGGAGCAGCTCGCGGGGGACGGCCCGCCCGGCGAGCAGGTGGCGACGGACGTCGTCGACGGCCGAGGCCTCGCCGGCGACCCAGGCCGCGGAGCCGGGCGGCGGCTCGGCGGCGGTGGCGGAGCGGGCGAACAGACGGCCCTTGTCGCCGGGAACGCCGTGGCCGCCGCCCGCGTCGCGCGGCAGCCAGCGCACCGTCAGGTCGGCGCGGGTGGCGAGGGGGAGGGCGTCCGCGGCGGTGGCGATCTCGAAGTGGGCGGACACCCGGGTGCCCGCCGGGAGCTGTTCGAGCAGGCTGAGCGCCGCGGGCAGGGCGCTCTCGTCGGCGGCCAGCAGCAGGTGCGCCGCGCCGTCGAGGGCGGGGCGTCCACCGCGCGGCCCGACCAGCCGGGCGCGTGCGCCGGGCCTGGCGACGGAGGCCCACCGGGAGAGCGGCCCGCCGCCGTGCAGCACGACGTCCAGGTCGACCTCCTGCTGCGCAGGGCGGTGGTGGCGGATGGTGTAGGCCCGGGACTGGCCGTCGGGGATCGCCAACTTCACCCACTGGGTGGGGAACTCGACGCCGAGGGCGGCCAGGGTGGGCCCGGCGAAGGTGAGCCGGGTGAGGGTGGGGGTGAGCGGGGTGACGGCGGTCAGCACCACGTCGTGCGTGGGGCGCAGGCGTCGGAACACGGCGACTCCTGGATCGGCCCGGGGCGGTAGCGCGCCGGGCTGGAGGAAGGTGGGATCAGCGCGGGAGGTGGCGGTCGACGAGCGCGGACACGAAGGCGGTGTCCAGCGGGCGGCGCAGCACCAGGGCGCGGTGGTAGAGCGGGGCCAGCAGCGCGTCGAGCAGCGCGGCGGCGTCGTCCTCGGTCAGGCCGAGCTGCTCGCGGACCAGGGAGACGTCCCGGGCGCGCAGCCCGTCGAGGAATCCGGTGTGCAGCAACTCGGCCGTTCGGGCGTCGAGTTGGGCGTGCCCGAGGAGGGCGAGCAGGACCTTGCCGGCCGGTTCCTCGGCGAGGAAGCGGGCGTGCAGGTGGACGTAGCCGCGCAGGTCGGCGGGCTCGGGCCAGGCGAGGGCGCCTTCGGCGTCCAGCACCAGGTTGTCGAAGAGGATGTCGACCTTCGACTTCCACCAGCGGTAGATGGTCTGCTTGGCGACCCCCGCGGCCGCCGCGATGCCCTCGATGGTGAGCGCCTCGAAGCCGTGCTCGACCAGGAGGTCGTCGGCGGCGTTCAGGACGGCCAGGCGCGCGGCCTCGCTGCGGCGGCCGCTGGTGGCGCGGGTGCCGGCGGTGGCGGGGCTGGGCTGGCTGGCGATGGTGCTGGGGTCCTCACGCGGGCGGGGGTACGGCTCGGCCGGGGTCATCCTCTCACGCGTCCCTGCGGTGCCCGGGCCGCGTCCTCCCGGTGCCCGGGTGCAGCGGTGCCACCGCTGCGGAGCAGCCCGGCGGCGACCGCGAGCGCCAGGAGGGCGACGACGGCGCTGAAGACGACCCCGGCCGTGCGCAGGTCGGTGGCCCGGATCAGCAGGCCGACGCCGACCACCGGCACCGACAGCATGGTGTAGAGCACCGCGAAGAACGCGGAGACCGCTTCGCCGCGCCGCTCCGGCGGGACCCCGCCGTTGACGGTGCCGAGTCCGGTCGCCACGGCCGTCCCGGTGGCCAGGCCGTTCACCCCCGCACCGAGCAGCAGCGGCGTGAGCGAGGAGGTGAGCAGGGCCGTCGCGACGAGCGCGGCGGCCAGCACCAGTCCGGCGCAGGCGGCGGGCAGGGCGCGGGCCTTCGGCAGGCTCCGGGCGAGCAGTTGCCCGACGGCCGTGGCGGCGAAGGCGAGGCAGACCACCAGCCCGGCCAGCGCGTGGTCGTGCAGTCCGAGGACGGTCGCCAGGAAGAGCCCGCTGACCGCGGTCAGCACGCCGAGCACGGCGAAGCCGGAGCCGCCGGCGACCGCCGCGCGCCGGAACGCCGGGCGGACGGCGGCGGGCACGCGCAGCGGCTGGAGCCGCGGGCGGAAGCCGACCGGCGCGGTGACGGTCTCCGGCACCGCGAGCAGGCCCGTCAGGGCCACGCCCGTGAGGACCAGCATCACCGTCCACGGCAGCCGCAGCGGGGAGCCGGCCCACTCGGCGAGCAGTCCGGCCAGCAGGGTGCCGCCGGCCAGGCCGCCCATGTTCGCCGCGAGGGCGACGGTCTGGGCGCGCAGCCGACGCTCCGGCGGGGCGAGGTCGAGCAGGGCGGCGGTGGCGGCGCCGGTGACCAGGGCGGCGGCGAGGCCGGACAGCACCCGGGCGGCGAGCAGCCAGGGCAGCGAGTCGGCGGCCTCGAACAGGCCTGCGGCACCCGCGGCGAGCAGCAGGCCGAGGGCGAGGACGGGGCGGCGGCCGATCTCGTCGGAGAGCCGGCCCAGGGCGACCAGCCCGGCGACCACTCCCGCCGCGTACACCGCGAAGATCACCGTGACCGTCAACGGGGTGAAGCCCAGAGCGTGTTGGTAGAGCGGGTAGAGCGGGGTCGGCACGGTGGTGCCGGCCATGGTGGTCCAGAAGGCGAAGGCCAGGGCGGCCCGGGCGAGGCGGCGGCCCGGGGTGGCGGGGCCGGGTGTGCGGGGGTCGGGGCCGGGTGTGCGGGGGTCGGGGCCGGGTGTGCGCGCGCCGGTGGCGGGGGTGGGTGGCCCTGAGGGCATGGGGGTGCTCCCTTCGGAGCGGAAAGTGGACGCAACGTTGCGTTGCGCTTCGATGGGTCGGAAGCTAGCACTAGACGCAACGTTGCGTCCAGATTCGATGCCGCATCGGGCGGGGGTGGGGTGGAGTCGGTCGGCGAGGCGGGGAGTTGACGGTCGCGCAGACTCTCGGTGCAGGCGAACAAATGTGTTAGGTTAGGCTTGCCTAATCTTGCTGGTCGGAGGGGATGTCCCGTGCAACAGTCCGAATTCGCCGGTACCGTCGCGATGGTCACCGGAGCCGGGCAGGGCATCGGTGCCGCCGTCGCCCGGGCGCTCGCCGCCGAGGGAGCCGTCGTCGCGGCGGTGGACCGCAACCCCGGCGCGCTCGCGGCGCTCGCGGAGCACACGGCCGCCGTACACCCCTACGAGCTGGACGTCTCGGACGCCCGCGCGGTGGAGGCCGCCGTCGACGGCATCGAGCGCCGACTCGGGCCGGTGGACGTGCTGGTGAACGTCGCCGGCATCCTGCGCACCGCGCCCGCCGTCGAACTCACCGACCAGGACTGGGCGGACACCTTCGCGGTCAACACCACCGGGGTCTTCCACACCTGTCGCACCGTCGGCGGCCGGATGGCCGGCCGCGGCCGCGGCGCCGTGGTCACCGTCGGCTCCAACGCCGCCGGGGTGCCGCGGGCCGGCATGGCCGCGTACGCGGCGTCCAAGGCGGCGGCCACCATGTTCACCCGCTGTCTCGGGCTGGAGCTGGCCCGCTCAGGTGTGCGCTGCAACATCGTCTCGCCCGGCTCGACCGACACGGCGATGCAGCGGGCGCTCTGGGGCGAGGACGCCGAGGCCGCCGAGCGGCGCGTCGTCGAGGGCGACCCGGGCTCCTGGCGGGTCGGCATCCCGCTCGGGCGGATCGCCGCACCCGCCGACATCGCCGAGGCCGTCGTCTTCCTCGCCTCGGACCGCGCCCGGCACATCACCATGCACGACCTGTACGTCGACGGCGGCGCCACCCTGCGGGCCTGACCCGTCGCCGGGCCCGCTCCGGGCCCGTCCTGCCCCGTTCCCCTCCTCCCCGTTCCCCCCGCTCCTCGCCCGCCGGCCGCCCGGGGGTGCCCCGGCGGCCGCTGCGGCGGCCGTCCCCGCGGTGTGCCCGGCGCCCGGGCCGCCGTGCGGGGGCAGGGGCCGGGGCCCGGCGCATCCGGCAGGCCGAGGCCCCCGATGGCGCCGGCACGCCGGCACACCCCGACCGTCCCGACCGTCCCACGACTGGAGAAACCACGGTGACCACGGTGCACCACGCCCCCGCCGGGCCCGCCGCGCTCGCGGACCCCGCCGCCGCCCCCGCGCAGCGCCCCGACCACGCGGTGATCGGCGCGGCCAGCGGTCTGCTAGGCCAGTACCGGGCCGCCACCGACGAGGCGTTCTTCGCCTCGCCGACCCGGACCCTGCTCACCACCGGCGTGCACGCCAGGGTGCCGCAGGACGGACGCCCGCTGCCCGAGCGGGTCGCCGCGACACTGGCCGAGGCGCGCCGCGCCGGGGTCGAACGGCCGCTGGTGGTCGGCGCGGTGGCCTTCGACCACGACAGCCGGGCCGAGCTCGCCGTCCCGCTGAAGGTCCGTAGAGCCGGGGCGCTGCGCGACGACCCGCTGATCGCGCTGCCCGCCCCGCCGGCCGAGCAGGTCGCCTGGCGGATCCGCCCGGTGCCCGAGCCGGCCGCGTACGGCGCGGGGGTCGCGGCGGCCGTCGAGCGGCTGCGCGGCGGGGAGCTGAGCAAGGTGGTGCTGGCCCGCACCGTCGAGCTGAGCGCCGACGGCGCCCTCGACCTGCCCGCGATCCTCCAGCGGCTCGGCCGCCGGGACCCGGGCGGCTACACCTTCGCCGTCCCGGCCGGCGGCGGCCGCACCCTGATCGGCGCCAGCCCCGAACTCCTGCTCTCCCGGCGCGGCACGACCGTGCTGGCCAACCCGTTGGCGGGCTCGGTGCCGCGCAGCGCCGACCTCGGCGAGGACGTCCGGCGCGCCGCCGCGCTGCTGGAGTCGCCCAAGGACCTGCACGAACACGCCGTGGTGGTGGACGCGATCCGCACCGCGCTGGCGCCGTACTGCCGCACCCTGGACGTACCGGACCGGCCCACCCTGGTGCGGACCGCCGCGATGTGGCACCTCGCCACCACCATCGGCGGCGAGCTGGCCGACCCGGCGGTCTCCGCCCTCGAGCTGGCCACCGCGCTGCACCCGACCCCGGCGGTCTGCGGCACCCCGACCGACGTGGCCCGGCGGGTGATCGGCGAGGTCGAGCCCTTCGACCGCGGCCTCTACACCGGCATGGTCGGCTGGAGCGACGCGGACGGCGACGGCGAGTGGGTGGTCACCATCCGCTGCGCCGAGGCCGACGAGCGGACCCTGCGGGTCTACGCGGGCGCGGGCGTCGTGGACCGCTCCCGCCCGGAGGACGAACTGGCCGAGACCAGCGCCAAGTTCCGCACCTTCCTGGACGCGGCGGGGGTGCCGCAGTGACGCTCCCGGACGGATTCACCCCGTACCCCGCCGAGTTCGCCGAGCGCTACCGGGCCGCCGGGTACTGGCGCGGCGAGACCTTCGGGCGGATGCTGCGCGAGCGGGCCGCCGAGCACGGCGAGCGCATCGCCGTCGTGGACCCGGCCGGCGCCGGGCGCCGCTGGACGTACGCCGAACTCGACCGCCGCGCCGACCGGATGGCCGCCGGGCTGCTCGCCCGGGGGATCCGCCGGGGCGACCGGGTGGTGGTCCAACTGCCCAACGTGGCCGAGTTCTTCGAGGTGGTCTTCGCGCTCTTCCGGATCGGCGCGCTGCCGGTCTTCGCGCTGCCCGCGCACCGGGCCACCGAGATCGGCCACTTCTGCTCCTTCACCGGCGCGGCCGGCTACGTCGTCCCGGCCGTCGAGAACGGCTTCGACTACCGCGAACTCGCCAGCCGGGTGCAGGCGGAGAACCCCGCGCTGCGGCTGGTCCTGGTGGCCGGGGACGACCCGGGGGAGCACCTGCGACTCGCCGACGTGCCCTGCGACGGGCCCGGCCCGACCGAGGCGCCCGGCCCGGCCGACGTCGCCTTCCTGCAGCTCTCCGGCGGCAGCACCGGCGTGCCGAAGCTCATCCCGCGCACCCACGACGACTACATCTACTCGCTGCGCGGCTCGGTCGAGCTGTGCGCCCTCGACGCGGACAGCGTCTACCTGTGCGTGCTGCCCGCCGCCCACAACTTCCCGCTCAGCTCGCCCGGTTCGCTCGGCACGCTGTACGCGGGCGGCCGGGTGGTGCTGTGCCCGCAGCCCAACCCGGAGACGGCCTTCCCGCTGATCGAGCGCGAGGGCGTGACCGTCACCGGGCTGGTGCCGCCGCTCGCCCTGCTCTGGCTGGACGCCGCCGAGCGCGGCGCGGCCGGGCCCGGCGGGAACGACCTGGACAGCCTGGAGGTGCTGCTGGTCGGCGGCGCCAAGTTCAGTGAGGAGGCCGCCCGCCGCGTGCGGCCGGTGCTCGGCTGCACCCTCCAGCAGGTGTTCGGGATGGCCGAGGGCCTGGTCAACTACACCCGTCTGGACGACCCGGACGAGCTGATCACCACCACGCAGGGCCGGCCGATCTCCCCGGACGACGAGATCCGGGTGGTCGACGACCAGGACCGCGACGTCCCCGAGGGCGCCACCGGACACCTGCTCACCCGCGGCCCGTACACCATCCGCGGCTACTGGAACGCGCCCGGGCACAACGCCGCCTCCTTCACGGCGGACGGCTTCTACCGCACCGGGGACCTCGTCCGCCGCACCCCCACCGGCCACCTGGTGGTCGAGGGGCGGGCCAAGGACCAGATCAACCGGGGCGGCGAGAAGGTCGCCGCCGAGGAGATCGAGAACCACCTGCTCGCGCACCCCGCCGTGCACGACGCGGCGGTCGTCTCGATGCCCGACCCGTACCTCGGCGAACGCACCTGCGCGTACGTCGTGCTGAGGCCCGAGCACGCCGAACGGCCGCCGAAGTCCGTCGAGTTGAAGCGCTTCGTGCGCGGACGCGGGCTCGCCGAGTACAAGGTGCCCGACCGCGTCGAGTTCGTCGACGCCTTCCCCGCCACCGGGATCGGCAAGGTCAGCAAGAAGGACCTGCGCGCCGCGATCGCGGCCGCGCTGCCAGCCCCCGCCCCCTCCATCCACCCCGTCCCCTAAGGAACCACCGCCGTGGGCCTGCCCCGCATTCCCTCCTATCCGATGCCCGCCGCCGAGGAGCTGCCCGCCAACCGGGTCGCCTGGACGGTGGACCCGGCGCGCGCCGTGCTGCTGGTGCACGACCTGCAGAACCACTTCCTGGACGCCTTCGACACCGCCGCCCCGCCCGTCCCCGAACTGTTCGGGAACGTCGCCCGGTTGGCGAAGCTGGCCGCCGTCCACGGCATGCCGGTGGTCTACTCGGCCCAGCCCGGCGGGCAGAGCCCGGCCGAACGCGGCCTCCAGCAGGACTTCTGGGGCCCCGGCATCCCGGACGACCCGCGGGCGACCGCGATCGCCGAGGCCGTCGCCCCGGCGCCGGGCGACACCGTGCTCACCAAGTGGAAGTACAGCGCCTTCGTGCGCACCGACCTGGAGCGGCTGCTGCGCGAGCAGGGCCGCGACCAGCTGGTGATCACCGGCGTCTACGCGCACATCGGGGTCCAGGCCACCGCCTGCGACGCCTGGATGCGCGACGTGCAGGCCTTCGTGGTGGCCGACGCGGTCGCCGACTTCGGCCCGCAGGAGCACCGGGCCGCACTCGCGTGGGTGGCCGGCCGCTGCGGACTGGTGACGACCGCGGACGCCGTGTCCGCGACGCTGGAAGGGAAGTGACGGGCATGGCCTTCACGGTGGAGCGGATCCGGGCCGAGGTCGCCGACCTGCTCGGGGAGGACCCGGCGGACATCCCGCTGGACGAGAACCTGGCCGACTGGGGCCTGGACTCGGTGCGGCTGATGGCGCTCGCCGAGCGCTGGCGGGCCGAGGGCGCCGAGGTCGGGTTCGTGCAGCTGGCCGAGCGCCCGGCCGTCGAGGCCTGGGCCGCGCTGCTGGGCGCGGCCTGATGGAGGCGCTCGCGGTCCAGAGAGCCGCGGGGGGAGCGGCGGGGGCGACCCCGGCGGCGGAGGCGGTGGGAGCGGTGGGGAGCGCGCCTGGGAGCGCGGCCGTGCGGCCGGCCGGCGGTGTGCTGACCCTGGCTCCGCCGTCCGGGCCCGGTGCGCCGGACCCCCGGGCGGCCCGGGCGCCGAAGCACCCGCCGACCACCGCGGTGGGGCCCGTCGAGGCCCAGGCGGCGCGGACGCCGGAGGTGCCGGCCCTGGTGATCGCGGGCGGCGCCGTCGTCACCTACCGGGAGCTGAACGCCGCGGCCAACCGGCTGGCGCGGGTCCTGACCGCGCGGGGCGCCCGCCCGGGTGCGGTGGTGGGCCTGGCGGCCGCCGGCCGGCCGGCGGACCTGCTGACCTCGCTGCTGGCGGTCGCCAAGTCCGGTGCGGCCTACCTGCCGTTGGACCCGGCGGACGCGCCCGGGCGCCGGGAGCTGCTGCTGGCCCGCACGGCGCCGGTGTGCGTACTGGGGGAGGGGGTGCCGGGGGCGCTCGCCGGGCTGGACGCGGCGGGCGAGCTCGCCACCGACCCGCCCCGGGCGCTCACCCCGCAGCACCCGCTCTGCATCGGGTTCGGGCCGGGCGGGCGACCGGAGGAGGTCCGGCTCACCCACGGCGAGGCGGACCGCCGGGTGCGCGAGCTGCAGGCCGCCCACCCGCTCGGACCGGGCGACCGGGTGCTCCAACTCGGTCTGCCGCTCTGGGAGTTCCTGTGGCCGCTGCGGACCGGCGCCGCCGTGGTGCTGGCCGATCCGCACCGGCCTGGGGACGTCGGAGCCCTGGTCCGCGACCTGGGCGTGACGGCGGTCCGGGCGACCTCGACGGCACTGCTCGGCGGGTGACGGGCGGCGGGGGACAGGTGGCGGGGGGCGGATGACAGATTTCAGATGACAGATGATGAAATCTGTCATCTGAAATCTGTCGGCTGAAATCTGAAAGTTGTCAGCTGTCACCCCGCCCGTCCGCTCACCCCGCCCCTCCGCGCCGCCGCGAGGTCGGCGGCCGTCCAGGCCAGGGCGACCGCGCCGTCCAGGACCGCCCGGTCCGCCTCCGGCCCCACGGCGGCCTCGGCGAACGCGGCCTCGTGCGGGGTGCAGGCGCCGCCGGTGATGTCGAGGACGGGGTGGATGGCCGGGACCGCGTGCGACACGTTGCCCATGTCGGTGCAGGCGAAGGGTCCGCTCTCGATCGGCTCCGGCCGGCCGAGGGCCGCCGCGTTCGCCCGCCAGAGGTCGAGCAGGGCGGGGTCGGAACGCATGTCCAGGTAGTCCGGCTCGGGTCGTTCGAGCAGCACCTCGCAGCCGGTGGCGAGCGCCCCGGCCCGGAAGCAGTCCTCGACCCGGGCGCGCAGCTCCGCGAGGTCCTCGGCCGCCGGGGTGCGGATCTCGTACTCGGCGCTGGCGCTGTCCGGGATGAGGTTGGGCGCCGTGCCGGCCGCGGTGGTGATGCCGTGCACCCGCCAGTGCGGCGGGAGTTGCTGGCGCAGCAGCCCCAGGGCGACCTGGGCGACGGTCAGCGCGTCCGCGGCGTTGCGCCCCTCGTGCGGGTTGAGGCTCGGGTGGGCGGCGCGGCCGGTGTAGCGGACGGAGAGCGTGCCGAGGGCGAAGGAGCGGAAGTCGGCGACCTCGACCGGGCACGGGTGCACCATCATCGCGGCGTCCACCCCGTCGAAGGCGCCGTCGGCGAGCAGCAGTGCCTTTCCGGCGCCGCGTTCCTCGGCGGGTGCGCCGATCACCCGCACGGTGAGCCCGAGCCGGTCCGCGTACGGGGCGAGTCCGAGGGCCGCGCCGAGGCCGGCGGCGGCGATCAGGTTGTGCCCGCAGGCGTGTCCGAGGCCGGGCAGCGCGTCGTACTCGCAGACGAGGGCGACGGTGGTGGGCCCGTCGCCGAGGCTCGCGGTGAACGCGGTCGCCAGGCCGTGCGCGGGTGCGGTGACGGCGTAGCCGTGGGTGCGCAGCAGTTCGGCGCACCAGGCGGCGGCGCGGTGTTCCTCGAAGGCCGTCTCGGGGTGGGCGTGGATGCGGCGGCTGAGCGCGAGCAGCTCGTCGCGGTGGGCGTGGACGCGTGCGCGGACGGCCTCTTTGGCGTCGCTCGGGGGCATGGGCGGCGTCTCCGGGGTGTCAGGGCCGTGGCCCCGGGGGGCCGTTGACCAGATCATATGAAGTTAGATTAGGCTAACCTAAGTATGGCGTTTCGTTCGCCGGACCCCGAGGAGCTCTCCGAACCATGCCTGCCGTCGACACCCAGGCCGCCGACGTCCCGCTGCTCGCCGCCCAGGCCGCCATCTGGTACGCCCAGGCGCTCGACCCCGACAGCTCGGCCTACAACACCGGCGACGCCGTCGAGATCACCGGACTCCTCGACGAGGACCTCTTCGAGGAGTCCCTGCGGCAGGCGGTCGACGAGGCCGAGGCGCTGAGCGCCGTCGTCGTCACCGGCCCCGACGGAACGCCCCGTCAGCGGCTGAGCCCAGGCCCGCGCTGGCCGCTGCACCGCCTCGACCTGCGCGCCGCCCACGACCCGGACGCCGAGGCCGAGGCCTGGATGCGCGCGGACCTCGCCCGCCCGGCCGACCTCACCCGCGGCCCGCTGTTCACCCAGGCCCTGATCCGCCTCGCCGACGACCGGACCTGGTGGTACCGGCGGATCCACCACCTCGCCGTCGACGCCTACGCGCTGACCCTCCTCGGCGAGCGGGTCGCCGAGCTCTACACCGCGCACGCCACCGCCACCGAGCCCGCCGCGCGCCCCTTCGCGGACCTCGCCGAGGCCGCCGCCGAGGAGGCCGCCTACCGGGACGGCGAGGAGTACCCGGCCGACCGCGCCCACTGGGCCGCCCGCCTGGCCGACGCCGGCAGCCCCGCCACCCTCCCCGGCACGCCGGCCACGACCCCGGGCCCGACCCCGCCCTCAGCCACAGGCGATGACACCGCGTCACCCGCCGCACCCCCGCTGCGCCTCACCGCCGACCTGCCCGCCGGCACCCGCGACCGCCTGGAGCGGGCCGCCGCCCCCGCCCGCGCCACCTGGGCCGAACTGCTCCTCGCCGCCACCGCCGGCTACCTGCACCGGCTGGCCGGCACCGAGGACGTCGTGCTCGGCCTGCCGCTGGCCAACCGCCGCGGCCCGGCCGCCCTGCGCACCCCCGTCGCCACCGCCAACGTGCTCCCGCTGCGCGTGGCCGTCCACGCCGCCGACCCCGCCGAGGAGCTGCTGCGCCGCGTCGTCCGCGAGCTGCGCGCCGTCCGCCGCCACCAGCGCTACCCGCTCGAGGACCTGCGCCGCGACCTCGGGCGCACCGGCGACCGCCGCGCCGTGTTCGGACCGATGGTCAACATCAAGGCCTTCGAGGGCGACCTCGACCTCGCCGGACTGCCCGGCGTCGTCCGCAACCTCGCCGCCGGCCCCGTCGACGACCTCGCGGTCGGCGTGTCGCCGGCCCCCGGCGGCGCCCTGCGCCTCGTCCTGGACGCCGACCCCGCCCGCTACGACGCCGCCTCGCTCGCCGCCCACCGCGACGGCCTGCTGCGCTACCTCGACGCCCTCGCCGAGTTGCTCCTCACCGCCCCGCGGACGCCGATCGCCCGGATCGACCTGCTCGACCCGGCCGCGCTGCGCCGGGCCACCGCCGGCCGCACCGAGGCGCCGGTCGACCGGACGGTGCCCGAGCTCTTCGCCGCCCAGGCCGCCCGCACCCCGGACGCCGTCGCCGTCCGCAGCGGCCGCAGCGCGCTCACCTTCGCCGAGCTGGACGCCGCCGCCAACCGTCTCGCCCACCGCCTGGCCGCCCTGGGCGTACGGGCCGGCGCGCCCGTCGCGATCGCCCTGCCGCGCGGCACCGACACCGTGGTCGCGCTGCTCGGCGTGCTCAAGGCCGGCGGCGCCTGCGTGTCGCTCGACCTGGCCCACCCCCGCCCGCGCCTGGCGGCCGTGCTGGCCGACGCCCGCCCGGTCTGCGCGATCGGCACCCCCGAGGCCCTGGCCGCGCTGGACCTGCCGGCCGGGCTGTCCGCCGTCCTGCCCGGCGACGCCGACGGCGAGCCCGCCTCCGCGCCGCCCGCCCCCCGGCTCCAGGACGCCGCCTACGTGCTGCACACCTCCGGCTCCACCGGCCGCCCCAAGGGTGTGCTGGTCACCCACGCCTCGCTCGCCAACCTGTGCGCGGGCCACGGCGAGGACCACATCGCCCCGGCCGTGCGCCGCACCGGCCGCGAGCGCCTCAAGGTCGCCCACAGCGCCTCGTTCGCCTTCGACGCCAGCTGGGACCCGGTGCTCTGGATGGTCCACGGCCACGAGCTGCACCTGCTCGACGACGCCACCTACCGCGACCCCGCCGTGCTGGCCGGCCACCTCCACCGCGAGCGCGTCGACTACCTCGACGTGACCCCCTCCTACCTCGAAGTCCTGCTCGCCGAAGGCATCCTGGACGACGAGTGGCACCGCCCCGCCGTCGTCGCGGTCGGCGGCGAGGCCACCCCGCCCGCGCTCTGGCGCCGGCTGACCGCCGTCCCCGGGCTGCACCCGATCGACCTCTACGGCCCGACCGAGACCACCGTCGACGCCTACGCCTGGACCCCGGGCCCGGACGGCGCCCCGGTCGGCCGGGTGGTGCGCGGCTCCCGCGCCTACGTGCTGGACGGCTCGCTGCGGCCCGCCCCCGACGGCGCCACCGGCGAACTGTACGTGGCCGGCGCCTGTCTGGCCCGCGGCTACCTCGGCCGCCCCGACCTCACCGCCGAGCGCTTCCTCGCCGACCCCTTCGGCCCGCCCGGCGCGCGGATGTACCGCACCGGCGACCTCGCCCGCCGCAGTCCGGACGGCACCCTGGAGTTCCTCGGCCGCGCCGACGACCAGGTCAAGATCCGCGGCTTCCGGATCGAGCCCGGCGAGATCGCCGCCGTCCTCGCCGAACTGCCCGGCGTCGCCCAGGCCGTGGTGATCGCCCGCCCCGGCCCGCACGGCAAGCGGCTGCTCGGCTACGCCGTCCCCGCGCCCGGCGCCGCCCCGGACCCGGACGCGCTGCGCGCCGCGCTCGCCGAGCGGCTGCCCGGGCACATGGTCCCGGCCGCCGTCCTGCTCCTCGACGAACTGCCGCGCACCGCCCACGACAAGCTCGACCACCGTGCCCTGCCGGAACCCGCCGCCGCCCTCCCGGCCGCCGGAGCACCGGCCGCCACACCCCGGGAGGAGCTGGTCTGCGGGCTGTTCGCCGACGTGCTCGGCCTGCCCGCGGCCCCCGGGCGGGACGACTCCTTCTTCGACCTCGGCGGCCACTCGCTGCTGGCCGGCCGGCTCGCCGCCCGGCTGCGCGAGACCTTCGCCACGCCCGTCGGCTTCGCCGACGTCTTCCGCCACCCGACCCCGGCCGGGCTCGCCGACCTGCTGGACGGCTCCGCCGACGCCGCCCCGGAGGCCCGCCCCGCCCTCGTCCCGGCGCCGCGCACCGAGCGGATGCCGCTCTCCGCCGCCCAGCGCGGACTCTGGTTCCTGAACCGGCTCCAGGGCCCGAGCGCCACCTACAACATCCCGCTCGCCCTGACCCTGACCGGCCCGCTCGACCGCGCCGCGCTCACCCTCGCCCTCGGCGACGTCAGCGCCCGCCACGAGGTGCTCCGCACCGTCTACGGCGAGCAGTCCGACGGCACGCCGTACCAGCGGATCCTCCCGGCCGCACCCGTCGAGCTGCACGAGGGCGGCGCGGGCGGCACGGGCGGCGCGGGCGGCACGCTCGCCGAAGCCGTCGGGCACTGCTTCGACCTCGCCGCCGAACCGCCGCTGCGGGCCACCCTGTTCGCGCACGGCCCGCAGGAGCACACCCTGCTGCTCCTGCTGCACCACATCGCCGGCGACGGCGCCTCCACCACCCCGCTGGCCCGCGACCTGGCCGCCGCCTACACCGCCCGGCTGGCCGGCCGCGCCCCGGACCTCCCGCCGCCGGCCCTGCAGTTCGCCGACCACGCGGCCTGGCAGCGGCAGCTGCTCGGCACCGCCGACCGGCCCAGCCCGCTGGCCGCCCGGCAGGCGCAGTACTGGCGCACCGCCCTGGCCGGCCTGCCCGACCAGCTGGAGCTGCCCGCGGACCGGCCGCGCCCCGCCGTCGCCGGCCACCGGGGCGCCACCGTGCCGTTCGCCCTCGACGCCGGGGCCCACACCGCCCTCGCCGCCCTCGCCCGGGCCTGCGGCGGCACCGTCTTCATGGCCGTCCAGGCCGGGCTCGCCGCCCTGCTCACCCGGCACGGCTGCGGCACCGACGTCCCCGTCGGCACCCCGGTCGCCGGGCGCGACGATCCGGCCACCGCCGACCTGGTCGGCTACTTCGTCAACTCCCTGGTCCTGCGCACTGACACCTCCGGCGACCCGACCTTCCGCGAACTGCTCGACCGGGTCCGCGGCACCGTGCTCGCCGCGCACGAGCACGCCGACCTGCCGTTCGACCGGCTCGTCGAGGAGCTCAATCCGCCCCGCTCGCTGGCCCGCCACCCCCTGTTCCAGGTGATGCTCGCCTGGCAGAGCCGACCGGACGACACCCACCCGATGGGCGGCGGCCTCACCGCCCGGATCGCCGCCGTCCCCAGCGGCACCGCCAAGTTCGACCTCACCCTCAACGCGGGCGAGCTGCCCGGCGGCGGCATCGGCGGCTTCCTGGAGTACCGCACCGACCTGTTCGACGCCGCCACCGCCGAGGCCCTCGCCGCCCGGCTCGCCCGACTGCTCACCGCCGCCGCCGGCGACCCGGACACGGCGATCGGCCGGCTCCCGCTGACCGACGAGCAGGAACGGACGCGCGCGCTGGTCGAGTGGAACGGCACTCCCGCCCCGTCCGCCCCGGACACCACCCTGCCCGAGCTGTTCGAGGCCGCGGCCGCCGCCCACCCGCACGCGGTCGCCGTCAGCCACCGCGACGAGCAGCTCGACTACGCCGAACTCGGCGCCCGCGCCGACCGGCTGGCCCGGCGGCTGATCGCCGACGGCATCGGCCCCGGCGCCATCGTCGCCCTCGCCCTGCCGCGCTCGCTCGACCTCGTCGTCGCCCTCCTCGCGGTGGCCAAGTCCGGCGCCGCCTACCTGCCGCTCGACCCCGACTACCCGGCCGACCGCCTCGCCTACATGCTGGCCGACGCCGCCCCCGCCGCCCTGCTCACCGACCGCGCCACCGAGCCCCGGCTGCCCGCCCAGGACCTGCCCAGGCTGCTCGTCGACGGACCGGACCACGGCGACCACCCGGCCACCCCGCCCGCCCAGCACGAGCGCACCCGCCCGCTGCGCCCCGAGGACACCGCCTACGTCATCTACACCTCCGGCTCCACCGGCCGGCCCAAGGGCGTGCCCGTCACCCACCACAACGTGGTGCGCCTCTTCCGCTCCACCGACCACTGGTTCGGCTTCGGCGCCGACGACGTCTGGACCCTCTTCCACTCCTACGCCTTCGACTTCTCCGTCTGGGAGCTGTGGGGAGCCCTGCTGCACGGCGGCCGGCTGGTCGTCGTCCCGCACCTGGTCAGCCGGGACCCGGCGGCCTTCCTCGACCTGCTCGCCCGCGAACGCGTCACCGTGCTCAACCAGACCCCGTCCGCCTTCTACCAGCTCAGCGCCGCCGACCGGGACCGCCCCGGCAGCGAACTCGCCCTGCGCTACGTGGTGTTCGGCGGCGAGGCGCTCGAACTCGCCCGGCTGGACGACTGGTACGACCGCCACCCCGAGCACGCGCCCACCCTGGTCAACATGTACGGCATCACCGAGACCACCGTGCACGTGTCCCACATCGCCCTCGACCGGGCGAGCGCCGCCGCCGGCAGCAGCAGCACCATCGGGGTCAACATCCCCGACCTGCGGGTCTACGTGCTCGACCAGTACCTGCAGCCCGTCCCGCCCGGCGTCACCGGCGAGATGTACGTGGCCGGGGCCGGTCTGGCCCGCGGCTACCTCGGCCGCCCCGAGCTCACCGCCGGGCGCTTCGTCGCCGACCCGTACGCCGAACTGTTCGGGGAGCGCGGCACCCGGATGTACCGCTCCGGCGACCTCGCCCGCCGCCGCGCCGACGGCGTGCTGGAGTACTTCGGCCGCGCCGACCAGCAGGTGAAGCTGCGCGGCTTCCGGATCGAACTCGGCGAGATCGAGGCCGTACTGGCCGCCCACCCCGGCATCGCCGACGCCGCCGTCGTCGTCCGCGAGGACGCGCCGGGGGACCGCCGACTGGTCGGCTACGCCGTCGCCGCCCGGTCGGCCGACCGGCCCGACCCCGCCCCGGCGGCCGTCACCCCCGAGCAGCTGCGCGCCCACGCCGCCGCCGAACTCCCCGTCCACATGGTGCCCTCCGCCGTCGTCCTGCTCGACCGGCTGCCGCTCACCGCCAACGGCAAGCTCGACCGCCGGGCCCTGCCCGCCCCCGAGGCGCCGGCCGGCGGCGGCGGACGCCCCCCGCGCAACCCGCGCGAACAGCAGCTGTGCGAGCTGTTCGCCGAGGTGCTCGGGGTGCCCTCGGTCGGCGTCGACGACGACTTCTTCGCCCTCGGCGGCCACTCGCTGCTGGTCGTCCGCCTCGCCGGGCGGATCCGCGAGGTGCTCGGACTGGAGGCCGGCATCGGCACCCTGTTCCAGGCACCCACCGTCGCCGCCCTCGACGCGGCCCTGTCCGGCGGCGCCCGGCAGGCCGACGCCCTCGACGTGCTGCTGCCGCTGCGCCCCGCCGCGCCCGGCCGCCGAACCCCGCTGTTCGCCGTCCACCCGGCCGGCGGCCTCAGCTGGTGCTACACCGGCCTGATCCGCCACCTGCCCGCCGACCAGCCGATCTACGGCCTCCAGGCCCAGGGCGTCGGCGCCGCCACCGCCGGCCTGCCGCTGCCGGGCACCCTGGAGGAGCTGGCCGCGCACTACGCCGACCGGCTGCGCGAGGTCCAGCCCGAGGGCCCCTACCGGCTGCTCGGCTGGTCCACCGGCGGGATCATCGCCCACGCCGTCGCCGTCCGGCTGCAGGAACTCGGCCACCGCGTCGACCTGCTGGCCATCCTGGACGCCTACCCCGCCGAGGGCTTCCGCGACCTGCCCGTCCCCGACCAGGCCGAGGCCCTGGAGGCGCTGCTCACCATGGGCGGCTACGGCCCCGCCGACCTGGACGGCCGGCCGCTCGAACTCGGCGCCGTCACCGAACTGCTGCGCCGCGAGGGCAGCCCGCTGGCCGGGCTCGACGACGCCACCGTGGCCGCGCTGAACCGGATCTACCTCAACACCAACGACCTGGTCCGCGGCTACGACCACCGCCGTTTCGACGGGGACGTGCTGTTCTTCCGGGCCACCGTCGACACCATCGACGAGACCCTCGTCCCCGAGCTGTGGACCCCGTACGTGTCCGGCCGGATCGACAACACGGACGTCGCCTGCTCGCACAAGGACATGACCCTGCCCGCCCCGATCGCGCACATCGCCCGCGTGATCTCCGACCACCTGGAGAAGTCCTCCGATGAGTGACGCCCCCACCAACCCCTTCGACGCCGACGGCCGGTTCCTCGCGCTGGTCAACGACCAGGGCCAGCACTCGCTGTGGCCCGCGTTCGCCGCCGTCCCGGCCGGCTGGGACGTCTCCCACGGGCCCTGCGGGCGCGCCGACGCGCTCGCCTGGATCACCGCCCACTGGACCGACCTGTGACCCCTCCCGCCGCCGGGGCCCCGGCGCGCCCCCTCCTCGCGGGGCGCGCCGCGGTGGTCGTCGTCTACACCGCCGCGATGTGCATGAACGGCCTGGACTCGACCATCGTCAACCCCGCGCTGTTCACCATCGCCGAGGACTTCGGCCGGCCGGTCTCGGCGGCCAACGCCGTGGAGACGGCCTTCCTGGTCGGACTCGCCGTCGGCCTGCCGGTCGCCGGCTGGCTCGGCGACCGGTACGGCGTCAAGCGGGTCTTCCTCGGCTCGCTGGCCGCCTTCACCCTCGCCTCCGCACTCTGCGCCGCCGCTCCCGGCCTCGGCGCGCTCGCCGCCGCGCGGGCCGTCCAGGGCGTGGCCGGCGGGCTGCTCACGCCGGTCGGGATGACCCTGCTGTTCCGGGCGTTCGCCCCGCACGAGCGGGCCGGCCTCGGCCGCGTGCTGATCGTGCCCACGGCCCTGATGCCCGCCCTCGGGCCGCCGCTCGGCGGCTTCCTCACCGAACACCTCTCCTGGCACTGGCTGTTCCTGGTCAACGTGCCGATCGGGGTCGCGGCGCTGGTCACCGGCCTGGCCGGCCTGCGGGCCGAGGCCGAGCCGCCCGCCGGCCGCTTCGACACCACCGGATTCCTGCTCGCCACCCCCGGCCTCGGGCTGCTCAGTTACGCGCTCGGCTTCGGCCCGGCGCACGGCTGGTCCTCGCCGGGCGTGGCGTTCGGCGGACTGGCCGGACTGCTGCTGCTCGGCGCGGCGGTGCGCCACCAACTCCGGGCCGAGGAACCGCTGGTGGACGTGCGGCTGCTCGCCGACCGGGCCTACGGCGCCGCCACCTGGCTCGCCCTGCTCACCTCGGCCGGCCTGATGGGCGCCCTGTTCGCGCTCCCGCTGCTCTACCAGGCGGCGCTCGGGGCCTCGGCGCTGGACGCCGGCCTGAGCGTCTTCCCGGAGGCGCTCGGCCTGATGGCCGCCTCCCAGGTCGTCGACCGCCTGCTGCCGCGGTTCGGTCCGCGCCGCCTCGCCCGGCCCGCCCTGCTGCTGGCCGCGCTCGTGCTGGCCGCCCTGGGCTTCGCCGAGAACCCGTGGGCGGTGCGGGCGCTGATGTTCGCGGTCGGGCTGGTCCTCGGCACCGCCGTGCTCACCGTCCAGATCGCCGGCTTCGCCGACGTCCCGCCGCCCGCGATGGGCCGGGCGATGGGCCTGTTCACCATCGTCCGCACGCTGGGCGGGGCTCTGGGGATCGCCGCCGCGGCCGCCGTGATCGGGGCCCTCGGTGACGACGCCGGCTCGGCGGGCCCCTACCGGGTCGCCCTGCTGGGCACCGCCGGCCTGGTCGCGGTCGGCGTCCTCGTCGCGCAGCGCCTCCCGGTGGAGCCGCCGGCCCCGCCGCCCCCGGAGGACTGACCGGGGCCCGGGGGCGGCGCTGACCGGCGCCGCCCCCGTCTGCCCGCCCGCCCGAGGGGCGGGTTCAGTCGCTGGGCCAGAGGATCAGGTCGGCGAGCGCGTGGCGGGTGGGGCGGCCGCCGAGTTCGGTGAGGGCGGCGCGGATCCGGTGCAGGTGGTCGACGGTCAGTTCGAGCGGCGGCTCGTCGGGCTGGTGGGTGTAGCGGATCGGGTAGTCGACGCCGGGGGTGCGGGTCATCTCGATGTGGCAGCCGAGCACGTGCGTCACCGGTCGCCGTTCGGCGAAGGCGATCAGCCGGTCGATGGTCCTGGTGAAGGCCGGCCAGTCGTCGATGTAGAGCCGGCCGGGGTAGACCGTGTCCCCGGTGAGCAGGAAGCCGGTGTGCGGGTCGTGGAAGGTGACGGCCGCCGGGTGGTGTCCCGGGGTGGCCAGGCACTCCAGGACCCGGCCGCCGAGGTCGACGAGGGCCACCGCCTCCGGGTCGCGGTCGAAGCCGAAGTGGGCCCAGGCGGTGGCCGGGTCCGCCGCGACCACGGTGGTGAGGGGCCGCCCGGTGAACTGTCCGTCGCCGGCGACGTGGTCGCCGTGCGGGTGGGTGTGCAGCACGAGCAGCCGGTAGCCGTCGCGGGGGTTGCGGGCGAGCCATGCGTCGATCAGCCCGTCGACGACCGTGCGCAGCGGGAAGAACGCGGGTTCCGGGGTCGCCCCGGTGTCGATGAGCACCGCCCGCTCGTCCCCGAAGAGCAGGAACAGGAACGGCGCCTCGTAGTTGACCGCCATGTTCTGCCGCAGGATGACGGTGTGCTCGTCGTACTCGTAGACCTGGATCTCCGGGTCCGTGTCGTGCTTCGCCGACGGGGACCCGTGGATCCACCGCACGTCCAGCGGACGGGCGACCGGGGTACCGGCAGCCATGACGCCTCCCAGCGTGCGTCGTCTTGGCGGGCCGGGTACGGCGCACATCTCGTCCGGGGCCGGCGCCGACGCGCCGCCACGGGGACGCTAGCACGCGCCCGCGGCGGCGGTCCGGCCCCGCGGGGGCCGGTGCGGTGAGGGGCCGGTGTCGAGGGGCCGGAGTCGTGAGCGGCCGGTGTCATGAGCCGGTGTCGTGAGGGCCCGGTGCCGCGAGGGGGCGCCTCCCGCCGGGCCCTCAGCCGGTCGGGCCGCCGAGCAGGTGCGCCAGCCCGTCGGCCAGGCCGCCGCGCCAGCAGGCGTAGTCGTGGCCGCCGTTGAACTCCCGGTACTCGAGGTCGTACCCGCGCGCCACGAGGACGTCGCGCAGGTGCCGGTTCTGGGTGAGCAGCATCCACTCCTGGAGGCCGACCTCCAGGTAGAAGCGGGCCGGGCGCCGCTCGTCGGCGGCGAAGCGGCGGGTGAGCCACTCGCTCCCCTCGTCGAAGTCGGTGCCGTCCGGCCACCAGAAGGAGCCGGACTGGGAGAGCGCGTTGCCGAACCGGTCCGGGCGGCGGTAGGCGGCGAACGCGGCGGTGAGTCCGCCCGCGCTCTGGCCGGCGATGACGGTGGCGGCCGGGTCGGTGGTGGCGCCGAACCGGCCGGCGGCCCAGGGCAGCAGCCGGTCGGCGAGGAGGTCGACGAACTCCGGGTTGCAGCTGAGGTCCTCGGGCCGGCCGGGGCCCATGGTGTGGACGAGCAGCGCGACGGTGGGCGGGATCGCCCCGTCGGCCGTGAGGTTGTCGAGGGTGTCGCCGACGGACAGCACCTCGCCCCACATCTCCCCGTCGAGCAGCACCGCCACCGGATGCGGGCCGGCCCCGTGCCCCGCGGGCAGGTGGACGTCGACCCGCCGGCCGGCGTGCTCGGCGGCGACGGTGCGGCCGCGCGGCACGCCGTCGCGGCGCCGGACGTACGGCTGGGCGGGGGCGCCGGGGAGGCTGAGCACGGAGGAGGGGTGGCGCCCGTCGCGGGCGGGCAGCCGGGGCTGCTCGTCGAGCGGGTCCGGCCGGGCGTGGTCGAGGACGTGCAGCCAGTCGGCCCGGGCGGTGCCGGGGGCGGCGCCGCGGTAGGGGTGGAGCTGGTAGGAGGCGCGGTGGTCGGCGCGCAGCCGGTAGGTGATGGTCCAGCGGCCGTCGGCCGTACGGTCCATCAGGTGCGGGGTGAGGTCGCCGGCGTGGCGGTCCTTGTCGGTGACGGTGTGCAGGAGGGCGAGCACGCCGTCGCAGGGCTGGTCCGGCTCGGGCTCGTGGACGAAGGTGACCAGCCGGTACGCGGGGTCGTGCGGGTCGGGTTCGACCAGGGGGTGGGGTTCCACGGGCAGCACTCCGGGACTCGGTGGCGGGAAGGGCGGGGCGGGCAAGGGCAGGGAAGGGCGGGCAAGAGCGGGGCAGGGGCAGGGGTCGGGCGACGGGACGGGGGCTACGCCGGGTCGCCGCGGCGGCCGAGCAGCACCCACAGCAGGAAGGGCCCGCCCAGGACGGTGGTGACGATGCCGACCGGGATCTCGACCCCGCCGATCAGCACCCGGCCGAGGGTGTCGGCGAGGACGACGAGCAGGGCGCCGGTGAGCGCCGAGCCGAGCACGGGCACCCGGGCGGGCCCGGCGAGGCGCCCGGCGAGGACGGGCGCGGCGAGGGCGACGAAGCCGACCGGTCCGCAGACGCCGACGGCCAGCCCGGCCAGGGCGACGGCCAGCAGCAGGCAGGCGAGCCGGACCCGCCCCGGGTCGACGCCGAGCGAGGCGGCGACGCTGTCGTCGAACCGCAGCACGGCGAGCCGCCGGGCCACCACGAGGGCGAGCGGCACCAGGACGGCCAGCCCGAGCAGGACGGGCGTGGCGACGGCGTAGTCCCGGCCGTTGAGGCTGCCGGAGGTCCACACGTACAGCGATCCGGCCGAGTTGAGCGAGCGCCGGGCGAGGGCGACCTGGATGACGGCGGAGGCCAGGGCGGACATCGCGAGGCCGACGACCAGCACCCGGTAGCCGCGGGCGCCGAGGCCGCCGGAGACCAGGGCGACGACGAGGACGGCGACGAGGGCGCCCAGCGGTCCGGCCCACCAGGCGCCGAAGGTGCCGGAGGCGGTGGCGGAGATGAGCACGGCGGCGGTGGCGCCGTCGTTGACGCCGAGCAGTTCGGGGGTGGCGAGCCGGTTGCGGGCGAGGGTCTGGGTGAGGCACCCGGCGAGGCCGAGGGCGGCGCCGGCGGCGAGTCCGGCGACGATCCGGCCGAGCCGGAACCTCTGGACCAGCAGCACGTCGAGCCGCTCGCCGTAGCCGAAGACGGCCTGGAAGGTGCGGCCGAGGCCGAGTTCGCTCTGCCCGGCGTGGGCGGAGACGACGACGGCGGTCAGCAGGGCGGCTGCCAGGCCGAGCGCGGCGAGCAGCGACCGGCGGGGGAGCAGCAGGGACCACGCCCCGCGGCGCAGCACCAGGTCGGGTGCGGGCGCGGGCGGTTCGGCCTGCCGGGGGCGGGCGGCCTCGGCCGGGTCGGTGAGGTCGAGGGCGGCCGTGCGGCGGGAGCGGACGATGGCGATCAGCGCCGGGGCGCCGACCAGGGCGACGATGACCGACACCGGCGCCTCGAAGGGCCTGGCCACCACGCGGGCCAGCACGTCCGCCCCGGTGAGCGCGGCGGCGCCGAACAGCGCGGCGAACAGGGTGAGCCGTCCGACCCGGGGTCCGGCGACGGCGCGGGCGAGGAAGCCGGCGAGCAGGCCGAGGAAGGAGATCGGCCCGGCCAGCGCGACGGCCGAGGCGGTGAGCAGGGTGACGGCGATGGCGACGGTGGCACGGGTGGCGCCGGGCCGGCGGCCGAGGCCGCGGGCGAGGTCGTCGCCGAGGGCGAGCGCGGTGAGCGGGCGGGTGGCGAGCAGGGCGAGGAGGAAGCCGGCGGCGAGGACGGGCGCGAGCTGGCGCAGGGTCGCCCAGCCCTCCACGCCGGCGAGTGAGCCGAGCACCCAGACCCGGTACCGGTCGTACGTCTCGGGAGAGTTGACGATCAGCACGCCGGTGAGTCCACCGAAGGTGGCGCCGACCGCGGACCCGCCGAGGACCAGCCGCATCGGTGATCCGCCGCCCCGGGCGCCGGCGATGAGCAGCACCAGCGTGCTGGCGAGGACGGCGCCGCCGAACGCGCAGGCCAGGTAGCCGTAGGAGGTCTGGACGCCGAGGGCGGCGATGCCGAGCACGACGCCGAGGGAGGCACCGGCGTTGACGCCGAGCAGTCCGGTCTCGGCGAGCGGGTTGCGGGTGACGGACTGCAGTTGGGCCCCGGCGACGCCGAGGGCGGCGCCGACCAGCAGCGCGGTGGCGGTGCGGGGGAGTCGCAGGTCGCCGACGACGAGGGCGAGCCGGCCGTCGCCGCGGGCGCCGCCGCGGTCGAGCAGGTAGTCCAGCACCCGCCCGGCGCCGACCTCGCCGGCGCCGACCGACAGCGAGAGCGCGGCCAGCGCGAGCAGGGCGGCCACCGTGCCGAGGGCGATCGGCCAGACGGGCCGGCGGCGGTCGTCCGCCTGCGCCGGCTCAGGCTCCGGCGGCCGGGGTGGCGGCGGGGCGTCGGGTGCGGTGCGGGACGCCGTGGGTTCGCCCACTTGCGACGATGTCATAAGGTAAGGCTAACCTAATGGTTGTACCGTCCTGTGGGGCGCCGCCGGGGCACCGTCACCGCGCCGATCCGTCCGGACGCCGTTCAACTCCCGCAACACCGCTGCCCGGAGGCACCCATGCCGTTTGCCCAGAGCCCGCTCCCCGCCGTCCGCCGCCGTGCGGTCCAGGTGCTGGCCGTCACCGGGGCCGCCGCCCTCCTGCTCGCCGGGTGCGGCTCCTCCGCCCCCGCCGCGGGCGGGTCGTCCGCCGCCGGCAGTGCCGCCCCGGACCAGGCCGGCGGCAAGCGGACCGTCAAGGACGCCACCGGCAAGGCCGTCGAGATCCCCGCCTCGCCCCAGCGGATCGTCACCCTCACCCAGGAGGACCTCGACGCGGTGCTCGCCCTCGGCGTCAAGCCGGCCGGCATCACCAACGGCCAGGGGCTCAACGAGCCGCCGGCGTACCTCAAGGACAAGGTCCAGGGCGTGCCGGTGGTCGGCAACCTGCTCCAGCCCGTCATGGACAAGGTCATCGCGGCCAAGCCCGACCTCATCCTGGCCGGCGACATGCAGGACGAGCAGGTGCTCAAGCAGCTGCGCGAGATCACCCCCGCCACGCTCGTCACCATGGCGCCCACCGACGACTGGAAGCTCGCCTTCCGCGGGATCGGGAACGCCGTCAACAAGCTGGACCAGGCCAACAAGGTGATCGCCGACTACGAGGCCAAGGCGGCCAAGGCCGGCGGTGAGCTCGGCAAGAACAAGGGCGCGGCGGTCTCCATCGTCCGCTGGAACCCGACCGGGCCCAGCTGGATGGAGCGCAGGCAGTTCGCCGGCGGCGTCGCCCTCGACATGGGCCTCACCCGCCCCAAGGCGCAGGACAAGGACGGCAACGCCCACAGCCCCGCGCTCAGCCTGGAGAAGCTCGCCGAGATCGACGGCGACTGGCTGTTCCTCTCCACCCTCACCGACGACGGCAAGGCCGCGCTCAAGGACGTCCAGTCCAAGCCCGCCTACCAGGAGCTGAACGCCGTGAAGAACAACCACGCCGTCACCGTGGACGGTTCGGTCTGGTCCACCCGCGGCGGCCCGCTCGCGGCCGACGTCGTCATCGGCGACATCTCCAAGGCGCTCGCCTCGTCCTGACCCGCCTCGTCCTGACCCGCCTCGTCCTGACCCGCCTCGTCCTGACCCGCCTCGTCCCGACCCGGCCGTCCTGGCCCGGCCGTCCCGATGGGCTCCGTCCCGACGGGCCCGCCCCGACGAGGCCCGTGCCGGGAGCCCCGCGGCTCCCGGCACCCTCCCCGACCGAAGGAACCCGCGATGGAGTTGACGATCCAGGGCCTCACCGCCGGTTACGGCCCGGGCCGCCCGGTGCTCGACGGCGTCGACCTCACGATCCCGGCCGGCCGGGTGGTCGCCGTGGTCGGCCCGAACGGCTGCGGGAAGTCCACCCTGCTGAGGGCCGCCGCCCGGCTGCACCGGCCCGACGGCGGGCGGGTCCTGGTCGGCGGGGAGGACCTCTGGCGGCTGCGGCCCCGGCAGGCCGCGCACCGGGTCGCGCTGCTCCCGCAGAGCCCGCAGGCCCCCGAGGCGGTCACCGTCACCGGGCTGGTCCGCTACGGCCGGCACCCGCACCAGGGGCTGTTCCGCCAGTGGTCGGCCGAGGACGAGCGGCTCACCGCGCGGGCGCTGCGCGCCACCGGCGTCGAGGAGCTCGCCGACCGCCGGCTCGACCGCCTCTCCGGTGGCCAGCGGCAGCGCTGCTGGCTCGCCATGGTGCTGGCCCAGGACGCGCCCGTGGTGCTGCTCGACGAGCCCACCAGCGCGCTCGACCTCGGCCACGCCGTCGAGGTGCTGGAGCTGGTGCGCGAGGTCGCGGCCGGCGGGCGGACCGTCGTCATGGTGCTGCACGACCTGGCGGCGGCCGCCCGCTACGCCGACCTGGTGGTCGCCCTGCGGGGCGGCTCGGTGGTGGCCTGCGGCCCGCCCCGCGAGGTGGTCGACGCGTCGCTGGTGCGGGCGCTGTACGACATCGACAGCGACGTACTGGCCGCGCCGGGCGACGGCGCGCCGGTGATCGTCCCGCGGGCGCCGGCGACCGCCCTGCGGGTCGCGGCGGACTGACGGCTGACGGGCGGTCGGCGCCGCACCGGCCCGCCCGTTGCCGGCCGCCGTCCACCACCGGCGGCCTGCGGCGGGTTGCGGGGGCGGGCCCGGGCCGGTGTGGTGTGCTGGGGCACCCCCGCGCCGAAGCGCCCGACGTCCACGGAGGCCTCCCCGTGCACCCCCGCCGACTCGCCGCCGTCCTGCTGGCCCTGCTGCTGCCGACCGCCTGCTCCTCCACCGCGCCGGCCCCCGCCGGCTCCGGCTCGCCCACCGCGGGCGGTCCGGTGGTGCGGGCCACCGTCGCCGACGGCCTGCCGGTGCCCTGGGGCCTGGCCCTGCTGCCCGACGGCGACCTGCTCGTCTCCGGACGGGACGCCGGGCGGATCGTCCTGGTCGCCGCGGCCGGCGGCGCCACGACCGAGGCCGGCACCGTGCCCGGGGTGACCGCCGGGGGAGAGGGCGGACTGCTCGGCATCGCGACGTCCCCCGACTTCGCCGCCGACCACCTCCTCTACGCCTACCACAGCACCGCCACCGACAACCGGATCGTCCGGCTGCGCTACGACCCGGAGCAGCCCGCAGGCGCCCGGCTCGGCGCCCCCGACGTCCTGCTGGCCGGCATCCCGCGCGGCCCGCGGCACAACGGCGGCCGGATCGCCTTCGGCCCGGACGGGTTGCTCTACGCCACCACCGGCGACAGCGGCACTCCCGCGCTGGCCCAGGACAAGGGCTCGCTCGGCGGCAAGATCCTGCGGCTCACCCCCGACGGCGCACCCGCCCCGGGCAACCCGTTCCCCGACTCGCCCGTCTACTCCTACGGCCACCGCAACGTCGAGGGCATCGCCTGGGACGACGGCGGCCGGCTCTGGGCCACCGAGTTCGGCGAGGACACCTGGGACGAGCTCAACCTGATCCGCCCCGGCGGTGACTACGGCTGGCCCGCCGTCGAGGGCGTCGGCCGCGACCCCGCCTACCTCGACCCGGTCGTCGAGTGGCACCCGGCCGACGCCTCCCCGAGCGGCCTCGCCTACGCCGACGGCGCGCTGTGGGTGGCCGCCCTGCGCGGCACCCGGCTGTGGCGCGTCCCGATCACCGGCGACCGGCTCGCCGGGCCGCCGCAGGGCTTCCTCGACGGGGACTACGGGCGGCTGCGCACCGTCGTCGCCGACCGGGACGGCAGCCTCCTGCTGGCCACCGACAACACCGACGGCCGCGGCGAGCCCCGCCCGGGCGACGACCGGGTCCTGCGGCTGTCGCCGTCGCCGTAGCGGGTGCTGACGCCGCTGTCGCTGTCGCGGTCGCCGCCGTCGCCGTCGCCGTCGCCGCTGTCGCCGTCGCCGTCGCCGCCGTGGCGGCCGGGGGACGCCGGGCGGCCGGGGCCGGCAACCGGTCGCTCCCGTGGGGCCCGTGACCCCGGATCCCCGGCCGCCCGTTCACTCGTTCGACGGGTTTGGGGGTCGTGGGCCGCCGTACGGGCACCCCCTCCGCGGTGGTGTGTCAGTGGGCCTCGCTACGTTCCTCGCATCGCTGACCAGCAGGTGGGAGGAGAACGGCCGTGGCATGGGTGGAAACGGGCGCGGGGGGCTACCGCGTGACGCTCGACGGGGAGGGGCGGGTGGTCTGCCGCAACGCGGCGGGCCGCGAGCTGAAGTCCCTGCCGCCGAAGCTCGGTGACGACCCGGTGGTCGCCCAGCTGAAGCAGCTCGCCGAGTGGCTGGCCGCGCACGAGCGGAGCTGCCTGGACGACGTCGAGCGGTGGATGGTGCGCTCCCTGCCGGTGCCCGCCGCCGTGCTCACCGAAGTCTGGGCGGACGAGGCCTGGCGGGCCGTCCTGCGCGACCTCGTGGTCACCGGCCCGGACGGCACCGTCGCCGGCTTCCTGCGCGGCGCGGACGCCGAGCGCGGCCTCGGCCTGGTCGACCTCGACGGCGACACCGTGCGCCTCATCGACGGCGAGGTCCTGATACCCCACCCGGTCCTGCTCCAGGACCTCGACGAGCTGCGCGAGTTCGCCGTCGAGCTCGGCGTCTCGCAGCGGGTCCAGCAGCTCTACCGGGAGGTCTGGCACCGCCCGGCCGAGCCGCCGGCCGGCACCGAGGTCACGACCTACGCCGGCGGGCGCTACCGCGAGCTGCGCGAACTGGTCGGGCGCTGCGCCCGGCTCGGCCACCGGGTGCGCGGCGGCCACGCCGTCCAGACCGTGGTGGAGGCGGGCCGCAGCGTCGAGGCCCGCGTCTGGGTCGGCGACTACTACGAGTACGACGCCTGCGAGACGGGCGCACTCAGCTGGGCCGGGCCGGACGGCCGGGCCCTGCCGCTCGCCGAGGTCGGGCCGGTCGCCTGGTCCGAGGGCATGAGGATGGCCGCCGCGCTGCACGCCGGCCGCACGATCGAGGGGGAGGAAGCCGCATGACCGCCACCGCGTCCCACCAGCAGGCCGCCCGGGGCACCGCCGCGCACGAGCGCCTGCTCGACGCCGGGGCCGTGCTGCCGCCCGGCACCGTGCCCGGCGCCGGCCGCCCCGACAGCGCCGCCGACGTCCTCACCGCCCGCACCTACACCCACCCCGCGCTCGACGGCCGGCGGATCGTCCGGCTGGTCCCCGGCGCCCTCGGAGCGGCCGAGGACCTCGCCGTCGACTTCCTCGGGCTGGCCCCCGACGGCGCTCCCGCCGAGGTCGGCCAGGTCCGCCAGGAGGCGCTCGGCTTCCCCGCCTGGGCGCTGGTCCACGACCCGGCCAACGGGCACCACGCGCTCGCCCTGGTCAAGGAGATGGAGCGGCTCGGCCGCCAGGCCAGGTCCAAGCCCGGCGCCGCCAAGGACGGCTTCGAGGAGCTCGCCACCCGGCTGGGCCGGGCCGTCCCGCACTTCCTGCCCACCTTCTGCGAGGAGGTCGGCCGGATCTTCCTCGCCCACGGCAACCAGACCTACGCCGCCGGGTACTTCGGCAAGGCCCGCGAGGCCGAGCGCACCCACGGCCTGGCCGTCGACGAGGAGCGGCTGCGCGCCGTCTTCCTGGAGTTCGCCCTCGCCGGCGCCCTCACCGTCAAGTCCCTGCGCCAGTACGTCAAGGAGCTCGCCGGCCGGCTCGACCCGGTCACCGCCTGGGAGCGCTTCCGCCAGCTCTGCACCGAGCGCTCCGCGGCCGGCATGGCGCCCTACGCCGGGATCGCCGAGGACGCCCGCGCCCTCCTCCGGGCCGCCGGGCTCGACCGCACCGAACACGAACAGGCCCTGCTCGCAGAACTGCTGGCCGCCCCCGGCGCCAACCGGGCGCCCGCCGCGTTCTGGAAGTCCTGGCACGGGGCGCTGCTCGAACTCGGCACCCGCGACCGGGCCACCCGGGCCCGCCTGCTGGAGCTCACCCCCGACCCGGGCGGCAACGACCCGGCCGCGCAGGACGCCGGCTGGCTCGCCGTCCTCGCCGGGACGGGCGCCGAACAGCTGCTCACCGGTCCGCGTCCGGAGGGTGCCGAGCCCGCCGCGGCCTGGCTCCAGCGCTGGACCAACCACCTCGGCCGCGGCTGGCGCAGCCGGCCCGGCTGCGCCGCCACCGTCGCACTGGCCGGCCGGATGGCCGAGCGGCTGCGGGCCGACGGCGTCCCGGTGGACCTCCACACCGGCGTCCGCCGCAGCCACACCCAACTCGACCTGCTCGACCGGCTGCTCGCCGACGGCGTCCCGGTCGCCGACCCGGCCCCCGAGCACCGCTTCGAGCTCAAGGGCTGGGTCGAGCAGTGCGGCCCCGCCGGCGCGACCCTCGCCGCCGTCGCCGCCGACCCGCGCTTCCGGCCCGCCCTGCGCGCCGCCACCCCGGCCGCCTGGGACGCCGCCGTCACGCACCGGGTACCGGCCCTGCCGCTGCTGCGCGAGCTGC
The DNA here is from genome assembly GCF_040681575.1 of Kitasatospora sp. NPDC051702. Taxonomy (NCBI): domain Bacteria; kingdom Bacillati; phylum Actinomycetota; class Actinomycetes; order Kitasatosporales; family Streptomycetaceae; genus Kitasatospora; species Kitasatospora sp. NPDC051702. Next base: position 159,994 of record NZ_JBFAZB010000001.1, read on the forward strand.
TCGCCGAGTGGGCCGAGCAGCGCGCCGAGGAGCTCTCCGCCGTCCGCGGCCTGGCCGCCGCCACGGATCTGGTCCGCGCGCTGACCCCGCACCGCACCGCGATCCGGGACGTCGCCCCGGCCGCCGCCGAACGGATCGCCGCCCTCGACGTCGCGGGCCTGCTCGCCGCGGCCCTCGGCGCCGGCATCCTCGACGAACTCGGCTGGCCCGCCCTCGAAGAGGCCCTGGCCGCCCTCGCCGACCCGGCGGACGGTGCCGACCCGGACGCCCGGCCCACCGACACCCCCGGCCACACCGCCGGCGGCCTCCTCGGCCTGAGCGTCGAGGACTCCTGGCCGCAGCTGATCCTCACCCGCCACGACAAGGCCGTCGTGGTCGGTCCGCAGGGCGTCGTCCTGGAACACACCCTGCGGGTGCCCAAGCTGGAGAGCTGGAACCGGCCCCGGCTGCGCCACGTCGACGGCGAACTCCTCGTCGTCTGGCAGCAGGACGGCAAGCAGCGGGGCTACTGGTCCAGCCGGCCCGACGAGACGCTCGAACTCGGCGGCGAGCACATCGCCGGCTACCACTACGGCGACCGCACCCCGGAGACGCCCTCCCTGCCACTGCCCGGCGGCGGCCGCACCACCGGCGAGCGCCCGCTGCACCCCGGCGACACCCGGCTGCCCGCCGAACACCGCGTCCTCGGCGACGGCACCGGCCACTGGACGCTGCGCCACGGCCAGGGCGGACCCGCCCTGCGCGAACTCGACCCGCACACCGGTGCGCTCGGCCGCACCGCCGAACCGCCGATCGTCGCCGCCACCTCGGCGGCCGGCCGGCTGGACACCGCACGCACCCGGCTGCTGCCGCTCCAGCCGGGCCTGGAGGGGACGCCGCTCGGCACCGACGGCACCGTGCTCGGCAGCTGGGTCCGGATCGACCCCGGGCGCGCCGTCACCACCGGCACCGCCGCCGGCGAGGCCATCGTCCTGCCGTTCACCGGCCGCCACCCGGGCGCCGTCCCGGTCGGCCGCCTCACCCTCCCCGGCCGGGCCCGACCGGTCGTCACCGAGAACGGCGGCGACGCCCTCGCCCTGACCCTGCCCGACCTGACCGCCGACACCGACCGCACCGCGGACCTGCGCCCCTGCCGGGCCGGTGACCTCGCGGCCGCCGGCACCGCACTCGTCCCGCCGCTCGAGCACTGGCACGCCCTGCGGCCCCGCGACGAGGCCGGCTCGCGCGTCCTGCGCACCGTCGACGCCGAGCGGGCCGCCCGACTGATCGACGCCGCCTGGCCCGTCGACACCGAGCCGGTGCCCGAGGAGGACCAGCGCTGGATCACCACCCAGGGCGTGCGGCGGCCGGTCGCCCAGCGCGGCGACGCCCGTCGCACCCTGCCGGTCCGGGCGGTCGGCGACGTCCTGCCCGGCATCGGCCACCCGCTGCTGCTCGCCGGGGTCGCCGGCCTCGCCCGCGCCGCCGCCGACCTGCTCTACCGGACGGCCCGCTTCGTCCCGCAGCCCGAGGCGGAGAAGCCCTCCCGGGCGGAGGCGGCCGAACTCCGGCCCGACCACGGGCGTGACCACGACCTGCGCGACGCCGTCGCCACCCTGCTGCCCGACGTCGGCGGCTTCGGCGGCTGGGGCACCGCGCGCTGGCGGGTGGTGAACAACCTGCGCACCGTCACCGCCGTCCTCGCCGACCCGCCGGCCGCCGCGGGCGACGGCTGGAGCACCCCGGCCACCGTCACCCTGCAGGGCGGCGACGACAGCCACGCCTGGCTGCACCTGCTCGGCCGCCTCGACGTCCTCGCCTACGCGGCGGCCGCCCCGCTCACCACGCCGGAGCACCGCTCCAGCCTGCTCCTGCTGCTCGGCGAGCTGACCGGCGGCGTGCTCGCCGACCGCGGCGCCACCCTGCGCGAGACGGTGCTCGCCGAACCCGAGGACACCGGCACCGCCCGCCGGGCCGGGGACCACCGCCAGGGCCAGGTGCTGCGCCGCGGCGCACGCACCGTCGTCATCCTCGGCCGGCAGCACACCCACGACGGCACCTCGCACTGGCTCGCCGCCGACCACGACCCGAGCGGCGAGTTCGGCCCGGTGGCCCACTTCACCACGGTCCGGGAACGCGGCACCGAGGAGCGGATCGACGCCGCCTGGGCCACCGCCTTCCGGCGGGCCGTCACCGAGTACGGGGGCGTCCCCTGGCAGCCCGCCCGCGGCACCGCCTTCGGCGAGCTCACCGGGATGGGCGCCGCCCGCGCCGGCCTGCTGCTCAGCCCGCCGCCCGCGCTCTTCCACTGGAACAGCTCCGTCCTGCCCGCCGAGCGCCTCGCCGAGTACGGCCTCAAGGCCACCGAGGCCAAGGCCGCCCGCAACTGGCTGCGCGGGCACCCCCGGGACGGCCTCGCCGCCGTGTGGGGCGCCCTGCTGCCCGCCGACCCGCAGGCCCTCTGGACGGAGGGCCCCGACCTCCAGGCGGGGGCCGCCGCCTGGGTGCGGCACTTCGGACGCCTCGTCACCCTGCCCGAGGCCGACCAGGCCAACGTCAAGGGCGCGCGGATCGAGCACGTCGAGACGGTGCTCAACCCCGCGCGGAGCCCGTGGCTCACCCGCACCACCGCCTTCCGGCCCACCGACTCCGGCCTGGCCGCCGAGGACCCGAGCGCCGCACCCGACGCCGGGGACATCGGCCACACCCTCGCCGCGCTGCGCTGGCTCGCCTACCACCTGCCCGCCGACAGCCCGCTGCGTCCGCTGCTGCCCACCGCTGCCGAGGCCCTGCGCACCCGCCTCGCCGACCCGGAGCTGCTGCTCGACTTCCACCTCGTCCACACCGACAAGGGCGGGTCGCTGGCGGCCGTGCTGCGCCCCCACTTCGGCCTCCCGGCCGAGGGCGGAGCCGATCCGGACGGGCTGGTCCGCTGCGGTCCGGCCCTCGTCCTGACGCCCTACCACAACGAGTACGAGCGGGTCTGGCTGCGCCCAGCCGGGCTCACCGGGCCCGACGACCCGGTGCTCGACCTGCTCGCCGGGCTCGGCCAGGGCTACTACTTCGGCACCGAGCGGGTCGCCATCGCGGCCGTCCTGCGCGGCGACGCGGAGCGCCTCGCCGGATCCGGTGCCGCCGCCGTCCCCGCCCCAGCCGACACCGAGGGCCCCGCGTGGCTGCAGAACCCGCAGTTCACCGTGCCCGCGCTGGTCACCGAGGCGGCCCGCACCCACGGCCTCGGCGAGGACGCGGCCGCGCTCTACCTCCAGCTGCTCGCCCTTCCCGACCCCACCGACCGCAACGTCGCCCGCTGGACGGGCTGGAAGCCCGCCCGGCTCAAGCGGGCCCGCGCCGAACTCGCCGGCACCGGGCTGGTCCTGGAGGCCAAGCGGGCCCGGGCCGGGCGCTCGCTCTTCCTGCCCGGCGGCTGGCAGGAGGCCAGGTCACCCGCCCTGCCCGTCGAGACCTGGAAGGCCGCCCTGTACGGGCCGACCACCCACGACGCCGCGCTGCCGCTGCAGCCCGTCCCGGAGCTGTTCGCCCGGGCCTGGCAGCGGACGGTCGAGGGCGACACCCCCGGCTACGAAGAGCTCCGGACCAGCAAGCGCAGGAAGGCCCGCCGATGAGCACCACCACCGCCACCACCGCCCCGGGCGGGGCCGACGGCACCGTCGCGGTCCGCCAGACCGTCCCGCCCGAGGAGCGGTACGCCGCCGAACTGGAGTTCCTGGCCGCGCACGACACCGGCCCGCGCCCGCCCGGCTGGCGGCTCACCCCGCGCGCCGTCGTCACCTTCGTGATGGGCAGCGACGGCGAGAAGCTCAAGGCCGGCCGCCGCGGTCTGGTCGTGGAGCAGAAGTTCGTCGGCGAGCGGGCCCTCGTCGAGCGCTGCGTCGTCACCCTCGCCGGGGAGCGCGGCCTGCTGCTCGTCGGCGAGCCGGGCACCGCCAAGTCCATGCTCTCCGAACTGCTCGCCGCCGCCGTCTGCGGCACCAGCGCGCTCACCGTCCAGGGCACCGCCGGCACCACCGAGGACCAGCTGAAGTACGGCTGGAACTACGCCCTGCTGCTCGCCAAGGGGCCCAGCCGGGAGGCCCTCGTCCCCTCCCCGGTGCTCACCGCGATGACCACCGGGGCGGTCGCCCGCGTCGAGGAGGTGACCCGCTGCCTGCCCGAGGTGCAGGACGCCCTGGTCTCCCTGCTCTCCGAACGGCGCATCGCCGTGCCCGAGCTGGCCGGGAGCCCGGACGGGCAGCTGCACGCCGCCGCCGGCTTCACCCTGATCGCCACCGCCAACCTGCGGGACAAGGGCGTCAGCGAGATGTCCGCGGCGCTCAAGCGGCGGTTCAACTTCGAGACGGTCGGCCCGATCGGCAGCCTCGCCGCCGAGGTCGAGCTCGTCCGCCGGCAGTCCACCGCCGCCGTCGCCCGCGCCAGAGCGCCCTACGCGGTGGACGACGCCGTCCTGGAGGCCCTGGTCACCGCCTTCCGCGACCTGCGCACCGGGCGCTCCACCGAGGGCTGGGACGTCGAACGCCCCTCCACCGTGATGAGCACCGCCGAGGCGGTCTCCGTCGCCACGGCCCTCGGCGTCACCGCCGCCTACCTCCCCGACGGCGGCGACCTGCTCGGCCGCCTCCCCGGCCAGCTCATCGGCGTCGTCCGCAAGGACGACCCGGCCGACGCCGCCCGGCTCCTCGGCTACTGGGACGGCCCGGTCCGCCGCCGCGCCGAACAGGGCGCCGCCACCTGGCGCACCCTGTGGGACCTCCGCCCGGCACTGGAGGCCTGATCCGATGAGCAGCGCGGTGACGCCCGCCCCGGCGGTCCCCCTCGGCCCGGCACGACCGGGCGGCCCGGCGCCCGCAGGCGGCGCCGGCCCGGACGACCCGCGCCGGGCCGTCCGGGCGGAGGCCGACCGGCTGGCCGCCTCCGGCACCGACCGGCCCGGGCCCTACCTGATCGGCGTGCGTCACCACGCGCCGTCGCTCAGCGCGGTCGTCCCCGCGCTGCTCGACGCGGCCCGACCGGAGGTGCTGCTGGTCGAACTCCCCGCCGAGTTCCAGCCCTGGCTCGGCTGGCTGGCGGACGAGGCCACCGAGGCACCGGTCGCCCTCGCGGCCGCGCCCTCCGGCCCCGAGGAGGCCGGGGGCGCCGACGGCCCCGCCTTCTACCCGTTCGCGGACTTCTCCCCGGAGCTGGCCGCCCTGCGCTGGGCGCGCCGCAACGGCGTCGAGGCGGTCGCCTGCGACCTCCCGCTGGCACACCGCCGCACCGCCGGCGGCGACGCTCCGGCCACCCCCGGAGGGCGGGGAGTCGGCGCACCCGTCCCCGGGGAGCCCGGCGTCGCCGACGCGCTGCGCCGGCGGCTCTCCGGACGCGACACCGACGACGACCTGTGGGACCGCCTGGTCGAGACGGCCGCCCCCGGCTCCACCCCCGAGGCGGTCCGGCGCGCCGCCCTGCTGGTCGGCTGGGCGCTGCGCCGCGACGCCGCGGCCGGCCCCGGGGTCGACGGGTACGACCTGCGGCGCGAGGCCTGGATGCGGTCCCGGATCCGGGCCGCCGCGGCGGGCGGCCGCCGGGTCGCCGCCGTGGTCGGTGCCTTCCACGCCCCGGCCCTGCTCGACGATCCCGAGCTCCCGGGCGCTCCCGACCTCCGCGACGCTCCCGGCCGGCCGGCCGTTCGCACCGCCGAGGCGGAGCTGTCCGGCCCGGGCCACGTCCTCTCGCTGATCCCCTACACCTACCCGCTGCTGGACGCCCGCTCCGGCTACCCGGCCGGCATCCGTGACCCGGAGTGGCAGCACACCGTGCTGGACGCCGCGGGAGACCCGGAGCGCCTCGCCCGGGCCCTCACCACCACCGCGGTCCGGATCTGCGCCGCCCTGCGCGACCAGGACCACCCCTCCGGGCCGGCCGACGCCCGCGAGATCGTCCGCCTCGCCGGGGACCTCGCCCGCCTGCGCGGCCACGCCGCCCCCGGCCGCGGCGAACTCGTCGAAGCCGTCCAGACGGTCCTGGCCCAGGGCGAGCCCCTCGGCCGCGGCCGTGCCGTCGCCCGGGCGCTGGAACGCGTCCTGGTCGGCACCCGCACCGGCCGCGCCACCCCGGCGGCCCCGCGCAGCGGCCTCGCCCCCGCCGTCGAGCGCCTCCTCGACGACCTCGGCCTGCCCGGCCCCACCGACCCGGGCCCCCGGGAGGTACGCCTCGACCCGCTGCGCACCCCGCTGGACCGCCGCCGCGAGATCCTGCTCCGGCGCCTCGCCGCCTGCGGCGTCAGCTACGCCGACCCGGTCCCGACCACCGGCGCGGGCGGCACGGAGGCCATCGGCACCCGCTGGCGGCTCCACTGGACCCCGGCCACCGCCGCCGTGCTCACCGTCGCCGGCACCCGTGGTGTCACCCCGGCGCAGGCCGCCGAGGGCGCCCTGCGCGAACGCCTGCGCGAGGAGCCGACCGCCCGCGAGGTCGTCCAGGGCCTCGCGGACGCGGCCGCCTGCGGTCTGCCGGTGCTCGCCGACACCCGCCTGGGCCAACTCGCCGCCGTCCTGCCCGCCTCCGGCGCGCTCCCCGACCTCCTCGACGCCCTCGCGCTCCTCGACCGCCTGCTGGCCGGCCACGTCGCCGGCTACCCCGTGCCCGGCGGGCCGCCGGCGGGCGCCCCGGTCGGCGCGGACGGTGTCGAGGCTGCGGACGACGCCGGGGGCGGCGCCCCCGCCCCGCCCGGTGCGGGCACGGCCGCACGGCTCGGCGCGGTGCGCGAGCTGCTGACGGTCGCGGCCGTGCGGCAGTTGGAGGGCCTCGGCGGGTCCGACGATCCGGCGGACGCCCGCGCGCTGGTGGAGCTGGCGCGGCGGGCGGACCGCGACGGCGGCCTGCGGCTGGGGAAGGTGCTGGCCGACCTCGCCGACCACGGCAGCCCGCTGGTGCGCGGTGCGGCCGGCGCGGTCCGGGTGCTGCTGGGCCAGGAGCCCGCGGCGGCCCTGGGCGGCCGGGCGGCCTCCTGGGTGGACGGCGCGACCGGTCCGCAGGCCCGCCACGCGCTCGGGCGCGGACTGACCGGCCTGCTGACGGCGGCCGAGGGTCTGTTCGACTCCGCACCCGAGGCCCTCGAACCGCTGCTGGAGCGGGTCACCGCGCTGCCGGACGCAGCTTTCCTGGACCGGCTGCCGGCCCTGCGCGGCGGCTTCGACACCCTCAGCCCGGCCGCCCGGGAGCGCCTGCTGACGCTGGTGGAGGAGCGCCTGGGCGCCCGGCTGACGGGCCTGCCCGAGGACGTCGACCCCGCCGTGGTCGCCGGCTGGGTCCGCGCGGACCTCGCCGCCCGCGCGGCCCTGGCCCGCCGCGGCCTGCTGCCGACGCCGCCCGCTGAGCCCCCGGGCCCGGCGCCATCACCGGCCCCGGCACCATCTCCGGCCCCGGCACCCGGCCCGGCCCACACCCTCGCCCCCGCCGAGCGCTGGCGGCTGCTGCTCGGCCGCCCGGGCCGCGGAGGCCTGAGCGGTCGGGGATCCCGACTCGCCACCGCCCTCGACGAGCTGTACGGCACCGGCCACGGCGAGGGGTCCGGCCCGGGTCTGGACAGTCGCGCCGGCCGGGGCGGCCGCGAGGCGCCCTACCCGGGGGTGCGGGAGTGGGCCGAGGAGCTCTCGGCGCTGTTCGGGCCGGGCATCCGGGAGGAGGTGCTGGCGGCCGCGGTCGCCCAAGGGCGCACCGACGCCCTGGAGGCGATCGAGCCGGGTGCCGTCCGCCCCTCGGTCGACCTGCTGCGCACGGTGCTGGAGCACGCGGGCGGGCTGCCGGAGGCGCGGATCGCCCGGCTGCGCCCGCTCGTGCGCCGCCTGGTGGACGAACTGACCCGCGCGTTGGCGACCAGGCTGCGCCCGGCCCTGACCGGCATCAGCGTGCCGCGTCCGACCCGCCGCCCGGGCGGTCGGCTGGACCTGGACCGGACCATCCGGGCCAATCTCGCCACCGCCCGCCCGTCGGACGGCGGCGGCACCCTGATCGTGCCCGAGCGCCCGGTGTTCCGGACCAGGGCCCGGCAGGCGGCCGACTGGCGGCTGGTCCTGGTGGTGGACGTCTCCGGGTCGATGGAGGCGTCCACGGTCTGGGCCGCGCTGACGGCCTCGATCCTGGCCGGGGTACCGGCGCTGAGCACCCACTTCGTGGCCTTCTCCACCGAGGTCGTCGACCTGACCGAGCGGGTGGAGGATCCGCTGAGCCTGCTGCTGGAGGTGCGGATCGGAGGCGGCACCAGCATCGCGACCGGCCTGCGCTACGCGCGGAAGCTGGTGTCGGTGCCCTCCCGGACACTGGTCGTGGTGGTCAGCGACTTCGAGGAGGGCGGCCCGCTGGGCGCGCTGCTGGCCGAGACCCGGGCGCTGGTGGACTCGGGCGTGCAGCTGCTGGGCTGCGCCGCGCTGGACGACTCCGGCACGGCCCGCTACTCGAAGGCGGTCGCGGGCCGGCTGGTCGCGGCCGGCATGCCCGTGGCGGCGCTGAGTCCGCTGGAACTGGCCCGTTGGGTGGGGGAGAAGGTGCGATGAGCGTGTCCGAACAGGCGGTCGGCTGGCCGGCGGTCCGGCCGGAGGTGGTCGCCGAGGTGGTGGCCGGGTTGAGCGTCCGGCTGCAGAAGCGGCTGGACGCCGCGGCGGCGAAGCTGGCGGAGCGCCCGGTGCTGCGCACCGGCGACGAGTGGCGGGTGGAGGTGGACGAGGAGGCGGCGCTGGTCCTGCACGCCGCGGGTGCGGTGGTGGCCGACCAGGCCGACGTCCGCTGCGGTTGTCTGCTCGCGCCCTCCTGCGTGCACCGGGCGGCGGCCGTCATGCTCTGCCCGCTGGCCGAGGAACCCGTCGAGGAACCCGCCGGGGAGTCCGCCGCACCGGCCCCGGCCGGCCCCGAACGGACCGGAGCCGAGCCCGTCGACCCCGAACCGACCGGCACCGAGTCGGCCGACCCCGAACCGACCGGCACCGAACCGACCGGCACCGCCCTGACCGGCACCGAGTCGGCCGCCGCCCGCCACCTCCACCGCGCCGGGTGCGCGATCCTGGCGGCGGGGGTGAGCGGCGCGGGCGCCGTCGCCCAGGCCGAGCTGTTGCGGGCGGCCCACCGGGCCCGGCTGGCCGGTCTGTACCGCCCGGCCGCGGCCGCGGTCACCGTGGTGACCAGGGTCCGCGCGGCCCGGTCCGGGGCACCGGAGTACCGCCTGGCGGACCTGGTGGCCGGTCTGCGCGAGCTGCTCGCCCTCACCACGGCGCTGACCTGCGGCGTCGGCCCGGTGGCCGGGCTGCGCGGCACCGCCCGTCAGGTGTACGAGGAGGAGGGCGGGCTGCGGCTGCACGGGCTGTTCGCCGAGCCGGTGCTGACGGCCACCCACGCGGGCGCGCTGAGCTGGGCGGTGGACGCCGCGGGCCGGCTGAGCACGATCGCCGAGGTGGTGCCGCACGGGGACGCGGCGGCGGCCGCCGCGCAGGCGGTCGGGGCGGGCAACCGGGCGGTCCGGCTGGGTGAGGCACAGCTCAGCCACCGGGAGTTCAGCCGGGCGGGGCTGCTCGTCCAGGGCGCGACCAGGTCCGCCGCCGGGCGCCTGGGCGCGGGTGCCGCCGTCCGGGCCGTGCGGGCGTCGGGCGCGGCGTGGACGGCGGAGCCGGTGGCGGCGCTCTGGGCCGAGCCGGCCGCCGTCCAGGTGGCACGGGCGCTGGAGGCGGAGGAGGAGCCGCACGACACCCGGCGGGCCGGGAGCGACCTGCTGTTCCTGGACGTGACGCTGCTGGGCGCCGTGCCGGACGGCCCGGGCGGCGCACCGCAGCTGCTGGCCCGTTGCACGGACGGCGCGGAGGATGGGCACGGTGCGGACGCCGGTCCCGGCGCGGACGGGCCGGGCCTGCTGCTCGCGCTGCGGCCGGGGCACGAGCACCCGGGGCTGGCCTTCCGGGCGAACCTCGCCCTGCTGGCCACCGCGCCCGGCCTGCGGCTGCGCGTGATCGGGCGCCTGGAGCGCGCGGAGCGCCCGGCGTTGCGCCTGCTGGCGATCGGCACGCCCCCGGCGCCGCCCCGGGCCCCCGGCGACCACGACCCGCAGGGTGCCCCGGCCCTCGCCCTCCCCGTGGACCGGGCCGACCGGGTCAACCTCGGCCTCGAACGCCTCCAGACCGCCGACCTGGCCGGCGCGGACCGGACGGCTGCCGCCCCCACCGGCCCCGCCCCCACCGGCGCCGCTCCTCGTGACCTCCCCGCCGCGGCGCCCTACGGCCCGCCGGTGCACGTGCTGGGCCGCCGGGTCGACCAGACGGTCACCACCGGGCGGCACGCGACGGCCCCGAGTGCGGCCACGGCGGCGGCCGACCGCGAGCTGCTGCGCGCCGCCGGGCTCGGCACGGCCGCCGAGCTGCTCGACGTCCTGCGGTCGGCGGCGGCCGACCAGCGGCGCGACGTGTTCGGCCGGGTGGTCGCGGACGACCACGAGGCCTTCGCCGGAGCATGGTTGGCGGCGGCCTGCTACACCGAGGCGGTGGCCACCGCGCTCTGCGCCGCCGGCTGGTCGGGGGAGGCGGACCGGGTTCCGGCCGCGGAGGGGAGACCGGAGGGGAGGCCGGAGGAGATGCCCGCGGGGAGCTAATTGCACGGACAGGTAATCGGCGTCGGCTGGCATACTGGTCGCAGCCGGAGCGTTGTGGGAAGCACGGCGGCACCGGAGGACGGAAGGGACGGCGGGCGATGGGGATCCGTGACGACGCGGCCGAGGTCCGGGCCCGTGGCTGGCGGACGCTCGCCGCGCTGCACGGCCTGATCGAGACCGCCCTGGAGAAGGCGCTCCAGTCGGAGCACCGGCTCTCGGTGGTCGAGTACACCGTGCTGGACGCGCTCTCGCGCCAGGACGGGTGGCACATGCGGATGCAGCAGCTGGCCCGCGCCGCGGCGCTGAGCAGCAGCGCGACCACGCGGCTGGTCACCCGGCTCGAGGACCGCGGGCTGCTCGCCCGCTACCTCTGCGCCGACGACCGGCGCGGCATCTACACCGAGCTGACTCCCGAGGGCCGCACCCTGCTGGAGGCCGCCCGTCCGGTGCACGACGCGGCCCTGGAGGCGACCCTGGCGCAGGCCGCCGAACTCCCCGAACTGGCCCCGCTGGTGCGCGGCCTGGCCGAGCTCGACGACGAGGCCACCGCGGAGGCCGGCCCCGGGCTGGCCGCCGCCCGGGCCTGACCGCCGCCCGGGCCGACCGAGGCCGGGCCGCGAGGGTCTGCCGGGTCTGCCGGTCGCGGTGGCCCCGGTGGCCCCGACGGTCGGCGGGTGCTCAGCGTCGACCGGCGGCCAGGGCGTCCTGGCGGACCCGGTCGAGCAGGGCGAGCAGCAGTTCCTTGCTGGACGAGCGCTCCCGGACGTCGCAGAGCACGATCGGGACTTCGGGGCCGAGGTCGAGGGCGCGGCGGACGTCCTCGGGGCTGGCGTCGCGCCGGCCGTGGAAGCAGTTGACGCCGATCGCGAACGGGATGCCGCGCTGCTCGAAGAAGTCCACGGCGGCGAAGCTGGACTCGAGCCGCCGGGTGTCGGCGAGGATGATCGCCCCGAGCGCGCCGAGGGCGAGGTCATCCCACATGAACCAGAACCGGAACTGGCCGGGGGTGCCGAACAGGTAGAGCACCAGGTCCTCGCGGACGGTGATCCGCCCGAAGTCCATCGCCACGGTGGTGGTGGACTTTCCCTGGACACCGTCGAGGTTGTCGATCCCGATGCTGGCGCGGGTCATCCGCTCCTCGGTCTGGAGCGGTTCGATCTCGCTGACCGATCCGACCATGGTGGTCTTGCCGACGCCGAAGCCACCGGCGACGAGGATCTTGACCGCGCCCGGCACCAGGCTCTGGGTCGTCAATTCGGGTCTCCTGGAGTGCTGCTGGAGTGTGCGGAGAGCTGGGGAGGACTGGGCGGAGCTGGGGAGAGCTGCGGGGAACGGTCGGCAGCCGCCCGGTCAGAGCCGGCGGACGCCTTCGATCACGGCCTGGATCAGCGCGATGTCCGGTGCCTCGGCGAGCGCCACCGGGGCACGGGTGAGGATCAGCCGGGCCTCGGCCAGGTCGTCCAGCAGCACCTTGACCACGCTCACCGGCAGGTCGAGCGTGGCCGCGATCTCGGCCACGGCCAGCGGGCGTTCGCGGCACAGGTCGATGATCGCGGCCGGCTCGGGGGTGAGCCGGCTGGTGTCGGTGCGCGGGTCCGCGGTGACCACCAGGGTGATCAGCGCGAAGCCGTCACGGACCGGACCGGTACGCCCGTTGGTGATGGCGTAGGGGCGGACCAGATGGCCTGCGTCCTTGTCGTAGAACCAGGCCTCGTCGGCGTCGGCGGTCACGCACCGCCACCCGCGCCGGCCTGGCCGGCGTCGCTGCGCGGCGCCGCGGTGAGGTACTGGCCGACCTGCTTGACCAGCATGTTGATCTCGTAGGCCATCAGCCCGGCGTCCACCTGCTCGCTGGTGAGGACGGCGAGCCGGGCGCCCTGGCCGGCGGTGGTGACGAAGAGGAACAGCTGGTCCATCTCGACCACGGTCTGCCGGACCCGGCCCCCGTTGAACCGGTGCCCGGCGCCGCGGGCGAGGCTCTGCAGGCCGGAGGCGACGGCCGACAGGTGCTCGGCGTCGGCCCGGTCGAGGCCCTGCGACATGCCGACCAGCAGGCCGTCCTCGGAGAGGACGATGGCGTGGCGGGTCTCGGGGACCCGCGCCACCAGCTGGTCCAGCAGCCAGTTGAGGTCGCGCTGGGTGTCGGTGTGCTGCGTCATCACTGCTGATCCTTGGCTTCCTGAACGGCGGAGGCTTCCTGGGCGGCGGCGGGTGCGGCCGGGGCGTGCGGCGCGGCCGGTGCCTGGGGGGCGGCGGGCGTGGCGGGCCCGTCCGGTTCGTGGTCGGCCGCGCGGGCGGTCCGGGTGCCGCGCTGGATGGCGGCCATGGTGGCGCGCGAGCGCTGCGGTGACGGGTCGTCGATCTCGGCGCCGAGGTGCCGGGGGCCGGTCCGCGGGGCGTTCGCCGGGCCCGCCTGAGCCGGGAGACCGGCCGCCGGGGGCATCATGGCGCCGGGCGCGTTGGCCTCGCGGAGCTGCTCGGCGAGGCTGGCGTTGCGGACCCGCTGCGGCAGGATCCGCGGGGTGCGCAGCTCGCCGTCGGGCCCGTGCTCCAGGGGGGCCTCCTCGGCTCGCTCGTGGGTGGGCGTGCCACGGTCGGCGCCGACGCCGTCGAAGGGCGGCCCGGCGGGTTCGACCGCGGTGTCCGGTCCGGTGGCCGACTCGCCGCCCGGGAGGTCGTACGGCCTCGGCATGGCGGGCCGGGGGACGACCACCGCACCGGGCAGGCCGGGGATCTCGGCGCCGACCGGCAGCCCGCCGTTGGCCGGGGCCTGGGCGGTGCCGTCCTCGGGCCCGGGGTCCACGGGGTACTGGGCGAGCAGTTCACCGATGATCACACCGCTGTTGCCCTCGCCGAGGATCCCGGGGCCACCCGGCAGGCCGGGCAGACCCGGCACACCCGGCCCGTCGGGACCGCCCGGCGCACCCGGCAGACCCGGCAGACGGGGAACCCCCGGCGCATCCGGCGCTCCGGTGACCACCGCGGCGTCGGGACCCCCAGGGAGCCCGGGCGCACCGGCCGACCCAGCCGGACCGGCAGAGTCGGACCCGCCGTCCCGGCCCGGAGCGCCCGTGCCCCCGGGAGCCGCGCCGGGCTCCCCGCCCAGCAGCCCGCCGAGCACCCCGGCCAGCGCGCCCGACAGCTCCGCGGCCGCGGCGTCGTCCGCCGTCGCCGTCGCCGTCGCCTCGGGCACCGGGGTCCGGGTGACCCGGGCGCCGGAGGGCAGCCCGGGCACCGAGGCCGGCTGCTCGGCCTGCTCCAGCAGCACCGACGGCACCAGCACCACGGCCCGGGTGCCGCCGTACGGCGAGGGCCGCAGGGTCACCTGGATGTCGTGCCGGGCGGCGAGCCGCGCGACGACGAACAGGCCCAGGCGCAGGTCGTCGCCGAGGGCGGAGACGTCCAGCTCGGGCGGGTTGGCCAGGTAGTCGTTGAGCCGCTCGTACTCCTCCTCGCCCATGCCGAGGCCGCGGTCCTCGACCTCGACGGCGAGGCCCTTGGTGACCTCCTGCGCGGAGACCTGCACCTGGGTGTACGGCGGGGAGAAGGTGGTGCCGTTCTCGATCAGCTCGGCGATGAGGTGGATGACGTCGGCGACGGCCTGCCCGCTGAGCGAGGCGCGCGGCACGCCCTGGACGACGACGCGGGCGTAGTTCTCGGTCTCGGAGACGGCGCTGCGCAGCACGTTGACCATCGGCACGGCGTTGCGCCAGCGCCGGGCGGGCAGGGCGCCGCCGAGGATGACGAGGTTCTCGGCGTTGCGCCGCATCCGGGTGGCGAGGTGGTCGACGGCGAACAGTTCGCGCAGCAGCTCGGGTTCCTCGTGCTCGCGCTCCAGGGCGTCGAGCATGCTGATCTGGCGGTGGATCAGGATCTGGGTGCGCCGGGCGATGTTGAGGAAGACCTTCTTGGTGCCCTCGCGGCCCTGGGCCTGGTGCACGATGGCGGCGACGGCGGCCTGGCGCACGGCGGCGAGGCCGTCGGTGGTCTGCTGGACCTCGTCGCCGGCGCGGCGGGAGGGCGACCAGGCGGGCGGGGTGGGCACCGGCTCGCCGGCGCGCAGCCGGTCGACGACCTCGGGGATCTCCTGCTGGGCGAGCGCGAGGGTGTCGGAGCGCAGTCCGGACAGGCGGGCGGACAGCGCCCGGGCGGCCCGGACGCCGCGGACCAGGCTGACCAGCAGGACCACCGCGACGACGGCGCTGCCGACGACCAGCGCGGTGCGGTGCTCGGCGTCGCGCAGCAGGTAGGCGGCGTAGCCCCAGGCGGCGGCGAGGCCCAGGCTGGGGACCAGCACGAGGGCGAGGAGGGAGCTGCGGAGCGAGCCGGACCGGCCGGCGCGGTGGCCCGTGCGGGGGGCCGATATGCCTGGCATCTGATTCCTTGTTGCAGGGCCGGGTCGCTGGGCCGAACGGCGGGTCGGCCCGTGCGCGGTTCGGCCGGGGCTTCAGGGCGCCACGGCCGGGGTGGCCGGACGGGTTGACGCGGTGTCATCGTC
This sequence comes from Kitasatospora sp. NPDC051702, assembly GCF_040681575.1. NCBI lineage: Bacteria > Bacillati > Actinomycetota > Actinomycetes > Kitasatosporales > Streptomycetaceae > Kitasatospora > Kitasatospora sp. NPDC051702. Next base: position 175,098 of record NZ_JBFAZB010000001.1, read on the forward strand.
CGGACGGGGTGCAGCACGGCCGCCGACGGCAGGAACGCTACCAGCCCCAGGTGCCCTCATCGCAACATCAACTGACGATATGTGAACGGCTTCTGGCGTCGCCGCACAATTCCGGTCGAAGCGTTCGCCGACGCATCATCGCAGCTCAACTCGGTTCCGGGGGAACGAGTACGGCTCTCCGGGGGGCCAGGGGAGCCTCCCGGAGAGCCGTCAGGAACAGGTCAATCCGTCGCTATGCTGAACGTTCGCGGTCCTCCGCTGCCGCCGCACACGAACACCCGACGCCGCACGCGGGCGCACCGCGGCCCGGCCGGACGGCGGCCGCCGGTCAGCCCGCCAGCGGTATCGGCACGATCTGCGCGCCGCGGAAGGCCTGCTCCTCCACCGCGGCCTCGTGCTGGGACAGTTCGGTCCACGCCCAGCTCGCCAGGCCGGACAGCTCCGCCGACCACTGCTTGCCGTAGGTGCCGCAGGCGACCTGGCCGAGCCGCAGCCGCTGGACGTCCGAGGTGCCGGCCGGCGGGTAGACGTGGGTGGCGTCGCGCAGGTAGCGCTCGATGCCGAACTCCGTCTGCAGGCCCCGGGCCGCGTGGATCTCCATGGCGTTGCGCGCGGAGTCCAGCGCGTACTCGGTGTTGATGAGCTTGGCGTTCATCAGCTCGGCGTCGCAGGCCTTGCCGTGGTCGAGCAGGTGCGAGGCGTGGTACGCGGCCAACTTGGCGGTCATCAGCCGGGACTGCATCTCGCCGAGCTTGAGCGCGATGTTGGGCAGCTGGTTGAGCGGCTTGCCGTACAGCACCCGCTCCTCGGCGAAGCGCGCGGTGTCCTCGACGATCGCCACGTGGATGCCGAGGGCGACGGCGGCGAGGTTGAGCCGTCCGTACAGGGTCGAGGAGGAGTAGGCGACGTCCAGGCCCTGCCCCTCGCGGCCCAGCCGGTTGCCGACCGGGATGCGGCAGTCCTCGAAGACGATCTCGCCGAAGCTGAAGCCGTGCAGGCCGCTCTGCGAGCCGAGTTCCCCGGTGCGGAAGCCGGGGCGGTCGCTCTCCACCAGGAACGCGGACAGGCCCCGGCTGCCCTCGTCGGTGCGCAGGACCACGCCGTGCACGTCGCCGATGTGGGAGTTGCCGACGAACCACTTGCGGCCGTTGAGCACGTACTCGTCGCCCTCGCGGCGGGCGGTGCCGGCCATGCCCAGCACGTGGCCGCCGGACTCCGGTTCGGTGACGGCGATGGTCGGCAGGGACCGGCCGGAGGCGAACCGCGGCAGCCAGGCGCGCCGCTGGGCGGGCGAGCCGAAGTGGATGACCTTGGCGACGCCGAGCTGGGAGGCCTGGGCCATCGCGCCCATGGCGCCGCTGACCCGGGCCAGCTCCTCCACGATCACGGTCTTGGCGAGGTGCCCGAGCCCGAGTCCGCCGTACTCGCGCGGAATCGTCACACCGATCCAGCCCCGGCGGGCGATCTCCCGTGCGAGCTCGAACTCGACCGTTCGATCGGCCTCCATTCTGGCCACGTGCGGGCGTATCTCCTTCTCCGCGAACTCCCGGACCTCGACCCGGAGACTCTCGTGTCGCTCGTCGGTGAAGTAGTCCATCGCCATGCTGGGTCCTCTCGTTCAGCGGGTGTGTCGTGCCTCCGTCCGTGCCGTCGAAGCCGCTCCGGCCGCCCCCGGGAACAGGTGGGGTGTGTGGAGGTGGTGGCGGCCGACTGCCCCTTGCCATCGGGTGCGTGCGGAACTCGGGGCGGCCTTCCCAGGGTTGGGAATACCGTCCGTGTCTTCGGCAGGGCTCATTGTCATATGGGCCTCCTGTGCCGACCCAGAGTCGATCTTGGATTGGCGGGATTCGGTTCATCCTTACTCTGGGGTGTTTTGTCGTGACGCCAAGTGGGAAGTGATCTTCCCCCACTGTCGCCGCCTACTGAGCGTCCGTTCACGTGCAGCTTTGACTGTTCATCAGCAGGGGTGGTGAACCGGACCGGGAGCACCGCAGCGCCCGGATGTCTGATTACATGTGCGCCATGACTGATGTGATGAGCACTCAAGGCCAGTTCCCGGGTGCCCCCGGGGAGTCCGAGCGGACCCGCAGGCTGCGCAGCCTCGGTCTCAACGAACCGTCCGCGGACGAGGCCTTCGACCGCTTCGCCCACCTGGCCGCCAGCATCACCCGCGCTCCCATCGCGATGGTCAACTTCATCAACGACGAGCGCCAGATGTTCCGGGGGCTCTACATTCCGCCAAACTCCAACGACGCCGCCGTCGAAGAAGGCGCCTCGTGGGCCGATCGGGGCATCGCCTTCGACCTTCCCACCCGTCAGATGCCGCTGAGTCACGGCTTCTGCCCGCACGTCGTCGCCCAGCGCTCCCCCCTCGCGCTCGACGACATCCTCGCCTACCCCCGGTTCTCCGGAAACCCGGTCGTCGACGAACTGGGCGTGCGCGCCTACCTCGGCGCACCGCTCGTCGACGACACCAACACCGTCATCGGCACCGTCTGCGTCCTCGACCGGGAACCCCGGCAGTGGGGACGCGAACGGCTGCGCGACATCCAGCACCTCGCCGAGGCCCTGCTCTCCGAGATCCGGCTGCGCGACAACCTGCTCGCCCAGCAGCAGGAGATGTTCGCCGCCTTCGACGGCTCCCCGTTCCCCATCATGCTCACCGACGGCCCCGGCCAGGAGATCCGCTACGCCAACGCCCAGCACGCCGACACCTTCGGCGCGCCGGTGGCCTACGGCGCGATCGGCGTCGCCTACCCGCAGCTCGGCGCGGCCGGTCTCCAGCAGGCCGTCGCCGAGGCCTACCACACCGGGCGCAGCACCGTCCTCAACGACGTCCGGATCCAGTCGAGCCGGCCCGACGCCCAGCGCGGCCAGCAGATCTTCAGCTTCACCTGCACCCCGCTGCGGGTCGCGCGCACCGGCCAGGTCAACGGCGTCCTCACCGTCGGCATGGACGTCACCGCGCAGTCCCGCACCGAGGAGGAGCTCGGCACGCTGGCCGCCCTGCTCGTCGACCGGCTCCAGCAGAACGGCGCCACCCCCGCCGGCCGCCCGGGCATCGCCGGGGAGTCCGGCCTCGTCCTGCCGGGCTGAGCCGCCGATCCGACCCGTCGACCCGGAATCCGGCGGCGACGCAGCCGCCCGCATCCGCACCGTCACCACCACAGACCGCCCGGCGCACAGCGCACCGCGCCGGCGGGCACCGTCCACCACCGTGGCGGGGCGCCTCTCACCCCCGAGGAGAGGCTCCCCGCCACGGTGCCGTTGCGGACACCCCGCCCCCGGCGCGCCGGAGTTCGCGCACCACCGGACGGCCGGACGGGCTCCGGCCGCCGAGCCGGGGCCGCCCGCCTCGGGCCACCTGCCTCCGGCCACCCGCCGTGGGCCGACTGTCCCGGCACCCGCGCCGGCCCCGGCCCCGGCCCCCGACGCCGGGCCCGAGCGGGTGAACCGCCCACCGCCCGCCCCCGGCCGGCGCCCGCCCGACGGCCGCCGGTGGTAGGCATGGGCCGCATGGACTGGTTCGCCGCCCCCGACTACTGGCTCAGCCGGCTGCTCGTCCAGCGACTGATCGCCGCCCTCTACCTGACCGGGTTCCTCGCCGCCGCCGCCCAGTTCCGCCCCCTCATCGGCACCGACGGCATGCTGCCGGTGCCCCGGTTCACCGCCCGCGTCCCCTTCCGCCACGCGCCCGGGATCTTCCACCTCCACTACAGCGACCGCTTCTTCGCCGCCGTCGCCCTCGGCGGAGCCGCACTCGCCGCCGCCGTCACCGCCGGACTCGGTGACGCCGTCCCGCTCTGGGCCTCCGTCCTGCTGTGGGCGGTGCTGTGGTCCCTCTACCTCTCCATCGTCAACGTCGGACAGACCTGGTACTCCTTCGGCTGGGAATCGCTGCTGCTCGAGGCCGGCTTCCTCGCCGCCTTCCTCGGCAACGCCGACACCGCCCCGCCCGCCCTGGTGCTCTGGCTGATGCGCTGGCTGGTCCTCCGCGTCGAGTTCGGCGCCGGACTGATCAAACTGCGCGGCGACAGCTGCTGGCGCGACCTCACCTGCCTGCGCTACCACCACGAGACCCAGCCCATGCCCGGACCGCTCAGCTGGTTCTTCCACCACCTGCCCGACCCGCTGCACCGGATCGAGGCGGGCGCCAACCACGTCGTCCAACTCCTCGTCCCGCTCTGCCTCCTCCTCCCGCAACCGGTCGCGACCTACGCCGCCTGCGCCGTCGTCGCCACCCAGCTGTGGCTGATCGCCTCCGGCAACTTCGCCTGGCTCAACTGGCTGACCATCGCGCTCGCCCTCGCCGCCGTCGAGCCCTCCCGACTCGGCCTGCCCGCCGGGACCCACCCCCGCCCCGCCGCCCCGCTCTGGTTCGAGGCCCTGGTGGTCGCGCTGACCGTCGCCGTCGCCGTCCTCAGCTACTGGCCGGTCCGCAACCTGATCTCCCGCCGCCAGGTCATGAACCGCTCCTTCAACCGCCTGCACCTCGTCAACTCCTACGGCGCCTTCGGCAGCATCAACCGGATCCGCCAGGAGATCGTCATCGAGGGCACCGACGAGCCGCACCCCACCCCCCGCACGGTGTGGCGCGAGTACGGCTTCAAGGGCAAACCCGGTGACGTGCACCGCCTCCCGCGCCAGTACGCCCCCTACCACCTGCGGCTCGACTGGCTGATGTGGTTCGCCGCCATCTCGCCCGCCTACGCCCGCCCCTGGTTCCTGCCCTTCGTCGCCCGCCTGCTCGCCGGCGACCCGGCCACCCTGCGCCTGCTGCGCCACAACCCCTTCCCCGACGCCCCGCCGACCCACGTCCGGGCGACCCTCCACCTCTACCGGTTCACCGATTGGCGCGAACTGCGGCGCACCGGCGCCTGGTGGCACCGGACCGCCCTCCACGAGTACCTCGCGCCGGTCGACCTCGCCGCCCTCAGCCGCGCCGGCCACCGCCCGCCACTCGGCCGACGTACCCGAACCGTCCCCCTGGACCGGCTGCGCCGCCCGGCCCGGCGGGCCGCCGACCCCTCCGGCGGCACCGCACACCCGGGCCCCGACCACCCGTCCGGCCCCACGCCCCGCCACCCGGGCGGCCCTCCCCGGTAGCGGCCAGGTGGGCGGTGCGGCATACGACACCGACCCGTCGGGCGGTGGGTGCGTGCAAGGCTCGAACGGGCACCCGTATTCTGGGCGTCCACAACCGGCGGCCCGCACGCGCGCCCCCCCGCCCCCGCCCCGGGGCACCCCGCGCAACCGGTCCGCCGCCCCCTCGCTGCCAGCCCCGCCGCCGCCGCCCAGAACCGGACCTCACATGACAGTGCTTCACTCGCGCAACGCCGACGCAGCCGACCCGGCGGACGTCGCCGCCGCAGACGTCAAGGACCCCCAGGACGCCAAGGCCACCACGGCGGAGCCCGACCTCCGCGAGGACCTCGGCCGCTACGCCGAACTCGGCGCCTTCACCCTCACCGCCGACACCCACGCCTGGTACGCGGCCGTCGACACCGTCGCCACGCCCGAGGACGCCCGCGCCGGCTCCACGGCCCTCGCCGAGCTGCGCGGCCACGACCTCCAGCAGACCTGGGACGACGTCACCGCCCTCGCCTCCGAGGCCAAGCTCGACGAGCCCGACACCGTCGCCAAGACCGTGCTGCTCGTCGAACTCCTCCAGCGCGTGCACCGGACCGCCGCCACCCTCCACCGGGCCGCCTACGACGCCGACCTCGGCGCCCTCGCCGCCGCCACCGCCGACGGTGCCTGGCGCCGCGAGAACGGCGTCAAGCTGTCGTGGCTGCGCGCCCGCTCCCTGCGCAAGCAGGCCACCGCGCTCGCCACCGACCGCCGCGTCCGCCGCGAGGACCTGCACGAGGCGCTCACCTCCGCCGAGATCGAGCGCCGCGCCTGGGCCGCCCTCGCCCCCTCCGGCACCCTTCCGGCCGCACCCGCCGACGGCGCGCTCGTCGAGCGGACCGCCCAGACCTTCGAGTCCATCAACACCGGCCTGCGCGAGCTCGCCCGGCTGCTGCCCGGCCACGACCTCGACGGGCTGGCCTTCGCCGGGCTGATCGACCTCGTCGACCGCCTCGCCGCCGACGAGGGCACGCTCTACCGTCTGCCCACCATCCGCGGGCTGCGCGCCACCCTCGAGGACGCCGGTCTCGCCGACCTCCTCTCCGAGCTCGCCGCCACCCGCGCCGACCGCTACGCCGCCGAGGCCGCCTACGCCGCCCGCCAGGCCCTGGCCGGCGGCCAGCGCGACGGCCTCGCGGGGGGCACCGCCGCGGGGACCGTCGAGTCGGACACCGCCGGGTCGGAGGTCGCCGGGTCGGAGGTTGTCGAGTCGGTCGAGTCCGCTGAGCCGGAGACCGCTGAGTCCTCCACGGCTCCGGTGACGGTCGAGGAGCCCTCGACCGACGTCGTCTCCGAGGTTGCGACCGAAGCCGACGCCGAGGCCGAGATCGAGACTGAGGCCGAGGCCGAGGTGGCTGCGGAGACGGTGGCCGTCGAGGCCGAGCCCTCCGAGGAGACGGACGTCCACGAGGCGGTCGCCGAGGAGGAGGTGACGGTGGAGGCCCAGCCCGTCGTGGTCACTCTTCCGGCGCCGTCCCCGGCTGCCGACGACCTGGTGGCCGCCGCGACCGCCGCGCTCGCGGAGGCCCCCGACGTCCCGGAGACGCTGGAGGAGTCGGAGACCGCGGAGCCGGTGGCGACGGACGAGCCCGTGGAGGAAGCGGTCGAGGAGGCTTCGGAGGTCGAGGCCGTCGCCGAGGCTCCCGCCGTCGAGGAGCCGGTCGTCGTCGCGAGCGAGCCGGTCGTCGAGGCCGAGGCGGTTGCGGAGCCGGAGGCGGTCGAGGAGACCGTCGATCCGGTCGAGGAAGCCGAGCCGGTTGCCGAAGCCGAGGCGGAGGTTGCCGAGGCGCCTGCGGCCGAGGCGGAGGTGACCGAGCAGCCCGTCGTCGTCGAGACCGTCGAGGCCGAGGTCGTCACCGAGGTTGCCACTGAGGCCGAGGTTGCCACTGAGACCGAGGTCGTCGACGAGACCGTCGAGCCGGTCGCTGTGGAGGAGGCCGAGGCCGAGGTCGCCGCGGAGCCCGTCGTCGTTGAGACCGTCGAGGCCGAGGTCGTCACCGAGGTTGCCACTGAGGCCGAGGTTGCCGCGGAGGTCGAGGTCGTCGACGAGACCGTCGAGCCGGTCGCTGTGGAGGAGCCCGAGGTCGAGGTTGTCGAGGTCGAGACCGAGACCCCCGCTGCCGTGGTCGAGGAGGCCGCCGAGCCCGTCGCCCTGGAGGAGCCGGCGGTCCGGGAGCAGGCCGCTGAGCCGGTGAAGGAGCCGGAGCCTGAGCTGGAGCCGGAGCCCGCGCCCGGCGCCGCCGGCCGTCCCGCGAAGCCCGACTTCACGCCCGGTCGGCCCGTGACCGCCTACTCGGCCGACGAGCTGCTCGCCGTGGTCCGGTGGGTGGACGGCGACGGCGAGACGCGGTCGGAGGAGGAACTGCTGCGCGCGGCGATGAAGGAGCTGGGCTTCGCCCGCCTCGGTCCGCGGATCAAGGAGGCGCTGGGCGCCGCCGTCACCGCCGCTCGGGGCTGACCCCGGAGAGCGGACGGTGCGTGACGAAGGGCCCGGGACGCGGATGTCGCGTCCCGGGCCCTTCCGTCGTCCGTGGGGGTCAGCCCGCCTTGTTCCACGGCTGCCCGGACATCAGTGCCTTGACGTTGGACACGTAGCTCGGGTTGGGGATGGCCAGACTGCCGACCACCTGGTTGGTGGTCGGGTCGGTGACGGTGTTGTAGTGCACGTTGCCCGCACCGGCGTTGTACGCGGAGATGACCAGGTCGAGCAGCGGCGTCTTGCCGGTGGCCGGGTCGGGGGACAGGTCGTACTTGCCGCCGAAGGACGAGTCGCCGTAGTAGGCGACCAGCCAGTCGAGCAGCTGGGTGCCGAGCTGGACGTTCCCGGCGAGGGTCTTCGGGTCGGACGTGGTGCCGAACTTGCTGTTCATCCAGCTGACGGTGTTCGGCATGATCTGCATGGTGCCGATCCCGCCGTCGCAGGCGAGGATGCCGGACTGCCAGCCGCTCTCCTGCCAGGCGATCGCCTTGACCAGCGCGACGGGCAGCGGCGGGAGCTTGTCGGTGCCTCCGCTGCTGAGGTTGAGCGTGCGGCTCTGCCCGGCCGCGGCGACCAGGGCGGCGCCCACGGCGTCCTTGGGCTCGTCCGGCTGGGGCTTGGAGGGCTGGCAGCCGCTCTGCAGCGGCGGGACGTGCGGCGTGGCCAGCGCGGGCGGCGGCGGGGGTGCGACCGGGCCCGGCTTGGCGGTCGGTACGGGGGCGGCGACGACGGGCTTGGCGACCGGGGGCTGCGTGGTGGGCGCGGCGGCCGCGGCGGACTGGCCGGGGGCGGCGCTGCTCGGGGCCGCGCTGGTGGTGCCGGGCTTGGCCGACCTGCTCGCGGACGGGCTCGCGCTGCGCGAGGCGCTGGGGCTCGCCGTGGGCGACGCGGTCGGCGTCGCGCTCGCGCTCGTGGTGGCGGTCGCGGACGGACTGGTGCTCGGCGTCTCGGCCGGCGTGGTCGTCGCCGCCACGGCCGTGGTGCCGGCCGCGGCGTTCTGGTGGTCGTCGGCATGCTTGCTGCCGCAGCCGGCCAGCACGGCGGTGGAGACGGCCGCGGCCGACACCATCACCAGCGCGCGCCGGGACGTGCTGACTGTCATCTGAGGTTCCCCCACTTGTCACCGGCGGTCCCGGCGAGTGGCGGTCATCCTACGATGGGCCGTCCGTGCCCCGGACGAACGGGTGGTCCAATGCCCGCGCGAGGACGGCAGGTGCCGTCACCAGGGACGGTCCGTACCAGGTCAGGTGACGCCCGCTGACCAGTGCCGCCGGGACGCCGGGGAACGCCTCCGGGCCGTCGTCCGCCGTGAAGCGGTACGGCTCGTCCGGCAGGACGACCAAGTCGGGCCTGCAGGCGAGGAGTTCCGGCAGCGGTACGGCCGGGTAGCGCTCGGGGTGCTCGGCGTGGACGAGCCGGACGCCGAGGCGGTGCAGCAGGTCCCCGGCGAAGGTGTCGCGGCCGAGCACCATCCACGGGCGGCGCCAGATCGGTACGACCGCCCGCGGGCCGCCGGGCGCACGCCGCAGCGGGGCGGCCCAGGCCGCTTCGGCCTCGTCCAGCCAGGCCGGGCGGGGGAGCCCGCAGGCGGTGGTGAGCATCCGGTCGAGCGAGCGGAAGGCGTCGTCCAGGGTACGGACGTCGGTGACCCACACCGGGACCCCGGCGGCCCGCAGCGCGTCCAGGTCGGCGCGCCGGTTCTCCTCGTCGTTGGCCAGCACGAGGTCCGGGGCGAGGCCGAGGACGCCCGGGACGTCCGGGTTCTTGGTGCCGCCGATCCGGGTGACGGCCAGGTCGGCCGGGTGGCTGCACCAGTCGGTGGCGCCGACCAGCAGCCCGGGGGCGGTGGCGGCGACCGCCTCGGTGAGCGACGGCACCAGGGACACCACCCGGCGCGGCGGGCGGGGGCCGAGCGGGACGGGCAGGTCGAGGTCGTCCCGCGGGACGGTGGGGTCGGCCATCCCGTCACCCTATGCCCGGGGGCGGCGACTCGGATGACAGATGACAGATAACAGATGACAGCTTTCGAAATCTGTTATCTGTCATCTGTCTGCTGTCATCTGTTACCCGTCGCCCGTGCGTCGGTGCGCGGCCGCCCACACGTCCCCGCCCCCGCCCCCGCCGCCCTGCCTCAGCAGGCAGCCGCGAGCTCCCCGCTCTCGGCGGCCCGGAGCCGGGCTACCAGCTCCTCCCGGGCGCGGGCGACCCGGGAGCGGACGGTACCGATCGGGCACCCGGCGACCTCCGCCGCCTCGGCGTAGCTCAGGCCGACCACCTGGGTGAGCACGAACGCCTCCCTTCGCTGGGCGGGCACCCGGTCGAGCAGGTCGCCGAGCGCCACGCCGTCCTCGAACCCGCCCGCCGGGTCGACTCCCTGTCGTTCCGCGGCCTCCTGCCAGTCCGGCAGGGCGGCGCAGCGCGGCCGGGCCGCGGCCGTCCGGTACCGGTCGATGACCGTGCGCCGGGCGATGGACAGCAACCAGGTGCGGGCCGAGGAGCGGCCGGCGAACCCGGGCAGGCTGCGCAGCGCGCGCAGGAAGGTCTCCTGGGCGAGGTCGTCGGCGGACTGCACGTCGGTGAGGTGGGCGACGAACCGCCAGACGTCCCGCTGGGTGGCGCGGACGAAGGCCTCGACGTCGGGTGCCCGGCCCGCGCGCGCGGTCAGGGCGAGGGCGGTGAGCTGTTCGTCATCCACGGCGTCCTCCGACCCGGTCGGCCGCGCCGTCCCCGCCGTGCGGGACGATGGTCGTATGAGATGCGCGCAGTTCCGTACCGCTCTGTCGGCCCGGCTCGACGGCGAGCCGACCGGCCTGCCGGGCGGCCGACTGGACAAGCACGTCGCGCGCTGCGCCGGGTGCCGGCAGTGGCTGGAGCAGGCCGAGCGGCTGCACGGGCTGGTGCGCACGGGCGCCGCCGACGGTCCGTCGCAGGAGTGGACGGCCCGGCTGCTGGGCGGGCTCGGGCCGGTGGAGGCGGTGGGCGGTCAGGCTCCGGACGGGCCGGAGGCCGCGGAGCGCTAGGACGGTGGCGCCGGGGCAGGCCGGTGCGCCGTCGTGGTCGGGCATGGAGAGGTCCTGAGGGGAGGGCTGGGAACGGCGGCCGCCCCTGGGCGGTGCCGTCGGTGTCCGTGGGCGACCGCGCGGCGCGCCGTACCCCGGTCGGGGTGGCGGCACGACGGGCGCGGGCCCGGGCCCTGGCGCTGCGGCGGCCAACGGCGCGACCGGACGGCAGGGCGACCTGCCCGTCGCGGAGACCTCGTAGCGGAGAGGAGTGCGGCGGGCGCGTCAGCAGGCGAGGGCGGTGGCCGGCGGGCCGCGCCGCACCACGGCGTGCGTGAGGAGCACCGACCTCGGCGGGCGGGCCCGGTCGTGAGAAGGCCGGGGCGCGGCCGGCGGCCGGTAGCCGAAGGGCCGCGCGAAGAGCGCCGGCAGTGCGAACAGCAGGACGCCCGCGACGACCGACCCGAGCGCGCCGAGCAGGTCGAAGAGCCGCACCAGCGCGGCGTCTCCGCGCCACAGCAGCAGGGCGCAGGCCAGGGCGGCGAGGGCGTGGGCGGCGATCATCCCGAGGGACATCCCGTGGGCCATGCCGTGCGCCATCCCGTGCGCCGGGGAGACCCCGGACGGGCCCGGCATGCCCGCCATCCCGGCCATGTCCATCGCCATGCCGTCGGTCGCGGCGGGAGCCGCCGCCGACGCCGGGAGCGAACCGGCCGCGTGGTGCATGCCGGTCATCGGGTGCAGTCCGGCGGCGGGCGGCGCGTCCGGATCGAGGCCCGCCATCCGGGCCAGCTCGGCGGGGGAGAGCCCGGCGGGGATCCGTTCCGGGTTGCAGAGCAGCAGGGCGGCCCAGTCCGTCGAGGCGAGCCGGCCGAGACCGGCGTTCCCGCCGCCGAGCGCCCCGGCCTGCTCGAACACCAGGTGCAGCGCGCTCTGTGCCGCGACCATCCACGCGCTGATCGCCCCGAGCCCGCGCCGCCCGCCGGCGAGCAGCCAGGTCAGGCCGAGGACGGCCGCGAACGCGCCGGCCAGCACCGGGGGCGAGACTCCGGCCCCGGCCATGGCGACGTGTGCCGCTGCGGCCAGCGCCACGCAGAGCGCGGCGAAGACCGCGGCGCGCAGCAGGCGGATCCGGTCGGTCATCACGATGGCACTCATCGTCGCATTCGCCGGGCCCGGTCCGTACCGCACCCTCCGGTATTGGCCGGTTCCGCCCCGTGAGACCATGCCCGGCCGTCGACCCCGTCGACCCCGTCGGAGCCATCGGCCCCGTCCCCCGCCCCGTCGGCCCCACCCCCCCGCCCCGTCGGCCCCACCCCCCCGCCTCGTCCGCCCTGTCGGTACACCGAGGCCCCGCCCCGGACCGGCGGCGCCGGTACGACTACCAGCGCGGTTTGACATCTCCCCCCGGTTGCTCACTAAATGTGCACACGCAGGCGCAGAGGGTGTCCGCCGGGCGGGTGCCCGGGCGACGCAAGGACACCCGACACCACACGAGCAGGAGGCCCGGCCATGGCGACCTCGACCGGCTCGGCGGCCCCGGCCGTCGACCTCGCCGACCCCCGCTTCTGGCAGCTGCCGGCCCCCGCCCGCTCGGCCGCCTTCGCCGAACTGCGCCGACGCCCGGCCCCCGTCCGCTTCGCCGATCCGGCCACCGGTCGGGGCTTCCACGCGCTGGTCCGCCACGCCGACGTCGTCGAGGCCAGCCGCACCCCCGCCGTCTTCCTCAGCGGTCCGGGCGTCACCATCCCCGAGCCGGTCCGCTGGGTACGGGTGCTGTTCGGCGACTCGATGGTCAACCTCGACGACCCCCGGCACGCCCAGCTGCGCCGGATCATCTCGCGGGCCTTCACCCCCCGGCTGCTCGGCCAGGTCGAGGAGGACATCCGCCGGGTCGCCGCCCGACTGGTCGACGACCTGGAGCGGCGGCGCCCCGAGGAACCGGGCGACTTCGTCACCTCGGTGGCGGCCGAACTCCCCTTCCAGGTGATCTGCACCATGATGGGCATCCCGGAGCGGCCGCGCCGGGCGATCCTCGACCAGGTCAACCACGCGTCCGAGCACGCGGGGGTGGCCCGCCCGCTGCGCCGCCGGATCCGGGTGCCGGGGCGCGGGCTGATGGCGCTCGCCCGGATGCAGGGCATGGTCGCCGGCATCGGCCGCGAGCGCCGCCGCCGGCCCACCGAGGACCTCATCTCGGCGCTGGTCACCGCGGACGTGGACGGCCGCCGGCTCTCCGGCCGCGAACTCGGGGCCTTCTTCTCCCTGCTGCTGGTCGCCGGGGTGGAGACCACCCGCAACGCCCTCGCACACGGCCTGCACCTGCTGACCGTCCATCCGGAGCAGCGCGCCCTGCTCCTCGCCGACCTGGACGGGCGGCTGGGCGGCGCGGTCGACGAGATGGTCCGGTACGCGACGCCGATCGTCCAGTTCCGCCGGACGCTCGCCGTCGACCACGAGCTCGGCGGCCCCGGCGGGCCGCTGCTGCGGGCGGGGGAGAAGGTCGCGCTGTTCTTCGGCTCGGCCAACCGGGACGAGACGGTCTTCCCCGACCCGGAGGTCTTCGACATCACCCGCACGCCCAACCCGCACCTGGGGTTCGGCGGCGGCGGGCCGCACTACTGCCTCGGCGCGCACCTGGCCCGGCAGGAGATGAAGGCACTGTTCCGCGAGCTGTTCACCCGCCTGCCCGAGCTGCGCTCGGTGGGCGAACCGGAGCTCGTCCCGTCCAGCTTCGACCACCGCGTCCGGTCGCTTCGCTTCACCTACTGACGTCGGCCGCCCGGGCCGCCGCTCACCACTCCCGGGTGGCGATCAGCTCCTCCACGTCCGCGTCCGCGAAGCCGTAGGACGAGGCGACGAACCAGAAGTCCTCGGCGATCTCCTCCCGGGCGACCGTCTCGATCTCGCTCCCGGCCGCCTCGAACTCCGCCTCCAGCCGGTTGAACTCCTCGGTCGCGGCCTGCGTCAGCACGTACAGCTCCGCAAGGCCGGACGGCCGTTCGGCCTCGATCCGCTCGCAGAGCCGCAGCAGGACCGCCCTGCCCCGGTCGAGGACGTGGTCGGGGTAGTAGTCGTCCGCGTACAGCTGTCGAAGGAACCCATGCTCCGCCACCTGCGGGTGCGTGATCGCCACGGCGCCTCCCCTTCCCGTAAGGGCCCGGTCGGGTGCGGGCCGTCGGGCCGATCGTGCACCACGCCACCGACAATCCGGTCCGGCACTGTCGTTCCGGCGCGTCGGTGGTGTGGCCGCCGCGCCGGGCGGTGGCCGGCTCGGCGGCCTGCACCAGCACCCGGGTCCCGGCCGGCAGCGGGTTGCCGCCGCAGTGGTCGACGTCCGGGTGGCCCCACCAGCCGGTCGGCGCAGGCCCGGTGGGGTGCCGATGACGGTGCCGACGGCGGTGGCGGGCGTCACGGCGCGGAGCGCGGGAGGGGAGCACAATGCGGGACATGACAGAGCGTCCGACCTCCCCAGGAAACGGGGCCGCCGCGCGGCCCGACGCGCAGCCCGCCGAACCCGTCCGGGCCGCGGCTGCACCCCGTCCGGCCCCGGCCGGGTCCGCGGACCGGCCCACCGCCGACGCCTGGGCCGCCCTCGGCGGTGCGGCCGACCTGCTGGAGAGGGTCTCCTTCCACGGCCCAGACGACCTGCTGCCCTCCGGCCTGCCGGTGCGCCGGCTCGCCCGGGCCACCGTGGCCGCCTGCTCGCTGGCCGCCGCCGAACTCGCCGCCCACCGAAGCGGCGGCCCCGTCCCGGCCGTCCGGGTGGACGAGGGCGCCGTCGCCACCGCCTTCGTCAGCGAGCGCCACCTGACGGTCGACGGCCGTACGCCCGTCAGCTTCGCCCCGCACTCCGGTTTCTGGCGCACCACCGACGGCTGGGTCCGCACCCACGCCAACTACCCGCACCACCGCGCCCGGCTGCTCGCCGCGCTCGACCTGCCCGCCGACGCGGGGCCCGAGCAGCTCGCCGCCGTGCTGGGCGGGCTGCCGACCGAGCGGATCCAGGAGCGGGCCTATGCGGCGGGGGCGCTCGCCGTGGCCGTCGCGCCGGTCCGGGACGCCAAGCTCCCCCTGGTGGAGCACCGGGTGGTCGGCTCCGCACCGCCCCGACCGCTGGGAGGCGCCGACGTGTCCCGGCCCGCCGCAGGGCTCCGCGTCCTCGACCTCACCCGGGTCATCGCCGGACCGGTCGCGACCCGCACGCTCGCCCTGCTCGGCGCCGACGTCCTGCGGGTCGACCCGCCCGGGATCCCCGAGGCCGACGACGCCCACGCCGACACCGGCTTCGGCAAGCGCTCGACCCGTCTCGACCTCGCGGACCGTGCCGACCGCGCGGTCTTCGACGGCCTGCTCGCGGACGCGGACGTCCTGGTCACCGCCTACCGGCCGGGCGCCCTGGACGCACACGGCCTCGCCGCCGAAGCCGTGGCGCAGCGCCACCCCGGCCTGGTCCTCGCCCAGCTCTGCGCCTGGGGCTGGACCGGCCCGTGGTCCGGCCGCCGGGGCTTCGACAGCCTCGTCCAGGCCGGTGTCGGCATCGCCGCCCACGAGGCCGGCCCCGGCGGGCACCCCGGTGTCCTGCCGGCCCAGGCCCTCGACCACGGCACCGGGTACCTCATCGCCGCCGGCGTCCTGCGCGCCCTCACCGACCAGCGCACCGGCCGACCCGGCGGCCGCCACCTGCGCTACTCCCTCGCCGGCACCGCCTCCTGGCTGCTCCACGGCATCGCACCCGAGGCGGACGCCGCCGCGGCCGGACCGGTGGCCGGAGCCGCTGCCGGAAGTGCCGCCCCGCCGCCGTACGACCCGGCGCGCTGGCTGGCCGAGACGGACTCCGCCTACGGACGGCTGCGCCACGCCCTGCCGCCGGTCGCCTACGAGGGCGCGCCCACCGACTGGGCCCGCCCGCCGGGGCGCTGGGGGACGGACGAGCCGGTCTGGCTCTGACGCCACCGGGTGGCCCCGGGTGCGCCGCGCCCTCCCCGGCCACCCGGGCGCGCCCGTTGCCCGGCCGGGGTGGCCCCGGCCTGGCCCCGACCGGGCCCACGACCGGGTCGGGTGTCCCGGCTGTCACCGCCGTCTGGCAGCATGCCGGGCATGACCGCACACGCCACCGACTACACCTGGTTCGACCAGCGCTACCCCGTCCTCGGTGAGGCCTACTGCCTGACCCAGGTCGAGGGGATCACCGCCGACGAACTGCTGCGCCGCTTCGACGCCCTGCCCGGCCGGGAGGTCACCGGGCTGGACGCGGTGGTCGCCGCCTGGGAGGCCTTCGACGACGGGGAGGACGAGGAGGCCGGCGCCCTGTTCGACGAGGACGAGGACCGGCTGCTCGTCGCCGTCACCGACCTCGACGGCTGGGCCCTCGCGGTCGAGGTCTACGGGTACCTGGGCAGCCTGCACGAGGTCATCCCCCGGCTCGCGGACGGCACCCGGCTGGTCTCGCACTTCCGCAACGTCAACGCGGTGGACCACTTCAACTGGTGGGAGCGCGGCGGCTGCCGCCTCCAGTTCGAACCGCTGTTCCCGACCCAGCGGCACGGCTCGGACGCGGAGGCCCCCGGCATCCCCGACTTGCTGACCGCCTGCGGCTTCCAGCTCGACGGGGAGCGGTACGACCTGCACACCGAGGCCGCCTTCGCGCTGGCCGAACGGCTGACGGACGTCCGGCTCGGCCCGGAGCGGCTGGAGGCCGCGACGTTCCGGATCGGCTACGCCCCGCGGCCTTAGCCGTAGCGGTAGCGTCGGCCGCCAACCCGGGGCCCGGGGCCCCCGACGGTGCGCGGGGCACCCGACGGTGCGCGGGGCACCCCGGGGCCCCGCGGCCGGGCCGGTGAGCCCGTCAGACCCCGGCGGGGATCTGCTTGGCCTGACCGCGCACCCGCACGGCCGTCACGATCTCGATCAGCCCCAGGATCAGCAGCCAGCAACCCGCCAGCACGGTCAGCGCGGTGATCGAGCCCACCGGCCAGACCATCAGCAGCACGCCGGCCACGGTGTTGGCCACGCCCGCGAAGGCCTGCCAGCCACGGGCCGGCATCAGCGGGTCGGAGATCGCCGCGAACAGCTGGGTGATGCCCCGGAACAGCCAGCCGATGCCGATCCAAAGCGCCAGCAGCAGCAGCGACTCCGCCGCGCTGCGGAAGCAGAGCAACCCCAGCAGGACGCAGATCGCCCCGCTGATGAAGGCCAGCACCCGCATCGCGGTGGTCGCGTGGGTGCCGAACGCGGCGACCAGCTGCACGATGCCGATGACCAGCAGGTAGAGGCCGAACAGCACGCCCACCACCCGCAGGGTCTGTTCCGGCCAGGCGAAGACGATGACCCCGAGGCCGAGCGAGACGAGCCCGGCGACCAGCAGGACCTGCCAGGCGGCCTTGGCGAGCAGGCCGAGCGGTCCCTGGACCGGGGAACCTTCGGGGGTGATGATCGGGGGGACCACGGTGGCGACTCCTCGGGCCGGGAACGGGCAGGGGACGAAGCCCAGCGTGGCCCGGTCGCCGGAGCACGGCGCGCCGGGTGCGGCCGTCCGGGCGACGACCCCGGGTCGGTACGGATGTTCGACTGATGGTCCTCCGGTCGCCGGAACGACACCCTCCGGACACCCGCCGTCGATATCGTCCTGCGGTATGACTTCTGAAGGGTGGGGGACCCCTCCGGTCGAGCCGATCAACCAGCACTACATCGTCTGCGGGGGCAATGCGCTGGCGCACCGGCTGGTCCTGGAGCTCGTGGAGCACTACGAGGTCCCGGTCGTGGTGCTGGTCGCCGACCGGACCCGTGACCACGCACCGCAGATCGAGGAGGTGCCCGGCGTCGCGGCCGTCGTCGAGTTCGCCGGCATCACCGACGAGGCGCTGCGCGCGGTGTCCGTCGAGACGGCCCGCGGCCTCGCCCTCGTCGAGGGCAGCGACCAGGACAACATCCACGCCGCGCTCAGCGCCCAGGGCCACAACCCGGACATCCGGATCGTCCTGCGGATGTTCAACCAGCGCCTCGGCGAGAACATCGAACGGCTGCTCAGGAACGGCGCCGCGCTCTCCGGCTCCGCCACCGCCGCACCCGCCTTCGCCGCGGCGGCGCTCGGCCGGCCCCACTCGGTCGAGGTCGGCGGACGCTTCCTGCACATCGCCTTCGACGACGCCGTCACCTCCGACCGGATCTGCGTGGTGGCCGACCACATCGACCGCCAGGACCTCGGCAGGATCCGGCTGCTGCCCGAACAGCGCGGTGACTCCGCCGACTTCGTCCGCCTCGCCACGGAGTTCGGCGACGACGGTCCCGTCCGCCCCGGCGGCGTCCGCCGCGAACCTGAGTCGGGGAACGGAGCGGAGGAGGAACCGGGCGGCGTGGCCGCCCTCCAGGCGCTGCGCATCGAACCCCGGGAGCCGATCGGCTGGGCACGGCGGCTGCGCTGGCGGCTCCTCGACACGATGCGCTTCTTCACCAGTGCCCGGATGCGGCTGGTGCTGCTCACCGCCCTCGCCGCGGTGCTGATGGCCTTCGGGGTCCTCTGGTACCTCAACCGGGACTTCGGCTGGACGGTCTACGTCTCGCTGCTCGACCTCGCGGGCGCCGCCCAGCCCGACCAGCCCGCCGACCTCGCCGCCGGGACGGGGACGGGAGGCCTCTGGCAGCGGGTCGCCCAGGTGGTGATCACCATCTGCGGGATCACCTTCGCGCCGGTCGCCACCGCCATCGCGGTCGAGGTGCTCGGCTCCGGGCGCCGCGGGCAGCCCCGCAACCCCGGCGCAGGCACCCGGGACCACGTGATCGTCGTCGGTCTCGGCAACGTCGGCACCCGCGTCGCGGCGCAACTCCACGAGCTGGGCGTACCGGTGGTCTGCATGGAGCGCGACCCGCAGGCGCGCGGGATCGCCGCCGTCCGGGCCCTCGGGATCCCGGTGGTGCTGGGCGACGGGCCGTTCGAGGAGCAGCTGCGCCGGGCCCGGCTGAAGCACAGCCGGGCGCTGGTCGCGGTCAGCGGCGACGACGCCACCAACCTGGAGGCGGCCCTGGAGGCGCGCCACGGGAACCCCGAAGTCCGGGTGGTGGTGCGGCTGTTCGACGACGACTTCGCCGGGCACTTCTACGCCACGCTGGACAACGCGGCCTCGCGGTCGGTCTCCTACCTGGCCGCGCCCGCCTTCGCGGCGGCCCTGATGGGGCGCGAGGTGCGCGGGATGCTGTCGGTGTTCCGGCACGTGCTGCTGATCGCCGAGCTGACGGTCGAGGACGGCAGCGGGCTGATCGGGATGAACCGGCACGACCTGGAGGACCCGGGGGGCGTCCGGGTGATCGCCGTCCGGCTCGCCCGGAGCGCGCAGCTCCAGTGGAACTTCCCGGACCGTACCCGCCGCCTCGCCCCGGGCGACCGGATCGTCGTCGCCGCTACCCGCAGCGGGCTCGCCCGCCTCAACACCGCACTGGTGGAGGAGGGGTGAGGGGCGGCGCCGCCCGGGCGGGTGCCCGGGCGGCGTCCGGGGCGGCGTCCGGGGCGGTCCGAGCGGGCCGGCGTCAGACGACCGGCGGATGGCACCTGACGGGTGACACCCGACAGATGACGAGTGACAGATGTCAGCTGACAGATTTCAGATGACGAAATCTGTCAGCTGTGATCTGTTCGCCGTCGGCGGTCAGCGGTTGGTGAAGGACGGCGGGCGCTTCTCGGCGAAGGCGGCCATGCCCTCCTTCTGGTCGGCGGTGGCGAACGCCGCGTGGAACATCCGGCGCTCGAAGCGCACGCCCTCCGCCAGGGTGGTCTCGAAGGCGCGGTTGACGCTCTCCTTCATCATGACCGCCGCGGGGGCGGACATCGCGGCGACGGTCTCGGCGGTGGCGAGGGCCTCGGCCAGCAGCTGGTCCGCGGGGACGATCCGGGAGACCAGGCCGGCCCGCTCGGCCTCCTCGGCGCCCATCATCCGGCCGGTCAGGCACAGCTCCATCGCCTTGGCCTTGCCGACGGCCCGGGTGAGCCGCTGCGAGCCGCCGATGCCCGGGATCACCCCGAGCTTGATCTCCGGCTGCCCGAACTTCGCGGTGTCGGCCGCCAGCAGGATGTCGCAGAGCATCGCCAGCTCGCAGCCGCCGCCCAGCGCGAACCCGGCCACCGCCGCCACGACCGGCTTGCGCAGCGCGCCGAGGCGGTCCCACGGGCCCAGCCAGTCGTCCAGGTAGACGTCCGGGAACCGGTTGCCCTGCATCTCCTTGATGTCGGCGCCGGCCGCGAAGGCCTTCTCCGAGCCGGTGATCACCAGACAGCCGATCTCCGGGTCCCGGTCGAAGGCGGTGGCGGCCGCGACCACCTCGTTCATCAGCTGGGTGTTCAGCGCGTTGAGCGCCTTCGGCCGGTTGAGCGTGATCAGCCCGACCCGGCCCTTGCGCTCGACCAGGATCGTCTCGTAGGTCTCGGTCATCGCCGTTGACTCCCATTCCGCTGCTCGGCGCCGCTGGGGCGCGCCCTGACCACCCAACGATCTACGACGCGCCCGGGCTCGCGCCAGTCTTGGCATGCGAGACGGTCGTCACGGGCACGGGCACGGGCACGGCCGCGGGCACCGGCGTGGACACGGGCCCTGGCGCCGGTGCGGCGCGCGCGTGCGCGGGTGCGCTCAGGCCAGGCCCAACTCGTCCCCCTCGCGCACGGCGAGGAAGCGCTCGACGTCCGCGTCCGTCACCCCGGCGAGGGCGGCCGGGGACCAGCGCGGGGTGCGGTCCTTGTCGATCACCTGCGCCCGGATGCCCTCGACCAGGTCGTGCCCCGCCAGCGCGGCGCAGGAGACGCGGTACTCCTGGTCGAGCACGGCCTCCAGGGAGGGCAGGGTGCGGGCCCGCCGCAGCGCGGCCAGCGTCACCTTGACGGCCGTGGGGGAGTTGCCGAGGATCAGTCCGGCGGCCTCCTTCGCCTCCGGCACACCGGAGTTCACCAGCCGGTCGACGATCTCCTCGACGGTGTCGGCCGCGTAGCAGGCGTCGATCCACTCGCGCTGCCGGGCGAGCGGGGCGGGCGGCGCGGGCTCGGCGTGCGCGGCGACGGCGTCGGCCGGGTCGGTGCCGCCGGCCAGCGCGTCGAGCAGCGCCGGGACGGCCGCGGACGGGACGAAGTGGTCCGCGAAGCCGCACAGCAGGGCGTCACCGGGGCCCATCGAGGCCGACGTGAGCCCCAGATGGGTACCGGTCTCGCCGGGGGCGAGGGCGAGCAGGCGGCTGCCGCCGACGTCCGGGACGAGTCCGATCCGGGTCTCGGGCATCGCGACGGTGGAGCGCTCGGTGACGATCCGGATCGCGCCGTGGGCGGACAGGCCGACGCCGCCGCCCATGGTGATGCCGTCCATCACCGCGACGTAGGGCTTCGGGTAGCGGGCGATCAGGGCGTTCAGCCGGTACTCGTCGCGGAAGAAGGCCCGTGCGCCGGCCCCGCCGGCCTTGGCGTCGTCGTGCAGCGCGCGGATGTCGGCCCCCGCGCAGAGGCCGCGTTCGCCGGCGCCGGTCAGCACGACGGCGCGTACCCGGTCGTCGGCGGCCCAGTCGGACAGCGTCGCGTGGACGGTGCGGATCATGCCGTGGGTCAGCGAGTTGAGGGCGCGCGGCCGGTTGAGCACGATCCGTCCGACCCCGCCGTCCAGGAGGACCTGGACCTCCGCCACCTCTGCGCTCATCGGGCCCGCTCCCGTCCTCGGTCGTTCCTCGGTGTCGACGACTCCTGCCGTCCACCGTACCGGGGCGGTCCGGCGCGGTGATCACGAGGCGGGGCCCGCCCGGGGCGCCGCCCCGGATTCCCGCTGCTGTCGGTACGTCAGCGGTGCCGGGCCGCGGCCGCGGCCGCGGCCGCGGCCAGCGGTAACGACAGATGACAGCCGACAGATTTCAGACGACGAAATCTGTCATCTGAAATCTGTCAGCTGTCATCTGTCAGCCGTCCTTCGTCCGGCGCGTTACGGCTGCACCCGCCCCGCGACCTCGCCGAACCCGACGACGGTGCCGTCCGGCCCCGGGGCGGTGGCGGTGATGACCACCTCGTCGCCGTCCTCCAGGAAGGTCCGGGTGGTGCCGTCCGGGAGCTTCAGCGGCTCCTCGCCGTTCCAGGTCAGCTCGATCAGCGCGCCGCGGGTGTCCGGCTCCGGCCCGCTGACGGTGCCCGAGGCGAACAGGTCGCCGGTCCGCAGCGAGGCGCCGTTGACCGTCATGTGGGTGAGCTGCTGCTGCGCCGTCCAGTACATCGACGCGAACGGCGGGCGGGACACCAGGTGCCCGTTCAGCCGGACCTCCATCGCGAGGTCCAGGCCCCACGGCTCGCCGCCGCGGTCGTCCAGGTAGGCCAGCGGCTCGACGTCGCGCGCCGGCGGCGTGACCCGGGCGTCCTGCAGGGCGTCCAGCGGCACGATCCACGGCGAGATCGAGGTCGCGAAGGACTTGCCGAGGAACGGGCCGAGCGGCACGTACTCCCAGGCCTGGATGTCGCGCGCGGACCAGTCGTTGAGCAGGCAGACGCCGAACACGTGCTCGCGGAAGTCCGCCAGGGCCACCGGCCGGCCGAGCTGCGAGGGGGTGCCGACGACGAAGCCGACCTCGGCCTCGATGTCCAGCCGGCGGGTCGCCCCGAAGGTCGGCGCGGGGTCGGCGGGCGCCTTGCGCTGCCCGTGCGGCCGTACCACCGGGGTGCCGGAGACGACGACCGTGCCGGCCCGACCGTGGTAACCGATCGGCAGGTGCTTCCAGTTGGGGGTGAGCGGCTCCGAGCCCGGGCGGAAGATCCGGCCCAGGTTGGTGGCGTGGTGCTCGGAGGCGTAGAAGTCGACGTAGTCGGCGACCTCGAACGGCAGGTGGAGCTCGACCTCGCCGGCCGGCAGCAGCGCCGGCGACAGCGCCTCGCGGTGCGACTCGTCGGTCAGCCACCGGGTGAGGTCGGCGCGGACCTGCGTCCACACCGGCCGGCCGGCCGCCATCAGCGGGTTGAGCGAGTCGGCGTCCAGCAGCGCGGACGGCGCCCCGACCGCGCGGGCGGCCGCCCCGGCGTCCAGCACGAAGTCCCCGACCCGCACACCGATCCGGCGCCGTCCGGGCCGGTCGGCGGCGGTGAAGACGCCGTACGGCAGGTTGTGCACGCCGTACGGCGAGTCCTGGGCGCTGGCGAGCCAGCTGCGGGGGGTGCTCAACGGTCCTCCTGGGGCAGTGGACTGGGCGACAGCAGGCCGAGCGCGGCCAGGTCGTCCAGGGGTTCGGCGATGCTGCAGGTGCCGAACGCGGTGAACGAGTTGCGGATCACCGTAACCTGACGATCGGTCAGTTCGCGCACGGTCTTCGCCAGCACCGCGCCGTCGCGTTCCGCCAGCACCGCCGCGGCGGCCGCCGGGTCGGTCTCCTGGGCGGCCAGCAGCACGTTCAGGAAGCCGTGGTGCTCGAACCCGGTGGCCGGGTCGGTGTGCCGGACGGCGTGGTGGAGTCCGGCGGTGCACTTGTACGGCAGCCCGCGCCGGGCGCAGCCGGTGAGGAAGGCGGCCAGCTCGGCCTCGTCCGGGAAGGCCTCCGGGACGACCCCGCCGGTGCGGAACTTCGCCCGGTAGGGGCTGTCGACCAGCACGTCCAGGACCTCGTCCAGGCCGTCGCCGCGCAGGAGTTCGCGCGGCAGCTCGACGGCGGCCGGGACGTCCGGGGGCAGCAGCCGGTCGAGTTCGGCGACGGCCTCGGCGGCGTCCCGGGTGGCCAGCTCGACGCCGGCCACCCGGAAGGGAGCGGCGGCGGCGAGCGCCGGGCCGAGTTCGGCACTGCCCCCCGGCAGTACGAGCCCGACCCCGAGCGGCGGGTCTCCGGCCGTCGCCGCGCCGCCCGCCACCGCGGCGGCCAGCTCGCCCAGCCGGCCGGCCCCGCACAGCAGCGGACCGACGGCCTCGGCGTACCAGGCCGCGCGGTGGGCCCGGTGGGCGGGCACCGCCTCGGCGACCGGCAGGTTCCCGGGCGGGAACACCGCCGCGTCGTCGAAGAGCCCGTGGAACAGTTCGGGGATCGGGCCGGTGGCGCTGCTCATCGCCCGGGCCCCCGACCGGCCCAGGTCCAGGCGTAGTTGCCGTCCTCGCTGGCCCGGCCGCCCTCGCCCAGTTCGAGCGGGCGGAAGGTGTCCACCATGACGGCGAGCTCGTCGAAGAACTCCGCGCCGATGCTTCGCTCGTAGGCGCCCGGCTGCGGCCCGTGGGTGTGTCCGCCGGGGTGCAGCGAGATCGAGCCCTGGCCGATGCCCGAGCCCTTGCGGGCCGCGTAGTCGCCGCCGCAGTAGAACATGACCTCGTCGCTGTCCACGTTGGCGTGGTAGTACGGCACCGGGATCGACAGCGGGTGGTAGTCCACCTTGCGCGGCACGAAGTTGCAGATCACGAAGTTGTTGCCCTCGAAGACCTGGTGGGCCGGCGGCGGCTGGTGGATCCGGCCGGTGATCGGCTCGAAGTCGGCGATGTTGAAGGCGTACGGGTACAGGCAGCCGTCCCAGCCGACCACGTCGAACGGGTGGTGCGGCACGGTGTAGCGGGTGCCCGCGACCCCGTTCGGGCCGCGGTGCTTGACCAGCACGTCGACGTCCCCGGGGGCGTCGACCACGAGCGGGCCGACCGGTCCGCGGAAGTCGCGCTCGCAGTACGGCGCGTGCTCCAGCAGCTGCCCGTACTTGGACAGGTAGCGCTTGACCGGGGTGATGTGGCTGTTCGCCTCGATGCAGTAGGCGCGCAGCGGTTCGTCCCCGGACGGCACCCAGCGGTGGGTGGTGGCGCGGGGGATGATCACGTAGTCGCCTTGGCCGACCTCGATCGAGCCGAAGACCGTCTCGACCGTGCCGGAGCCGGACTCCACGTACACGCACTCGTCGCCGAGCCCGTTGCGGTAGAGCTCGCTCGGGGCCCCGGCGGCGACGTAGGAGATCCGCACGTCGGCGTTGCCGAGGACGAGCCGGCGGCTGCCCACGACGTCCGCCGACTTCCACTCCTGGCCGGCGAAGAGCTCGTGCAGCTTGAGGTGGCGGGGGAGCAGGGGATGGTTGGGCACCGTGGACTGGTCGGGCAGCTCCCACGGCACCGCGTTCACCACGGCGGAGGGGATGCCCCGGTGGTAGAGCAGCGAGGAGTCCGAGGAGAACCCCTCCTCGCCCATCAACTCCTCGTAGTACAGCCCGCCTTCGGGTGTGCGGTGCTGCGTGTGCCGCTTGGGCGGGATGCTGCCCAGCTGCCGGTAGTACGCCATCTCCCTGCTCCTCCTCGACCGTGCTCAGCCGGTCGCGCGTCGGTCGACCGTGCTCGGGTTGCCCCGACCGCTCACAGGTTGCCGCGCGCGTCCTGCTCGCGCTCGATCGCCTCGAACAGCGCCTTGAAGTTGCCCTTGCCGAAGCCCAGCGAACCGTGGCGCTCGATGAACTCGTAGAAGACGGTCGGGCGGTCGCCGATCGGCTTGGTGAAGATCTGCAGCAGGTAGCCGTCCTCGTCGCGGTCGACGAGGATGCCGCGGGACTTCAGCTCGTCGATGTCCACCCGGACGTTGCCGATCCGGGCGCGCAGCTCCGGGTCGTCGTAGTACGAGTCCGGGGTGTTGAGGAACTCGACGCCGCGCGAGCGCAGCACGTCGACGGTGGTGAGGATGTCGTTGGTGGCGAGCGCCATGTGCTGGCAGCCGGGGCCGGTGTAGAACTCGAGGTACTCGTCGATCTGCGAGCGCTTCTTGGCGACGGCCGGCTCGTTGAGCGGGAACTTCACCCGGTGGTTGCCGCTGGCGACGACCTTGGACATCAGCGCGGAGTAGTCGGTGGCGATGTCGTCGCCGACGAACTCGGCCATGTTCACGAAGCCCATGACCCGGTTGTAGAACGAGACCCACTCGTCCATCTTGCCGAGCTCGACGTTGCCGACGGCGTGGTCCAGGGCCTGGAACAGGCGCTTGGGCGAGCCCTCCGGGTGGCGGACCTTGCTCTCGGCGGCGATGTAGCCGGGCAGGTAGGGGCCCTTGTAGCGGGAGCGGTCGATCAGGGTGTGGCGGGTCTCGCCGTAGGTGGCGATGGCCGCGCGGCGCACGGTGCCGTTCTCGTCCGAGACGTCGTTCGGCTCCTCCAGGACGGTGGCGCCGGACGCGCGGGCGTGCTCGATGCACTTGTCGACGTCCGGGACCTCGAGGGCCAGGTCGACGACGCCGTCGCCGTGGCGGCGGTGGTGGTCCAGCAGCGGGCTGTCCGGCAGCACGCCGCCCTTGATCACGAAGCGGCAGGAGCCGGAGCGGAGCACGAAGGCCTTGCGGTCGCGGCGGCCGGTCTCGGGGCCGGAGTAGGCGACCAGCTCCATGCCGAACACGGCCTGGTAGAACTGGGCCGTCTGGGTGGCGTTGCCGACCACGAAGACGACCGCGTCCTGGGCCGTGACGGGGAACGGGTCGGTGGCCGGGTCGTGCTCGACGAGGCCGACGAGGCGGCGCAGCTGCTCGGCGTCGAGGCCGGCCTCGCGCTCCTCGGGGGTCAGCTCAAGGGCGTGGGACTGCGGGGTCATCGGTCGTTCCTCCACTTTGGGCCTCGGCTCTGAGGCTTCCGCTTGGATCGCGGCCGCGCCGTGAACGGGTGGGCGGTGCGGTTGGCGGAGAGCTTGCTCCTGTCCGGGTGGCTGGGCAACAGGTGGGGATTTCACTGTTCAATGTGTACAAGCTGATCAGGAATTCCGGTCTCCGGCTGCGCAATATGTGCTGTCGATCGGGGGTGATTCACGGGGTCTGCCGCACCGGCCCCGTAGCGGCGTCCGAGGCCGTCAGGTGGCGCAGGAACCAGTCCCCGGCGAGCTCGGCGACCAGGTCCAGCGTGCCCGGCTCCTCGAACAGGTGGCCCGCGCCAGGCACCACCGTCAGTTCACTCTCGCAGTGCAGCCCGGCCCTGGCCCGTCGGTTCAGGTCGATCACCATCCCGTCCAGGGCGCCGACCAGGAGCAGCGTCGGGGCGCTCACCCGGCCCAGGACGACCGGCCCGGCCAGGTCCGGGCGCCCGCCGCGCGAGACCACCGCGCCCACGGCCGGCCCGAGCGCGGCGGCGGTGTGCAGCGCGGCGGCCGCCCCCGTGCTGGCGCCGAACAGGCCGAGCGGCAGACCGCGGGTCTCCGGCCGGGCGGCCAGCCGTCCCGCGACGGCGGTCAGCCGGGCTCCCAGCAGCCCCACGTCGAAGACGTTGCGGCGGTCCGCCTCCTCGTCCTCGGTGAGCAGGTCGAAGAGCAGGGTCGCCAGCCCGGAGCGGTTCAGGTGCCCGGCGACGTGGCGGTTGCGCGGGCTGCGCCGACCGCTGCCGCTGCCGTGCGCGAACACCACGATGCCGCGGGCCCCGGCCGGGACGGTCAGCCGGCCGGTCAGCCGGACCCCGGCGGCCGGCAGTACGAGTTCGCGGTCCACGGGCCCGTCGGCCGTTGCCGGCGCGGCCCGGGCCTCGGCCAGCAGCCGCAGCACCTCCTCGTCGCCGGTCTGCGAGAAGTCGCGGTAGAACTCGCCGATCGCGAAGAACGGGGACGGCGTGCCCACGCAGACCAGCTCGTCGGCGACATCCGCCAGGCGCTCCGTCCAGTCCACGGGGGCCACCGGCACGGCGAGCACCACCCGGGCCGCTCCCCGGGCCCGGACGATCCGGCAGGCGGCCCGGGCGGTGGAGCCGGTGGCGACGCCGTCGTCCACCACGACCACCGTGCGTCCGCGTAGGTCCGCGGGCGGGCGGTCGCCCCGGTAGCGGCGTGCCCGGCGCTCCAGCTCGGCGCGCTCGCGCCGCTCCACCTCGGCGAGCTCCGCCTCACCGGCCCCGGCGAGGCGGATGACCTGCTGGTTGAGCACCCGGACGCCGTCCTCGCCGATCGCCCCCATGCCGAGCTCGGGCTGCCGGGGTGCCCCGAGCTTGCGGATCACGCAGATGTCCAGCGGTGCGCCGAGCGCCCGGGCCACCTCGGCGGCCACCGGCACCCCGCCCCTGGGCAGCGCGACCACCACGGTGCCGGGGCCGCCCAGGTGGCCCAGACGGGCGGCCAGCCGCCGGCCCGCGTCCGTGCGGTCGGTGAAGTGCGTCCCGGTGACGTGCATGACACGGCCTCCGTGTTCCACCGTACGCCGGGCGGTGGCCGGTGGAGGGGGCGGGCGGACCCGCGCGGGGAGGGGCGCACACGCGGGCGTGCGGGAGGGTTCCGGCGCCCCGGGCGTGCGGGCGGCGCCCCGGGCGCGGACCCGGACGGACCCGGCGTGGCCCAGGCCGGAGCCGGGCGGTCCCGGGACGAACCCGGGGTGGCCCGGGCCGGAGCCGGGCGCTTCCGGGACGGGCGGTTGGGCGGACCCGGCGCGCACCCGGGCCTGGCCCGGCCCGGGCCCGGGTCAAGCCCGGGCGGTGCACGGGAACGGGACGGGACGACACCCCCGTGTGGCCGGGACGACGGGCGGCGCACGGTTGGTCACAGAGGCGGACCGCCGGGCCC
This sequence comes from Kitasatospora sp. NPDC051702, assembly GCF_040681575.1. NCBI lineage: Bacteria > Bacillati > Actinomycetota > Actinomycetes > Kitasatosporales > Streptomycetaceae > Kitasatospora > Kitasatospora sp. NPDC051702. Next base: position 203,159 of record NZ_JBFAZB010000001.1, read on the forward strand.
GCCCGCGATCGGAAGGAGCCCCGAAATGCCGGGCACCGTCATCACCGATCTGCGCCGCCGCGGCGCGGTCGACCCCGGCCGCCTGCTGTCGGGTCCCCTGTGCGGCGTCGGACTCCAGTGGCTCGACCCGGGCCACAGCACCGAACTGGCCGCCGACGAGGTCGAGCACGCGTTCTACGTCACCGCCGGCTCCGGTCTGGCCTCCGTTCCCGCGGAGGCCCTCCGGGCGGAGGAGGCCGGTGCGGGCGTCCCGCTGGTGGAGGGCACCTCGGTCGTCCTCCCGCTCGGCTCCCGGACCGTCCTCACCGCCGGCACCGCCGGGCTCGAGTTCTTCCACGCCGTCCTCGCCGTCCCGGTGGGCAGCACGGCCACCGCCGACGCCTTCTCCGCGGACGGAACCGCCGCGGACGACACCTCCGACGACATCCCTGACGCCCCCGACGCCTCCAGCGCCCCCGACGACGTCGACGCCCCTGACGCCGCCGACGCTCCCGACAGCCCCGACACCCCGAACGAAGGTGAACCCAGGTGATCGTCACCACCGACACCGGCACCGCCATGGTCCTCCTCGGCCCGGACGGCGAACGCGTACGGGTCCGCCCGCTCGCCCGCCGCGCGATGCTCACCAGCGCCTGCGAGTCCTTCGACCACCTGCGGCTGAGCCCCGGCGCCCACCACGTGCTCCCGGGCCGCCCCGACGCCGAGACCGTGCTGCACGTCCTGCGCGGGGCCGCCGTCGTCGGCCGGCTCCCCGACGGGACCGACCACCTGGCCTCGGACGGCGACCTGCTGCTGGCCCCGCGCGGCAACGCGCTCCACCTCGAAGCCGGACCGCTCGGCGTGGAACTGCTCTGCCTCACCCTCGCCGTCCCCCGGCACGCCGCCGGCACCCGGGCAGCCCTGGCCCGGCGCCGCGCCGACCGCCGAGCCCGTCCCTGACCGCACCGCCCGAGGAGGCCGTCGTGATCCTCGTCCCCGCCGCCGTCCCCCGTACCGCGCCCGCCCTCCGGCGGCTGATCGATCCCGCACAGCGCCCGGCGGTCCTCGCCGGACTGACCGTCGAGGCCCTGCCCCCCGGTGTCCACGTCGAGCAACTCCCCTGCACCGGGCCAGAGTCGGCCACCGTGGTGCTCGCCGGCCGGCTGATCGCGGCGGACCGGATCCTGTCGCCCGGCGAGGCCCTGCACCACCGGTCGGGCCGGGCCTGCCGGTTCACCGCCGTCCGCGGCGCGCCGACCGTGCTGCTCACCGTCCGCCCGGTCGCGTCCGAGGCCGCCATCCCGTCCCAGCGCTCGAACTCTCACCCCGCCGACGACCGCCGGCGGGTCACCGTGGAGACCGTGAAACTCGCCCCGGGCGAGGTCCACGGCGTGTCGGCCGGCCCGGGGGCGGACGCCTTCCTGCTGGTCCTCTCGGGCACCGGCGGCTTCCTCGACACCGCCGGAGAGGCGTCGCTGTACCCCGGCGACCTGCTCTACCTGCGGGCGGGGGAGCGCTGCGGCCTCCGGGCCGGCCCGCGCGGGCCCGTCACGGCCGTGCTGGGGCGTGCCGGGGCGCTCGCCCCCGGTCTCCGGGCCGAGCGCCGGGAGGAGCGGGCCCGGTCGCTCCCCTGACCCCGCACCCTCCGGCCCGTCGGCCGTGGCCCCCGCCCGGGGTCGCGGCCGACGGCCGTTCCGGTACCCCGACGGCTCCGGCCGCCGTCGGATTCCGGGACCGGAATGGGACGGCGAGCCCATGCGACCGGGGCGTCGCGCTCCGCACAGTGGAGACAAGAGCGATCGACCGAACGGTTGCTCGGAACATTGAGGAGAACCACCCCATGGCTACGAACACCGCGACCAAGGCGCTCTGCCTGGCCTCGGCCCTGGCCGGAGCGATCGCCTCAGCCATCGCGTTCAGGAACGCCTGCGCCGTCGCCGCGCCGGCCAAGCCCAGCAAGCCGAACACGACCCCTCCGCCCGCGGACATCTGCACCCTCGGGCAGGGCGACTGCAACCCCTCTTGACTCCGGTGTGACGACCGTGGCGGCGCACCCGCCACCCCGTCCCGTCCAGGCCCCCGGCACCGCCAGTGCCGGGGGCCTCCCCGTGCCCCGAGCCCTTCCCGTGTCGCCTCCGGCTCCTGCGCCCGCCGTCCCGGGTACGGGCCCGGCACCCGAACGGGCTAACCCGCCCCCGTCCCGCCCGGGGCGTCCGTCGCGCCGGTGGCGCCCGCCGCACCGGCAGTACCAGCAGCACCGGCGGCGCCGGGTGCACCGGCCGCCGCCGAGCGCGGCAGCACCGCCACCACCCGGGTGCCGGGAGTGCCCGGCAGCGACTCCACGGTGCAGTGCCCGCCGATCTCCGCGGCGCGGTCCGCCATCGAGCGCAGCCCCACCCCGCCCGGCCCGTCCCCGTACGGCCCCTGCGGCGACCGCTGCTCCAGCCCGTCGCGGCCCGCCGCACCGCCGCCGTCCCCGCCCCCGGCTCCGGTCTCCGTCCCGACCCCGACCCCGTCGTCCCGGACGGTCAGGGTGAGCGCCGCGTCGTCGACCCGCACCGTCACCTCGGCGGTGCGGGCCCGGGCGTGCCGCAGCACGTTGTTCAGCGCCTCGGCGACGATCCGGTAGGTCGCCACCTCCAGGGCGGCCGGCAGCTCGGGCAACGGGTCCGGGCGCAGGTCGGCCGTGACGGTGAGCTCGGCGGTGTCGAAGCCGGCGGCCAGCTGCCGGATCGCCCGGGCCAGCCCGAACTCGCCGAGCGGGGCGGGGCCCAGCCGGTCGGTGATTCGCCGGACCTCCCTGATCGCCATCGCGAGGCCGTCCGAGATGCCGTGCAGCGTCCCGCCCAGGCGGTCCTCCCCGCCACCACCGGCGGCGGCGTTGTCCACTCTCAGCCGCAGCCCCGCCAGCGCGGGCCCGAGGCCGTCGTGGATGTCCCGGCGCAGCCAGCGCCGCTCCTCCTCGCGCGCGGCGACGATCTGCTCCCGGCTGGCCTGCAGGTCCTCCAGGAGCTGCAGGGACGCCACGGCGGGGGAGGCCTGGTCGGACAGCGAGCGCAGGATGTCGATGTCGCTGGCGTCCAGCTCCTGCTCGCCCTCGCGCAGGCCGACGGTCAACTCGCCGATCGGCGCGCCGCGGTGGACCAGCGGGAAGGCCTGCCTCCGCCCGTCCAGGCGGCCGACGGCGGCCAGCCGGCGCTGCCCGGCCCGGGTGGCGACGGTCAGGGCGACGCCGGGCAGCCGCAGCTGCTCCGCGACGGCGGCGCACAGCGCGTCCGGCAGCCGTTCCGGCTCGCCGACCTGCCGCACCCGCCCGGCCAGGGTCCGCAACACCTGGTAGGGGTGGGCGCGTTCGCCGTAGTACAGGTGGTCGATCAGGGAGACCGCCCGGCGGGTGGCCCGGGGCAGGCCCGCACCGAGCGCGAAGACCAGCCCGATCAGCAGCAGCGCGGCCCCGCCCCGCCCGGGCACCAGCCAGCTCGACAGCACGGCCGCCAGCACCACGAACAGCGTCAGCAACCCGGTGGCCAGCAGCAGCCCGGTCAGCACGCTGCGGGCCGCCCGGTCGAGCCGCCAGCCGCCGTCGCGGATCACCAGGTAGCCGATGGCGACGGCCCAGACGGCCCCGGCGACGGCGAAGACGGTGTAGCTGAGCCAGTAGTGCTCCTGGTAGTTGTGCGTGTAGAAGTCCTGCATGCCGGCGAGGAGCAGGTACGCGGCCAGCAGCCCCGCCACGTGCGCCCGGTGCCGCAGCGCCCAGTCCTTCCGGGGGTCCGCCGCCGGCGGCCGCGCGGGCCGGACCAGGCGTACCAGCAGGACGAGCGCGGCGAAGCCGATGAGCAGGTAGTTGACGGGCTGGTAGAGGTCGAGGAGCCGGTTGGAGAGGTGCCCGAAGAACGTCGCGGGGGCGGTGTCGGCCAGCGGGTTGGGGTGGCCGAAGGCGTTGGTGCGGTGCAGGAACCAGAGGTTGGCCGGCAGCTGCCACAGCGCGACCGCCCCGATGTACCACCACCAGTGGCGGCTGGTCAGCCGTCCGGAGGGGAGCCAGAGCGGCAGCACGTAGAACAGCGTCGCGCTGACCACGTCGCACACCGCGCGCAGCGCCACCGTCGCGCCGACGATGCCCGGGTCGGAGACCTCCACCCACACCGGGGCGGAGGCCGCGTTGGGCAGGATCAGGGCCAGCGCGTAGCAGAGCATCACCCAGCCCAGCGGGCTGCCCGGGCGGTGGGCGTGCAGCAGCATCCCGGCACCGGCGGTGGGCAGCGCGTAGATCAGGGTGCCGAGCTCGTTGCGCGGGTAGGTGATGGCGGGGTCGCCGAGATGGACGAGCACGTAGCAGGTCCAGAGCATCGACACGACCAGGCAGACCGAGGTGACGGTGGCCGCCGCGGCTAGCTGCCGTCGGGCGGGGGACGGTCCGGAACTGCGCCGGGAGGGCGCGCGGCCGGACCGGGGAGAGGTCACCGTGATCATGGAACCGCCTCGAAATGGACTGGGGGTGTGGTCCACCGGCCGGAATGTGGTGCGCCGGTACTGGTCGGCCGGCACACGGTCCAGTCTCGGCTGCCCGGTGTCCCGGGCGCGTGGGGCAGCGGTCCCGCTTTCCGGCCGGGACGGGACGGGTCGGGGCCGGCGGGCCGCCGCGCCCGGGAGCACCCCGGAGAGGGGCAACTCCGAGCATGTCACGGAAAGTCACGAGATCATCGCTGGTAGTGTCGGCCGGGTGGATGAACAGCCGCCGGTGGCACCCCCGGGGCGGGCGCCCGACGCCCCGCCCGTCCGTGTACTGATCGTCGACGACCACCCCCTCTTCCGGGAGGGGCTCAAGGTGGCGCTGGAGAGCGCCGAGGGCGTCGTGGTGGTGGCCGAGGCCGAGCGGGTCGCGGACGTGTCCGGGGCCGTCGAACGGCACCGTCCCAACGTCGTGATCATGGACCTCTCGCTGCCCGACGGCTCGGGCCTGGAAGCCGTCCGGCGGCTCTCGGCGCAGGAACAGGCGCCGCCGGTGCTGATGCTGACCATGTCCGACGACGACGGCAACCTGCTCGCCGCCCTCCAGGCCGGTGCGCGCGGCTACCTGGTCAAGGGCGCCGGGCGGGAGGAGGTGCTGCACGCGGTGCGCACCGTCGCGGCGGGCGGCGCCGTCTTCGGCGGCGAGGTCGCCGGGCGGATCACCGCCCTGCTCGCCGGCGCCCGGATGCGCGAGGCGGAACAGCTCTTCCCGGAGCTCACCGCGCGGGAGGCCGAGGTGCTGGACCTGGTCGCGCGCGGCCTGGACAACCGGCGGATCGCCCGGGAGCTGGTGGTCGCGGAGAAGACCGTCCGCAACCACGTCACCCACATCTTCGAGAAGCTGCACGTCGCCACCCGGGCCGAGGCCGTCGCCCGGGCCCGGGACATGGGCCTCGGCGACGGCTGAACGGGGCCGGGGTGCCGGGGGTCCTGGACGCGCCGGGGTGCCGCGGGTGCCGCGGGACGGAACCGGGGGTGCCGGTCCGCCGACCGGCACCCCCGGGGGTCCCTCCGTGGTCTTTCCCGACGGGTGACTACGGCTGCATCTCGTACGCGCCCGACAGCCCCTCGACCATCGCCCACACCGCGTCGGCGCGCACCGCGTTGGCGACCGGCCGGCGCACGTTCGCCAGCGCCCAGGCGGCCTGCTCCTCGGTGGTCGAGGACTTGCCGTGCAGCTCGGTGGCGTGCGCGGAGAAGTCGCGGACCAGCGCGTCGAAGATCTGGTCCAGCACGTCCTCGTCCAGGCCGGTCAGCTCGGCCTGCTCCAGCACCAGCTGGCCGTAGACGATCAGCGCGAAGAGCTGGCCGATCTCCAGCAGGAAGTCCAGGTCGGCCTGCTGCTCCTTGCTCGGCGCGTGGCTGAGCAGCAGCTCGCAGAAGCCGTCGGCCTGCTCGCGGAAGCGGGCGACGTTCGGGACCTGCGCGTGGCGGTCGTAGGCCGTGCGCCAGTCGTGGAAGCGGATCGCGCCCAGGCCGCGGGCCGCGCCCTGGCGGAACAGGAAGGCGTCGTCGGCGGCGTCCAGGCGGCTCGGCACCGGCGCGTACTCGGTCGGGGCGAACAGGTAGTTGCCCATGAACTTGAGGATCAGCGCTAGGTTGACGTGGACGGTGCCCTCCAGCTTCGGCAGGCCGCGGATGTCCTTCGCCGCCTTGTCGAAGTAGGTGTCCGCCTCGAAGCCCTTGGCCGCGATGACGTCCCACATCAGGTCGATGACCTTCTCGCCCTCGGTGGTGACCTTCATCTTGGTCATCGGGTTGAAGAGCAGGTAGCGGCGGTCCTCGGGGGAGGCGGTGCGGAAGTAGTCCACGGCGCGCGCGCTGAACAGCTTCATCGCCACCAGGCGGGCGTACGCGTCGGTCAACTCGCGGCGCACGTGCGGGAAGTCGGTGACCTTGCGGCCGTACAGCACCCGGTTGTGGGCGTGTGTGACGGCCTCGTACATCGCGTGCTCGCAGATGCCGACGGAGGCCGTGCAGAGGTTGAACTTGCCGACGTTGACGGTGTTCAGCGCCGCGTCGAAGGCCGCCTGGCCGGTGTGCAGCACGTCCTCGGCGCGCACCGGGTAGTCCTCGAGCCGGAACTCGCTGACGTACATCTGGGCGTTCACCACGTTCTTGACCAGGTGGTACGCCTCGTGGCGGCTGTCGGCGGCGAAGAAGACGTAGCCCTCCGGGCCCTCGACGTCCGAGCGGCGGCCGAAGACCGAGACCAGGCCGGCCACGTTGCCGTTGCCGATGTAGTACTTGGAGCCGGTCGCGGTGAAGCCGCCCTCGCCGTCGGGGGTGAGGATCATGTCGGTGGAGTAGATGTCGGCGCCGTGGGTGCGCTCGGAGAGCCCGAACGCCATCACGTGACCCTCCGTCAGGAGCTTGGCAGCACGGGCCCGGACGGCCTCGTTGCCGCTCTGCCAGACCGGGCCGAGGCCGAGGATGGTGACCTGCCAGGTGTACCAGTAGCCGAGGCCGTAGAAGCCGAGGATCTCGTTCAGCTCGGCGATCCGGGCGGTGTCCCAGCGCTTGCCGGCGTCGGCCGAGGACGGCGTCAGGAACTCCGCGAACAGGCCCTCCTTGGCGGCGAACTCGAGGAAGTCGCCGTACCAGCTGCGGTCGATGTAGGTGTCGATCAGCGCCTTCTTGCCGCGGGACTCGAACCAGTCCACGGTCGCGCGCAGCAGCCGGCGGGTCGGCTCGTCGAACTGCGCGGGGTCGTACGTACGCGGGTTGAAGAGCATCACGGGCTCCCGGGGGTCGAGGGTGTGTCGGGGGGTGTGGGTCGGTCGGGCGGCTGTCGGCCGGGCGGGGCGACTGACGGATCACGGGTTTCAGATGACAGGTGACAGATTTCAGATTTCATCATCTGTCATCTGTCATTCGTCATCCGTCATCCGTCGGCGGGCGTCCGGTGTCCGGCGCCCGCCTTCGGCCGTCCGTCCGGCGCCCTTCGTCGATCGGTCCTCCGGCCCGGGTTCCCCGCCGTGCGCCGTCCGCTGTTCGATCGTCGGATCCGGTGGCGGGGCGCCGGGCGGAGTCGTCAGGACTGCCGGTCGGCGGCGAGGCGGTGGAGCGTTTCGAGCACGTCGTCGAGCCAGGCGAGGGTCATCCGCTCGTACTCGATGCCGCCGCGCAGCACCACGTGCTGGAGCTCCTGGCGGGTGTCGAGCGAGGTGAGGTCGGGGAAGTCGCGCTGTTCGCCGTGCAGGTAGCGGGCGAGCAGGGCGGCGTGTCCCTCGCGGTGCCGTTCGACCTCGGAGATCAGCGCGGCCGGGTCGTCGAAGGCGGCGGCGCGGATCTTGACCGCGAGCTCGTGGCGGACGGTCTCCGGTTCGACCGGTTCGCGCAGCCAGCCGGCCAGTGCGGCCCGGCCGGGCTCGGCGGCCGAGTAGACCTTCTTGTCCGGTCTGCCGTCCTGGGCGACCTCCTCGGCGGCGACCCAGCCGTCGGCCTCCATGCGTCGCAGCACCCGGTAGATCTGCTGGTGGGTGGCGGTCCAGAAGCGGCCGATGGAGCGGTCGAACCGCCGGGCCAGCTCGTAGCCGGAGCCGGGCTGCTCCAGGAGGGATACGAGGATCGCGTGCTCCAGTGCCATGCCCGCATCCTGCTATGCAACGAGTTGCATAGGCAATGGGGCCTCGGGCCGGTGAGACGCAGGTCACCGGCGTGATCGGATGGTTATCGATCATTTCGGACAATCAGGTACAAAACGTTAGAGAAGGGCCAGAATGGGTACGGGGCAAGCGCCTTCCATGTTCCGAACCGTAGGAGGTGGTATCGGTGTCTACCCAGATCCCGATGGGCATGGAACACCACCCGGACATCGTCGAACTCCGGGAACACTACGAGCGGGTCACCTCGACCCCCCGGGCCCAGGGCGTGGAGGCCCTGGCCGTACTGGCCGGTCTCTTCCTGGCCGCGTCGCCGTGGATCGTCGGCTTCACCGCGTTCAGCACCCTGACCGTCACCTGTCTGATCGTCGGCCTGGCCTACTGCCTGCTGATGGCGGGCTACGGATCGGCCTACGAGCGCACGCACGCGAGGGCCTGGGCGGCCACCGCGCTCGGCGCGTGGACGATCATCTCCCCCTGGGTCGTCTCCGGGTCGGTCGCGCACGGCAAGAACATCGTCACCTGCGTCATCGTCGGCGCCGTGATGTTCCTGCTCGGACTCGCGGCGATCTCGATGGCCACGATCACGTCGAACGGAGCTGCGATGCGGCTCGGCCGGGCCGGCCGAGCGAAGGACTGATCCTCCCCTCGTCGGGGTCCGGGGCGCGGAGGACGGAACCGACCTCCGCGCCCCGGCATGCGCCGCCCGCCGCACCGGCGGGCGGCGCGCCGCGTCGGGGGCGGGTCAGGGGCGGGTCATCCGCAGCACGTCCAGGGCCTCGTCGAGCTGCTCCGCGGTGAGCGCGCCCCGCTCCAGGTAGCCGCGTTCCAGGACGACCTGGCGGATCGTCTTGCGCTCCGCGAGGGCCTGCTTGGCGACCTTGGCGGCCTCCTCGTACCCGATGTACCGGTTCAGCGGCGTCACCACCGAGGGCGAGGACTCCGCGTACTCGCGGGCCCGTTCGACGTTGGCGGTGATGCCGTCCACCGTCCGGTCCGCCAGCAGCCGGGCGCTGTTGGCCAGCAGTCGCACCGACTCCAGCACGTTGCGGGCGATCACCGGGAGCATCACGTTCAGCTCGAAGTTGCCGCTCGCGCCGGCCAGCGTCACCGTCGCGTCGTTGCCGACCACCTGCGCGGCGACCATCAGCACCACCTCGGGCAGCACCGGGTTCACCTTGCCCGGCATGATCGACGAACCGGGCTGCAGATCAGGCAGGTTGATCTCGCCGAGGCCGGTGCGCGGCCCGGAGCCCATCCACCGCAGGTCGTTCGCGATCTTCGTGAACCCGACTGCCACCGTGCGCAGTTGGCCGCTCAGCTCGACCAGGGCGTCGCGCGCGCCCTGCGCCTCGAAGTGGTCCCTGGCCTCGGTCAGCGGCAGCTCCGTGGCGCGGGCCACCTCCTCGATGACCGCGGCCGGGAAACCGGGCGGGGTGTTGATGCCCGTGCCCACCGCCGTGCCGCCGAGCGGGAGTTCGGCCACCCGGGGGAGCGTGGCCAGCAGCCGCTCGCGGCCGTGCCGCACCTGGGCCGCGTAGCCGCCGAACTCCTGGCCGAGGGTGACGGGCGTGGCGTCCATCAGGTGCGTCCGGCCGGACTTGACCACCTGCGCGAACTCGGCGGCCTTGCGCTCCAGGGCCTCCGCCAGGTGCTCCAGTGCCGGGATCAGGTCATGGGTGACGGCGGCGGTCGCGGCGATGTGGATCGACGACGGGAACACGTCGTTGGACGACTGACTGGCGTTGACGTGGTCGTTCGGGTGGACCGGCCGGCCCAGCCGCTCCGTCGCCAGGGTCGCGATCACCTCGTTGGTGTTCATGTTGGACGAGGTGCCCGACCCGGTCTGGAACACGTCCACCGGGAACTCGCCGTCCCAGCGCCCGTCGGCGACCTCCTCGGCCGCCGCCGCGATCGCCGCCGCGGTCTCCTCGTCGAGGACGCCGAGGCGGGCGTTCACCCGGGCCGCCGCCGCCTTGATCCGGGCCAGGGCCGCGATGTGCGCACGTTCCAGCCGCTGACCGGACACCGGGAAGTTCTCCACGGCCCGCTGGGTCTGCGCCTGCCACTTCGCGGCGGCCGGCACCCGCACCTCGCCCATCGAGTCGTGCTCGATCCGGAACGCGGACCCGCCCTGCCGGCGGTCGTCCTGCCGCTCCACCTGCTCGTCACCCATCGCGCGCTGCACCTCCTGAACGGGCCGGTCCGGCCCCCGGGCTGTCTTCGATCACCACAGCCGCGCGCGGGCCCCGGGTATTTCCGACGGTGCCCGGGACCGTCCGGGCGGCCGAATCCGCCAGGGCGCGCCCCGGGCAGGACCCGGCGGGGTGCCGGGCGGGACCCCGGGGGCCCCGCCGTCGTCCGGCAGGGTCATGATCACTCGAACGGATGAATACTCGCGTGGAGCGCTTCAAACGGCCGTGCGCCGCTTCGTACGCTCCTGCCGGGCCACCACGACACGGTTGGCCATGACGAGGGGGCGGACGGATGACGACGACGGGGCGCGACGGGGCTGCGGGGGCGCACGCGGGTGGGGGCGCGAACGCCGATTCGTGCGGAGGCGTGAACACGGGCCTGAAGCCGGGCACGGGCCTGAAGCCGGGCACGGGCGTGAACCCGGGGACGGGCGTGAGCGCGGAGACCGCGGACCCGACCGGGGACACGGCCCGCCGGGGTCGGGCCGACGCGCGGGGCGCGGGCCGGGCGGCCGGTGGGGGAGCCGGCCTCACCCGGCGGCAGCTGCTCGGCGCCTCCGCCGCCCTCGGCGGCGCGGCCTGGCTGCTGCGCGGCACCGTCGGCCCGGACAGCGCCGAGGCCTCGACCCCGGCTCCGCCCGGACTGCCCGCCGGCACCGAGCTGTACCAGCGGGTGTTCCAGAACTGGTCCGGGGAGATCCGCACCGACCAGCTGTGGACCTGCGCGCCGCGCACCCCCGAGGAGGTCCCGGCCCTGGCGGACTGGGCCCACGCCAACGGCTGGCGGCTGCGCGCCACCGGCTACCGGCACACCTGGGCGCCGCTCACCGTCGCCGACGGCACGCCCGGCAGCGCCCGCGTCCTGCTGCTGGACACCAGCCGCCACCTCACCGCGATCACCGCCGACTCGCCGACCACCGTGCGCGCCCAGACCGGCGCCACCATGGAGGACCTGCTGGCCCACCTGGCCGGCCGTGGACTCGGCCTGACCGCCTGCCCGGCCCCCGGCGAACTCACCGTCGGCGGCGTGCTCGCCATCGGCGGCCACGGCACCGCCGTCCCCGCCACCGGCGAACTCCGGCCGGACGGGCAGGGTTACGGATCGGTCAGCAACCAGGTCGTCCGGCTCACCGCCGTCGTCCTCGACCCGGCCACCGGCCGCTACGCGCTGCGCACCTTCGACCGTGCCGAGGCCGACACGGCCGCCTTCCTGGTGCACCTGGGCCGGGCCTTCCTCACCGAAGTCGTGCTGCGGGCCGGCGCCGACCGCCCGCTGCGCTGCGTCAGCCGCCTCGACATCCCGGCGAGCGAACTCTTCGCCCGACCCGGAACCGCCGGTGGTGCCGGCGGTGCCGGTGCCGGTGCCGGTGCCGGTGGTGGGTCCGGCTCCGGTTCCGGGAGTGGCGGCGGACTGCTCGGCGGTGTCCTCGGCGGCCTCCTCGGCGAGGGCGGCGGGCCCCGCACCTTCGCCGAGTTCGTCGAACGCGACGGCCGCGCCGAGGCGATCTGGTTCGCCTACACCGACTACCCGTGGCTCAAGACCTGGAGCGTCACCCCCGCCAAGCCGCTCGCCTCCCGAGCCGTCGACGAGCCCTACAACTACCCCTTCTCGGACATCGTTCCGGAGCCCGTGGCGCGGCTGGCCGGCCAGATCGTCGCCGGCGCCTGGGGATCGGCCCCGCTCTTCGGCCAACTCCAGTACCTGATCGCCAAGGTGGCGCTCACCGGCGACCTCACCGACGTCCTGCTCTCCGGCGGAGTCCTGCGGGACCTGCTCTCCGGCGACCTGCTCACCCACCTGCTCGCCGGCGGCCTGCGGTCCGACCTCTGGGGCCCTTCGCGCACCCTGCTGCAGTACGTCCGCCCCACCACCCTGCGGGTCACCGCGAACGGGTACGCCGTCCTCGCGCGGCGCGCCGACCTGCAGTGGGTTGTCAGCGAATTCGCCTCCTACTACCGGCAGTTGCTCGCCGAGTACCAGTCCCGCGGGGAGTTCCCGGTGAACGGCGCGGTGGAGATCCGGGTCACCGGCCTGGACGACCCAGGCGCGGTCGGGGTGCCGGGGGCGCGCCCGCCGCTGCTGTCCGCGCTGCGCCCGCGGCCGGACCGGCCGGAGTGGGACACCGCCGTCTGGCTCGACGTCCTCGCCTTCCCCGGCACCCCCGGCCTGGAGCGCTTCGCCCGGGACCTGGAGCAGTGGCTGCTGCGCACCTTCGACGGCACCCGGGCGGGTCTGCGGGTCGAGTGGTCCAAGGGCTGGGCCTACACGGCCGGGGCGGCCTGGTCCGATCCGGACGTGCTCGGCCGGGTCATCCCCGCCAGCCTGCGCGACGGCGGCGGGCCCGGCTGGGACGAGGCGGTCGCCGTCCTGGACCGCCACGACCCGCACCGGGTGTTCGGGAACCCGTTCCTGGACGGCCTGTTGAAGTGACCTGGCCGGCCGGCAGGTTGGCCGGATGGCTGGTCGGCCGGTGCGGGCGGGCCTCGCAAGGGCTCCTCCCGAGGATCCCGGCCGGACGGGCAGTGGTGGCGAATCGTCAGATGTGCTCCATCACGATCACCGCGAGGGTGTCCGGTGCCAGTGCGCGGAAGACGTGCGGGGCGTCGCCCGGGTAGCTCACGTAGTCGCCCGGGCCCAGTTCGACGGGTGCCTCGGTCGGGCCGACCAGCGCCCGGCCGGAGCCGATCATCACGTGTTCGACGGTGCCGGGCATGTGCGGGTCGGAGGCCCGGGTCTCGCCCGGCTGGGCCTCGATCCGGTAGATGTCGCGGCGGGCGTTCGGCGGGCACGAGGACAGCACGGTGGCTGCGTAGTCGGCGCGCTCGGAGTGCGTCACCGGACCCTCGCCGGCCCGGATCACCTTGACCGCCGGCCGGGGCGGATCGACCAGACGGCTGAACGGGACGTTCAGGGCGACGCCGAGCGCCCAGAGCGTCTCCACGCTCGGATTTCCGGCGCCCGACTCCAGCTGCGAGAGCGTCGACTTGGCGATGCCCGCACGCCGCGCCAGCTCGGCCATCGACAGCCCGCTGCGCTCGCGTTCGCGCCGGATCGACGCGGCGATCAGGCTGATCAGCTCCACGCCCGAGCCCGCGGGCGGGGCGGTCCGGTCACTCATGCTTGCCACTCGCGCATTCTCCCTGGCTCCTTCTGCCGCTCCGGCTGGTGCCGTTCATGCTGCCACTGTCGACGGCGGCTGCCTCCGGCACCTGCGTTCGCTCTGTCGGTTCATTCGTTCGGCTTGACGAACCCCGCTCGGCGGGTTCACTCTGATGGACATGCGTTCGCTCCTCCGAACACTGGAACATGCCACCCTCCGTGACATCGCTCTGGTCTGCCTGGCCGACGCCCTCGTCGGCGCCTCCTTCGGCGCGATCAGCGTCTCCGGCGGCCTGCCACTGTGGGTGCCGATCGCCCTCTCCGTCCTCGTCTTCGCCGGCGGCTCCCAGTTCGCGGCCGTCGGTGTGGTGCTCTCCGGCGGCGGCGCGCTCGCCGCGGTCGCCACCGGGCTGGTGCTCAACGCCCGGCTCCTGCCCTTCGGCTTCACCGTGGCCGACGCGCTCGAAGGCCCCCTGTGGCGGCGGCTGTTCGGGGCCCAGCTGATCACCGACGAGAGTGCCGCCTTCGTCCTGCGCCAGGACGACGGGCGCCGGCGCCGGGCCGCGTTCTGGCTCTGCGGCGTCGCGCTGTACCTGGTGTGGAACGTCTCGGTGCTGCTCGGGGCCCTCGCCGGCGGGCTGATCGGCGACACGGACGCGCTGGGACTCGACGCGGCCTTCCCCGCCGTCCTGCTCGCACTCGTCCTGCCCTCGCTCACCGACCGCCGCACCCGCACCGCGGCCGTCGTGGGCGCCGTCGTGGCCGTCGCCGCCACGCCGTTCGTCCCGGCGGGGCTGCCCGTCCTGCTCGCCCTGGTGGGGCTGCTGTTCGCCGGAGGGCCCGGAGCCCCCGGTGTGTCGGAGGTCGGTGTGTCGGAGGTCGGCGGGTCGGAGTCGGTGGTGCCGACGGCGCCGGGCGGGGTTTCGGGTGGGGCGTCGGGTGGGGCGTCAGGCGGGGTACCGGCGGTGGCGGCGAACGTCGGCGCGGCCGAGAAGGAGGAAGTCCGATGATGCCGCTGTACGCCGTCCTGCTGTTGGCCGTCGGGACGTACGCCTTCCGTCTGGCCGGGCCGCTCCTCGGCCACCGGCTCGCACTCTCGGAGCGCCTGCGGCACCTGCTCGCCGTGGCGGCGGCCGTCCTCCTGGTCGCTCTGGTGGCGACCGGGGCCCTGACGCAGGGGCACGGCTTCGCGGGCGTGGCCCGTCCGGCCGGTGTGCTGGTCGCCGGAGTGCTCGCGCTTCGCCGGGCTCCGTTTCCGCTGGTGGTCGTCGCGGGGGCGGTGACGACGGCGCTGCTCCGGTTGTGCGGGGTCGCGTGACGGGCTGCGCGGACCGGGAGGCGTGACGGTCGCACGCGCCCGGGCGGGCTTCGACGAGCCCGACGGCGAACGGATGACAGCGAACAGCGAACAGATGACAGATGACAGATTTCGAAATCTGAAATCTGTCATCTGTTCGCCGTCATCCGTCATCCGTCATCCGTCAGCTGACCGCGGGACCACCGCCCAGGGCCTTGAAGAAGATCGTCGTCGGATGCGGGACGCCGGCGGGATCGGTCGCGTAGTCCGGTACCGAGCCGACCCTGGTCCAGCCGCCCGCCTCGTACATCCGTTCCGCCGGGCTGCCCGTCTGGGTGTCCAGCACCAGCAGTCGCAGCCCCAACTCGCCCGCCTGCTCCTCCATGGCCGCCAGCAGCCGCCCGGCGAGCCGTTGCCCGCGGTGCTCCGGATGCACCATCAGCTTGGCGACCTCGCCGCGGTGCCGGCCGTTCGCCGTCGCCGCGGGCCGCAGCTGGACCGTCCCGGCGAGCCGCCCGCCGTCCACCGCCCGGACCGTCCACAGCAGCAGCCGTCCGGTCTCGAGGTCCGGGGCGAGCGCCCGCCACCACGCGACGGCCTCGGCCCGCTCCAGCGGTGCGAGGAACCCGAGCGAGGCGCCGCCGCGGACGGTGTCCGCCAGCAGCGCGGCCAGCTCCTCCGCCGCACCGGGCAGTTCCTCCGCCGTCACCCGGCCGACCGCGTACCGCACACCGCCCACCCCGCCGGCGGAACCGTTGCCGTCGCCGTCTGCGGTGCCACCGACGGGGCCGCCCCGCCGGCCGTGCTCCGCGCCCGCGGGCCTGCCGCCGTCCATGTCGCTTTCCTCACTCGTTCGCGCCCGCCCGCCGCCCTCCCGGGTGCGGAATACTCGCCGGTACTCCGCCGAGACTACAAGGAGCTTCAATGACGAAGCCGACCCGGATCGACCCGTCCGACCTGCTCGCCGTCGGCGACCTCCTCTCCGACGAGGAGCGGCTGATCCGCGACACCGTCCGCCGGTTCACGGAGGAACGGATCCGCCCGCACATCGGCGACTGGTTCGAGCGCGGCGTCTTCCCGGCCCGCGAGCTGGCCCCCGAGCTCGGCGCCCTCGGCGTGCTCGGGATGCACCTCGACGGTTACGGCTGCGCCGGCGCCGGGGCGGTCGCGTACGGGGTCGCCTGTATGGAGCTGGAGGCCGTGGACTCGGGGCTGCGCAGTTTCGTCTCCGTCCAGGGCTCGCTCGCCATGCGGTCGATCCACGCGTTCGGCTCCGAGGAGCAGAAGCAGCGGTGGCTGCCCGGGATGGCCGCCGGTGAGCTGATCGGCTGCTTCGGCCTCACCGAGCCCGACTTCGGGTCGGACCCGGCCAACATGCGCACCCGGGCGGTGCGCAAGGGCGGCGACTGGGTGCTGTCGGGCAGCAAGATGTGGATCACCAACGGCAGCATCTCCGACGTCGCCGTCGTCTGGGCGCAGACCGAGGAGGGTGTGCGGGGCTTCCTGGTCGAGCGCGGAGCCCGTGGTCTGACCGCCACCGACGTGCACGGCAAGCTGTCCCTGCGCGCCTCGGTGACCAGCGAACTCGCCTTCGACGAGGTGGTCCTGCCGGCCGACGCCGTCCTGCCCGGCGTCACCGGTCTGCGCGGGCCGCTCTCCTCCCTCAACGAGGCCCGCTACGGCATCCTCTGGGGCACCGTCGGCGCCGCCCGCGACTGCTACACCGCGGCCCTCGACTACGCGAAGTCCCGGATCCAGTTCGACCGCCCGATCGCCGGCTTCCAGCTCACCCAGCAGAAGCTCGTCGAGATGATGCTGGAGGTCGAGAAGGCCTACCTGGTCGCCCTGCGGATCGGCCGGCTCAAGGAGGAGGGCGCCGCCCGCCCGCCGCACATCAGCTTCGGCAAGCTGAACAACGTCCGCACCGCGCTGGAGATCGCCCGCAGTGCCCGGACGGTCCTCGGAGCCAACGGCATCACCACCGAGTACCCGGTCCTCCGGCACGCCAACAACCTGGAGTCGGTGCTCACCTACGAGGGCACCAGCGAGATCCACACCCTGGTGCTGGGCGAGACCATCACCGGCGAGTCCGCGTACCGCTGACCCGGCGCCGGCCGTCCCGGGTGCCGGGGTACTCCGGCACCCGGTGCGGCTCTGGTAAGCCTCCGGGGCGCGCCTCGGCGTCCGCGGTCCGCCAAGGCCGCTGGGGAACCCGGCCGCTGGGAACCCGGCCGCCGGGAAATCCGGTGGCCGGGTCCGCCGTGGCCCGGCTACCGTCCCGGCCATGGAGAACCGGCCCACCGCGAGCGGCACCGCCCCGACCACCACCCTCTGGCGCCCGACCGGCCCCGAGGAACTGGCCCTGGTCGAGGCGTCCGGCCGGCGTGCCTGGCCGCCCCGGCTGCCCGAGCAGCCGATCTTCTACCCCGTCCTCGACGAGGACTACGCGATCCGCATCGCCCGCGACTGGAACGTCCCGGCCTCCGGCGTCGGCTACGTGACCCGCTTCGAGGTCGACACCGCCTTCCTCGCCCGCTACCCCGTGCAGCAGGCGGGCGGCCGGACGATCCTGGAACTCTGGGTGCCGGCCGAGGAGTTGGCCGAGTTCAACCGGAACATCGTCGGCCGCATCGAGGTCGTCCACACGTTCCACCCCCAGCCGTGACGGGCCGCTCCGTGACGAGTCGGGCGGTGACGGGCCAAACGGCGGAGGGCCGGGCGGTGACGGGCCGGGCTACGGCGGGCCAGGCCGGGCCCGGCCGCGTGCTGCTCACCTCCGCCCAGCGGACCAGCACCACCGCCCTGCTCGTCGAGGCCGCCGCCGGGCGGGGTCTGGCCACCGCCGTCCTCGACGGCCCCGCGACCGTCGAGCGCCTCGCCGGGCGACCCCTCCACTGGTACGGCGGCCCGTTCGCGGCCGCCCGGGTAGCCGGCCCGCTCGGCCTCGCCCTGCTCGAACCCGAGGACGACTGGCTCACCCGCCTGCCCGCGGAGTACACCCGCCGCCGGATCGAACTGACCACCCTCGCCGAGGCGTGGGCGCTGCGCCGTCCGGCGTTCGTCAAGCCACCTGCCGACAAGTCGATCCCGCCCGCCGTCTACCCGGACGGCACCCGGCTGCCGCGCACCGGTGACCGGATCGGCCCCGACACGCCCGTCCTGGTCAGCGAGCCGGTGACCTTCGCCGCCGAGTACCGGCTGTTCGTCCGCGACGGCGAGGTGCTCACCGGCAGCCGCTACGCCCGCTTCGGACGGCTCGACCCGGCACCGCTGGACGCCGGGGCGACCGCCTTCGCCCGGCGCCTGCTCGCCGACGTCGGCGAGACCCTGCCGAGCGGGGTCGTCCTGGACGTCGGCCCGATCGCCGACCCCTACGACCCGGCCGTGCACTGGGCCGTCGTCGAGGCGAACATGCCGTGGTTCGCGCACTGCTACGCCGCCGACCCGGACCGCGTCCTGGACGTGGTGCTGCGCGCGGCCGGACCGGCCGCGGAACTCGCCGCGGCCGACCGCCGGTTCGTCCGTACCGCCGCCTGACACCTGGCGGACACCCGGCGTTCGGCGGGCGGACGCCGGGCGGTACGGCGGGAGGTGAAACATGGCGCGGTCGGCGGCGCCCTCGGCGGGCGCGGCCGGGTGTGCACGACCGAAAGGAAGCCCTGCCATGTCCGCTGCCCAGTGGCCCCGCCCCCGCGTGCTCGTCGTCGGGATCGACGGTGTCCGCCACGACTACCTGGAGCACGTGCCGATGCCCCGGCTGCAGGAGGTCGCCGAGGCCGGTTTCCTGGTGCCGGTCACCGTCGCGGACACCACGCCCACCATGTCCGGGCCGTGCTGGGCCACCATCGTCACCGGGGTCGAGCCCGCCAAGCACGGCGTCTGGGGCAACCACCTCGCGGGCAACCGGCTCGACGTCTTCCCCGACTTCGCGACCCGGCTCGCCCGCGGTGACCGCCGCCGCACCTTCGTCGCGGCCGGCTGGGACCCTCTGGTGATCAACCAGTCCGGCGGCCCGCTGTTCCGCGCCCCCGGCCGGCTCTCCTACGTCTCCCCGGCGGAGGACACCCCCGAGGCATGGGAGACCGTCGACGAGGAGGTCACCCGGGAGGCCGTCCACGTCCTGTCCACCGCCGACCCGGAGGCGTCCTTCGTCTACCTCGGCGCCGTCGACGAGACCGCCCACTTCCTCGGCTGCGGCGAGGAGTACCGCGCGGCCATGCGCACCGCGGACGAGCGCCTCGGCCGGCTGCTCGACGCCGTCCGCGGCCGGGCGACCCACGCCGACGAGCAGTGGACCGTCATCGTCGTCACCGACCACGGGCACGTCGACGCAGGCGGGCACGGCGGCCGCACCCCCGAGGAGCGCACCGCCTGGGTCGCCTGCGCCGGGCACGACGTCCCGGCCGGTCCGCCCACCGGGGAGATCCGCCACCCGGACGTCGCCGCCCAGGTGTACGCCTCCCTGCTGCGCCCCATCGACCCGCACTGGACCCTCGACGGCCGGCCCTTCCCGCTCGCCCGACCGGTGTCCGCGGCCCCCGCGGCCCCCGCGGCCCCCGTGACGCCCGCGGAGCCCGTGACGGTCTGAGCGGGGCGGCACCCCGCCCCACCCCTCCGTCCGCCCCGGACGGAGCCTCAGACCGGCCCGCCGGAACGACCCGGACGCCACCTCAGAAACCCCGCGCCGCCCCCCGGGTGCAGCACACCGGGCTGCGCCGTCGCCGCACCTGAGTGACGCTCGATCGGGGCCCCGGCAAGGCCCGACCGCCGCAGGACACCACCGCGAGGGCGGCCTACCCCTGAGACCCGGCCGCCGGACATACCTCTGAAGGTGGAGACCGTACCCCGTGGGATGGAGGCGAGATCTCGACCTGGTGGTGACGCTCCGGCCGGGCGGCGCACGCCACGATGGATACACCCGGGCGGCGGACGTCGCGGACCGGGCCGGGGGCGGTCACCGACACGGCGACCGGCCTCGCAAAGGCAACGGACACGGAGAGGGCAGACGGGCATGAAGGGCATCGTGAGCAAGGTCGCGCTGGGAGTCGCGGGCACCGGCATGGCCGTCGCCGTGGCAGCCGTGGCAGTCGGCCCGCGGGTGTCCGAGTGGTACGACGGGCGCCACCAGGAGCACGCCTCCTTCGCGAGCGGGAGCCAGGCCAAGGCCGAGCGCCGCTCGATGCCCACCTGGCTGCCCGACAACGCCTCCGCGGTGCAGTACCTGATGTCGACGACCGGTGACGACCGCCTGCTGCGCGCCACCCTCCCGGACGGCCGGCTGCCCGTCGGCTGCACCACGGGCATGCCCGGCAGGTCCGCGCACTCGGTGCCCGTGACGCTCAAGGCCGGCTGGTTCCCCGAGGGCGTCGCGGCCAAGGCCAGCGCGACCTGCGGGCACTACAACGTCACCCTCACCGGCAACCAGCTCTATGCGTGGCAGGACGGCGCGGCGGTCCAGGCGGCGCTGCGCGCCGAGCGGCCGACCAAGCACTGACCCGCCGGACTCCTCGGTTCCACGGCCCCTCGGCTCCACGGCCCCACCGGGACTCGGTCGTCCCCCGACCGGCCCACCGTCCTTCCCCGACCGGCCCGTCCCGCACCCCCGTGCGAGGCGGGCCGTCGTCGTGTGCAGACCGTCCGCAGGCCCCCCGCAGGCCGTACGGCGGCGGCGCGGACGCCGCTCGGGGGCCTTGAGCACGGCCGACGCTGAACCACCTGGTGGACCCCCGCTGTCGGAGGCGCCCCGGGCTGCGATAGGACGGAGCTGGACGAACGCGTCCCGCCCCCTGTCCCGCCCCGCCCCCCGTTCCGTGAGGAGCCCCATGCCCGGCCCGACCGTCGGCCCCGCCGGTGACACGTCGACCACCACCTCCGCCACGACCGCCACCGACCGGGGCGGGACCGGCCGGGCCACCGTCGCCGTCCTCGGCGGTCTCGTCGCGCTCGGCCCGCTCACCACGGACCTCTACCTGCCCGGGCTCCCCGACATCGCGCAGGAGCTGGCCGCCGACCCGGCCGCCGTCCAGCTCACCCTCACCTTCTCGATGTTCGGCGTGGCGTCCGGTCAGCTGCTCTTCGGACCCCTCAGCGACCGCTTCGGCCGCCGCCCGCCGCTGCTCGCCGGACTCGCCCTCTTCACCCTGGCCAGCGTGGTGTGCGCGATCGCGCCGAGCCTGACGGTGCTGATCGTCGCCCGCTTCGTCCAGGGCGCGGCCGGATCCGCCGGACTGGTGATCGGCCGGGCCGTCGCCCGGGACCGCTTCCAGGGCGTCGCCATGCTGCGCTTCCTGGCCTCGATCGCCCTGATATCCGGGCTGGCACCGATCCTCGCCCCGATCGTGGGTGCGCAGCTGATGCGGTTCACGTCCTGGCGCGGCACCTTCGGCGCGCTCACCGCGCTCGGACTGCTGCTCACCCTGGTCGCGTTCGGCGCGCTGCGCGAGACGCTGCCGCCGCACGCCCGCAACGGGGGCGGCGTCGGCGCGGCGCTGCGCACGATGGGCGGGCTGCTGCGCGACCTGCCGTTCCTCGGGGTGGCGCTGACCAGCGCCTTCGCGTACGGCGCGCTGTTCGGCTACATCAGCGGGTCGTCGACGGTGCTGCAGCACGTGTACCGGGTCTCGCCCCAGACCTACAGCCTGCTGTTCGGGGCGAACTCACTGGCCATCGTCGTCATGACCCAGCTGAACGGGCGGGTGCTGGCGAAGCGCTTCACGGCGCGGGCGCTGATGCTGGCCGGGCTCGGGACGGCGGTGGCCGCGGGGGCCGTGCTGGTGCTGACGACGACGGTCTGGGACTTCGGTCTGCTCGGGTTCTGCCCGCCGCTGTTCGTGATGATGGGCAGCATGGGCGTGCTCCTGCCGAACACGGCGGCGCAGGCGCTGAGCCTGGTGGAGCCGCCGGCCGCGGGGACGGCCTCGGCGCTGCTCGGCACCGGGAACTTCCTGTCCGGGGCGGTGGTCGCGCCGCTGAGCAGCCTCGGCGGGAAGCCGTCGGCCGTGCTGCTGGCCGTGGTCGTCCTGGCCTGCGGGGTGCTGGCCACGGTGACCTATCTGACGCTGTGCCGGGCGTCGAAGGCGCAAACAGATGACAGCTGACAGATGATGAAATCTGTCAGCTGTCATCTGAAATCTGTTACCCGTCATCCGTCACCCGTGAGGTGATCGTCAGGCGATCGCGAAGTCGTCCCCGTAGACGTTCTCCTGGCCGTACCAGCCGTGCAGGTACACGGTGACGGTGCCGGAGGCGCCGGTGGTGAAGGGGACGGTCAGCTTCGTCCAGCCGGTGGCGTTCGCCCAGGTGCTGCCGGTGGCCCCGCCGCTGACGCCGAGGTAGGCGTAGTTGCCCTGGACCCAGCCGCTCAGCGTGTAGCTGGTGTTGGGCTTCAGGGTGACGGTCTGCGAGCACTCGCCGGTCTGGCCGCCGGTGGCCGCCGCCTGCAGCGCGTAGGACCCGGAGTGGGCCGGGGTGGAGACCACGGCGCCGCCGCTCTGGCAGGTCCACGGGGCGAGGCTGCCGCTCTCCAGGCCGCCGTTGACCAGGCCGGTCGGCGGGGTCGTTCCGGTGACGGTCAGCGCGTAGGTGGCGGTGTGGCTGCCGGACGGCCCGCTGGCGGTCACCGTGAGCGGGTAGGTGCCCGCGGCGGCCGCCGCGGTGGTGGCGATGTTGAGGGTGGCGCCGGTGCCGGCGGTGACGCTGCCGGGGGTGACGGTGGCGGTGACGCCGGTCGGGGCGCCGCTGACCGAGAGGGTGAGGCTCTGGGCCGAACCCGCCGTCACCGCGGTGGCGATGGCCGCAGAGGTCGACGAACCGGCGCTGACCGTGGCCGAGTTGGGGTTGACGGCGACGGAGAAGTCGTTGTTCACCGTCGAGCCGCTGGTGAACGGCGCGAAGATGTGGGTGAAGTCCCAGGTGTTCTGGTTGATCCCGGAGCAGGAGTCGTCGCCGGACTTGCCCGGGCAGCCTCCGTTGTCGCGCTGGAGCGCCCAGAAGGACAGCGTGTTGATGCCCTTCGACACCGCCCAGTTGTAGACGGTGGTGGCGTTGGCGACGGTGAAGGTCTCGGCTGCGCCGAAGTCGTCGATGCCGACCATCTCGGTGATCCCGATCGAACCCCACAGCTGCGCGGGGGTCTTGGACGGGTAGAGCTTGGCGAGCTGGTTGTAGAGGCCCTGCGCCGAGGTCTGGGTGTCGGCCGCCATGTCGTGGGCGGCGTTGTCGTAGTAGTCGAAGGTCATCATGTTGACGACGTCGATCCGGGCGTTGTTGGTGACCGCGTTCTTCAGTACGGCGAGGCCGCTGGAGGCCAGCCCGCTGGTGGTGGTCGGCAGCGTGTACGAGAACTGGACGTTGCGCCCGTTGGCCGCGGCCCAGTCCTGCACGACCTTGATCGCCTTGTTGCGGCGGTCGATCCCGGCCGTGTTGGTCAGCGAGTTGTCCTCGATGTCGAGGTCGATCCGGCTGATGTCGTAGGTGGTGATCAGGTTCTCGTAGGCGGCCGCGATCTGGTTGACGTCGGTGCAGCTGTCGGCCAGTTCGGTGCCGGTGTTGTCGGCGGTGTAGCCGCCGAAGGAGGGGATCACGTCCCCGCCGTTGGCGCGGATGGTGGCGATGTCGGCGCCGAAGGTCGAGCTGGAGACGGGCTTGGAGGTGTCGCCGTTCCAGTACGGGGTGCAGGAGCCCTTGGTGGCGGCCTGGAGGAAGGCCATCGTCAGGTACTTGGCGCCGGACTGGGCGGCCAGGGTGGCGGGGCTCTGCCCGGTCCAGGACTCGAAGTAGGGGGCGAAGACCCGGCTGGGGAGCGGGGTCGCGGCCTGGGCGGTGCCCGTTCCGGCGGCGACCAGGCCGGCCGAGGCGGCCAGGGTGGCGCAGGCGGTCAGGGCTGCCTGGATCGTTCTGCGTAGACGCATGGGTTCTCCAACATTCGTGGTGGGGCGGGACGTTGGCGATTCGGACTGGTGCGGGCCCAGGACCTGCGGGGGCGGTCCGGCCGGATCGCGGCGGCCGTGTGGGGTCGGCCGGGCGGCTCCGGGCGTGCCGGTCCGGGCGGGAAGGCGCAAGGGCGTACGGACGTGCGGGTGCGTGGACGTGCAGGTGCGTGGACACGGATACACGGATACACGGGGGCAAGGGGACAACTCGGCGCGCGGAGGCCCACCGGCCCGCGCGGGGGCGGGTGGCGGTTCGCGGGCGTGCGCGCCGGACGGTGCGGGGGTGGAGCGGAGCAGGGCAGGGCAGTGCCTCAGCCGCCGGTGGTCACACCCCCACAGTGCATCCCGGTCGGATCGACATGCTTATGGTTGGACTAGACCACTTGTCTGTCAAGAGCCCTAACAGTTCGTCAGCACACGGCCGTGGCGGCCCAAGGGGACGTCCCGGCACCTCGGGTGGCGCGGCGGGGAGCCGGGAGCGCGGGCAGGCAGGCCTGCGCTGCGCCGCAGGCGGGCGCGCGGGGTGGGGCCGTGGCCGCGCACCCGTCGCAGGGGCGCGGCCACGGCGGCCCGGCGCTCAGGACGCCGGGCGGTCGGGGCGTGTCGTCGCCGGGGCGGTCCCGCCGGTTCCGGTGGTCCTCACGGTCCGGCGGGTCGGGCGGCGGGTCGCGGGACGGGTCACGTGGCGGGTCGCGGGACGGGTCGCGCGGCGGGCTCCGCGGCGGGTCACGCCGGCGGGCAGAGGGTGGCCCGCAGCGCGTCGTTGATCTTCGCGGCGGTGTCCGGCCCGAAGCCCTGCGGGTGGTCGGGCGAGGTGAAGCGCTGGTTGGCCAGCTCGACCAGCTTCGCCTTGTCCTTGGGGAACTGGTACATGGCCTGGCACTGGTTGCGGGCCCGGTCCACGGCCTGGTCGGGCTTGTCGCCGACGATGGCCGGGTCGATCGCCTTCAGTGCCGCCACCAGCTTGTCGGTCAGGCCGCCGTCCGGCTTGGCGGGCAGGCCGGCGTCGGCGGGCGGTGCGGGCTTGGCCGGGGCCGCGGTGGAGCCGCCGTCCGTGGCGGGCGCCGAGGGGGTGGCGGGCGCGGGAGCCCCGGTGGCGCCGGCCGAGGGGGCGGCCGGGTCGGTGGCGCCGGCCGAGGGCGCCGTGGTGGTCGCGGGGGCCGTGGGCGCCGTGGTGGCGCCGGGCGAGGCGGCGTCGGGCGCGGTGGTGGTGGCGGCGGTGGAGGGGGAGCCCGCCGCGGCGGTGGACGTGCCGGAGCCCGTTCCGGAACTGGAGCAGGCAGCGAGGCTCACCGCGGCGAATGCCGTGAGGGTGGCGGCGAGGAGACGAGTGCGCATGGCGTCACACTGTCATGTTCGCGGCGTCGAAGGGAAGATCCCCGTGCGACGGCCGACGGCCCGGCAGGCGGGCCCGGGGATCGCCCCCGGGTCCGCCGCCGGGCCGCCGTCCCGTCGCTCCGGACTCCTGGCTCAGCCGAGCCCGTTGGCCTTCAGCCAGTCCTTGGCCACCGCCGACGGGTCCTCCTTGTCGATGGCGACGCGCTTCATCAGCGAGGTCAGACCCGCGGTGTCCAGCTTGGCCGACACCGCGTTGAGTGCCGCCGTCGCCGTGGCGTCCACGCCCGCCTTGTTGACCAGCGGGGTGACGTTCTGTGCACCGAAGGCGTTCTTCGGGTCGGCCAGCGGGACGAGCTTCAGCTGGACGATCTTGGGGTCCGTGGTGAAGACGTTGCCGACCTGGACGTTGTCGTCCTTGAGCGCGTTCGCGGTGGTGTCACCGGTGGGCTTCCACTCCTTGAACGTCAGGCCGTAGACGTCCTTGAACTGCTGTTCGCGGCGGGTCTTGAACTCCGGCGGGCCGCCGATGGTGAACTCGCCCGCCTTGGCGGCCAGGTCGGCGATGCTCTTGAGGTTGTACTTGTCGGCGGTCGCCTGGGTGACGCTGAGCGAGTCCTTGTCCTCGGCCGGGGAGGAGTCGAGTATCGCCAGCGCCCCGGGCAGCGCCTTGGTCAGCGCCGCGTTCACGTCCTCCTTGGTGACGGCGGTGGCCTTGGCGTCCAGGTAGGACAGCAGTGCACCGTTGTACTCGGGCAGGACGGTCAGGTTGCCGCTCTGCAGCTGCCCGTAGAGCACCTCGCGGCTGCCGATGTTGAACTTCTCCTCGACCTTCACGCCCTTGGCCTTGAGCGCCTGCGAGTAGATGGAGCCGAGCAGGACGTTCTCCGGGAAGTTCGCCGAACCGACGACCACCGTCGACCCGGAGCCGCTCCCGGAGCCACTCCCGGACCCGCCGGTGGAACCGCTCCCGGAGGCGGTCGCGCCGGAACCGCCGCCGAGCGGGTCGCCGCCGGAGGAGCCGCAGGCGGTGGCGCCGAGGGCGAGCGCGGCGAGCGTGCCGAGGACGACGGCGCGTCGGCCTCTGTGGTGTGTCGACATGGTGACAGGTGTCCTTCCGGAAGGGTGGGAACGGGGTTCAGCGGGCCCGGCGCTGGGCGCGGATCCCGGGCGGGAGCGCGTACCGGGCGAGGAGTGCGAAGAAGGCCTGGGCGCCGACGGCGAGCAGCACCACCAGCAGCGCCCCGCCGACGGTGACGGCGTACCTGCGGGTGGCCAGCCCGTCCATCACGTAGCGGCCGAGGCCGCCCAGTCCGACGTAGGCGGCCACCGTGGCGGTGGCGATCACCTGGACGGTCGCGGTGCGCAGTCCGGCGAGCAGGGTCGGCGCCGCCGAAGGCAGGCAGACCTGCCACAGCACCTGGCGGTGGGTCAGTCCGATGCCCCGTGCGGCGTCCCGGACGTCCGGGTCGGTGCCGCGGACCCCCTCGACGGCGGCGACCAGCAGTGGCGGCGCGGCCAGCGCGACCAGCGGGACCAGGACGGCCGTGTCGCCGACCCCGGCCAGCAGGACGGCCAGCGTCACCAGTCCGAGCGTCGGCAGGGCGCGCGCGGCACCCGCGAAGGCGGTGACGACGGTGACGCCGCGCCCGGTGTAACCGATCAGCAGTCCGAGCGGGACGGCGAGCAGCGCCGCCCACAGCAGGGCCTCGCCGGAGAGCAGCAGGTGTTCGGTGACCCGGTGCGCGATCGAGTCCGGACCACTGCGGTGGTCGGGGGCGGAGAAGAAGTCGCCCAGCCAGCTCAGCCAGTTCACGAGCCCGCCCCCTTCTCCCGGACGGCCCACGGCGCGAGCAGCCGCCGGGCGCCCACCAGCAGCAGGTCGACGGCCAGGGCGAGGACGGCGATCAGCGCGATGCCGGCCACGATCGGGGTCGGGAAGGTGCGCTGGAAGCCGTCGATGAACAGGTAGCCGAGCCCGCCGCGCCCGACCAGGGCGCCCACGCTGGCCAGCGAGATGCTGGACACCGCCGCGACCCGCAGCCCGGCGATCAGGTACGGCACGGCGGCGGGCAGCTCGACGGCGGTCAGCCGGTGCCACGGCCCGTACCCCATCGCGGTCGCGGCCTGCCGGACGGGGTCCGGGACGGCGCGCAGCCCGTCCACGGTGGTCGGCAGCAGCACGGCGACGGCGTAGAAGGTGAGCGGGATCATCACGGTCGCCTGGGTGGCGAGACCGGTGTAGGGGATGAGCACCACGAACACCGCCAGCGAGGGCAGAGCGTAGACGACGTTGAAGACGGCGGCCAGCGGCTGGTACAGCCGCGGGAAGCGGCTGCACGCCAGCCCGAGCGGGACGGCCAGCAGCAGGCCGATGAGCACCGGGAGGAGCGCGATCACCGCGTGGTCGGCGAGCAGGTCGCCGAGGTAGCCGAGGTGGTCGCCGATCCAGTACCAGCGGACGATCGGTTCACCGTCCACCGTCGGCTCCGTCCGCGGCGCGGGCCGGCTCGGCGCCTTCGGCCGGTTCCGCGGGGCCCGTCGGCTCCGCAGCTCCGGCGGCCTTCGCCGCCCCGGCGGCCGCCGTGCTGCCGGGCCCCGGTGTGCCGGGGGCACCGGAAGCGCTGGGAGCGCCGAGGCCACCGGGACCGGGAGCGCTGGGGGTGCCGAGGCCACCGGGAGCGCCGGGAGCGCCGGCGGCCGACAGGGCGGCGAGGATGGCGTCGCGCGTCGCGGTGCCGGTGGCCCGGCCGTCCGGGTCCAGGGCGACGGCCACCCCGGCGGGGGAGAGCACGGCCGCGTCCAGGGCGGTCCGCAGGGTGTCGGTGTCCGGGCGGTACCCGGCCGCCGGGTGCAGCTCGGCGGTGACGGCGTCGCGGTCGATCCAGCCGATCGGGCGGCGCTCGTCGTCCAGCGCGAGCTCCCAGCCGCCGTGGTGCAGCCCGTCGCCCACCGGGCGGACGTCGATGGCGCTCGCCGGGCGCAGGCCGAGGCCGCGCAGTCCGCGGTCGCGGCCGAGGAAGGCGGCGACGCCCTCGTCGGCGGGGGCGGTGAGCAGGGTGTGCGGGTCGGCGAGCTGGGCGATCCGGCCCTGCTCGCGCAGGACCACCACCTGGTCGCCGAGCCGGACGGCCTCCTCGATGTCGTGGGTGACGAAGAGCACCGTCTTGTGCAGTTCGGACTGCAGGCGCAGCAGTTCCTCCTGGAGCCCGGCGCGCACGACCGGGTCGACGGCGCTGAACGGCTCGTCCATCAGCAGGACCGGCGGGTCGGCGGCCAGGGCGCGGGCGACGCCGACGCGTTGCTGCTGGCCGCCGGACAGCTGGAAGGGGTACCGCTTGCCGGTCTCGGGCGCGAGCCCGACCAGTTCGAGCAGTTCGGCGGCCCGGGCGCGGGCCTTCCTGCGGTCCCAGCCGAGCAGGTAGGGGACGGTGGCGATGTTGTCGATCACCTTGCGGTGCGGGAAGAGGCCGGCCTGCTGGATCACGTACCCGATGCCGCGGCGCAGCCCGGCGGGTTCCAGCTCGGCGACGTCCGTGCCGTCCAGCAGCACCCGGCCCGAGGTCGGTTCGACCATCCGGTTGACCATGCGCAGCAGGGTGGTCTTGCCGCACCCGGATGGTCCGACCAGGACGGTTATCCGGCCGGTCGGGACTTCCAGGTCCAGGCCCTCGACGGCGATGGTGCCGTCGGGGTGGCGCTTGCCGGCGCCCTCGAATCTGATCACGGGGAGGTTTCCTCGTCAGGGCGCCCCGGGGAGGCGGCGCCTGTTCGGTCGTTCGGTCTTTCGGTTGATGACGGTTTGTCGACAATCGGCGGCGATGTCGGTGGAGGCCGTGTCGGCCGCCACCGCGGTGACGCGTCTGTCGGACCGTCCGTGCGGGCGTTCTTCCGCCCGCGTGGCTGCCCAGCTTTGGACCGGCGGAAACTCCGATCAGCCTATGACCTGAGTCATCTCCTGTCTCTCATTTACCACCCGGCCGGCGGCACGGAGCCCGCCCGTCCGACGGGGCGGGCCCAAACCGCCCGACTACCCGGCAGCCCCGCCGCTCGAACGGGTCGGCAGCCCGGCGGCCGCCCAGCCGACGAAGCCGCCGTCCAGGTCGGTCGCCCGGTGCAGCCCCAGCTCCCGCAGCGAGGCCGCGGCCAGGCTGGAGGCGTACCCCTCCGAGCAGACCACGATCACCTCGACGTCGTAGCCCGAGGCCTCGGGGATCCGGTGACTGCCCGTCGGGTCCAGCCGCCACTCCAGGACGTTCCGCTCGATGATCAGCGTGCCGGGGATCTCGCCCTCCGCCGCCCGCTGCGCCGCCGGGCGGATGTCGACCAGCAGCGCGCCCTCCAGCTGCGACTGGTACGCCTCCCGGGCGCGTGGCCGGTGGACTCCCTCGCGGGCCCGCTCCACCAGGTCGTCGATCGTGGTCACCATTGCTCCGGTCCTTCCGTCGAGGTGCGGACGAGCCCTCCGGCCCGCAGGTCGTAGTGCGCCATCGTGCCCAGCGGGGGCGAGTAGGCGTGCAGGGTGACGGCCGGGCCCGAGGCGGTGTTGCGCACGTCGTGCACGTACTCCGGACCGAACGCGCGGGCGGTTCCGGCCGGGATCCGGCGGATCAGCAGGCCCTGGTCCGGCCCGCCCAGGGACAGCTCCTCCAACTCTCCGAGGGCGACGGTGAACGCGCCGCGCGAACCGCCGTGGTCGTGGAAGCCGGTGGACTGGCCGGGCAGCCAGCTGATCAGCCACACCTCGTGGTCGTCGTCGGACAACAGGCGCTGGTACCAGCGCTCGTCCGTGGAGAGGCGGACGAGGTGGATCCACTGGTCGGGCTGCTCGGCCAGTTCGCGGACGACGGCCCGTAGCGCGCTCGGGGTGAGCGGCGCGCGGGCCTCCTCGAGGGCGGTGGCCGTGGCGGTCGCCGGGCCGGCGGTGCCGGGGGAGGCCGGGGCCCCCGTGGCGGGGGCGCCCGCGCGGACCGGCACGGTACCGCTGCCGGTCACGGTGCCGGTCCTGGTGCCGGTGGCCCCGGTGCCGGTGTCGGGGGTGGTCGTCGGGTCGTCGGGTACGAGGTGCAGGCTCATGAGGCGTCCTCGGGTGCGGCGGGAACGTCGGCGGGTGCGCCCTGCTCCGGCGGCGACGAGGCGGGCGCGGGCCGACGGAGCGGCACGGCACGCACGGGTGCGCCGGGCGGGGCGGGGGATCAGAACTTCGGGTGCGGCTGCGCGGCACGGACCCTGGCGGACGTCACAGGGCGGGACCGGCGGTAAGGAGCAAGGTCAACAGGCACAGATGGAACTCGCCTGGCGTCGCAGATCGACGTGCAGGCGGCAAACCAGAGTGGCGCCGGAGTCCATGTGCCGGATCCTTCCCGAGCGAACCGGACGAAGTCAAGCCAGGGCAATCTCCGAGGCGGCCCGGGCAATCCGGGAGGTGGCCAGGGCAATCGTGAAGGCGGAAGGCGTGTCACCCGCCCTCCGGCGCCGTACGGCCGGCGGTCGGGTCACCCGGTGACGGTCGGGCCCCCGGCCGAGGGGGGAGCCGGCGCGGCGGGCACCGGTGGCGCCGGCTGTGCGGGCACCGACCCGGTGGTGGCCGCGCCCCCGGCGTCCGCCTCCGCCGGGGCCCGCTCACCGGCCCCGCCCTCGTGCCCGCCGAAACCCTCACCCCCGTACGCGCTCCCGTGGACGGCCCCGGCTCCGCCCGGGCGCGCGGCGCCCCCGCCCCGGGCTCCGCTCCCGTGCGCGGCTGCCGCGTGCCCGGCCAGCGCCGCCTCGATCACCGGCGCGGCCCGGTCCCCGAGGTAGCGCCCCAGCGTCTGGTAGGCGTCGAACTGCCGGTGGTCGAACCACTGGTCGCTGGTGCCGTCGTTGGGGAAGGCCGGGTTGACCGCCGCGTGGGCGTGCAGTTCGTACGGCATGTCGGCGGTGAGGGCGGCACGCAGCACGATCAGCGTGCCGTGCCGGCCGCCGTCCCGGGTGCCGGCCCGGGCCCCGGCCCGTTCGTCCGCCTCGACCGGTGCTCCGCCCGGGGCCGACCGGTCGTCGAGCGGCTCGGGGTAGAGGATGTCCCCGGTGATCACCGCCCGGGCCGAGTAGCGCGCCGCGAGCGCGCCGGCCGGTGGCGGTGCGCCCGGCCCGCCGTGGCCGTCCCCGGCCTGTTCGGCGGCGCTGCCGGGGGCCAGCAGGTCCGGCCGGTGCAGGGTGATGGCGACGCCGAGCTCCTCGCGGGCCAGGGTGATCGCGGCGGCGAGGCTGTCCTCGTGACCGGAGTCCCCGCTGGCGTCGACGCACACCGCCGTCCGCACCCGGTGCCGCAGCAGCTCGACCAGCCCGAGGTTCTCGTAGTGGCCGCCGTCGGTGGTGAGCAGGAAGCGGTCGTCCGCCGGGAACCGGCCGGTCAACTCCCGGAGCTGGTAGGGGAGGCGGCGTACGGCGGGCTGCGCCGGGCGGCGCCAGTCCGGGGGATCGGA
This sequence comes from Kitasatospora sp. NPDC051702, assembly GCF_040681575.1. Lineage (NCBI taxonomy): Bacteria > Bacillati > Actinomycetota > Actinomycetes > Kitasatosporales > Streptomycetaceae > Kitasatospora > Kitasatospora sp. NPDC051702. The sequence continues at coordinate 234,579 of NZ_JBFAZB010000001.1, forward strand.
CCACGCCGGACCGAGCACCGCCGGATTGGGCAGCCAGGTGCCCAGCCGCGCGTTGGTGGCCGCGAAGAGCCCCTGGTAGACGCGGGACTGCCGGCCCATCGCGGAGGAGAAGGCCGCACCGGAGACCGCCATCGCCGACTGCACCGTGAGGTCCCGGGCGATGTGCCGCCGGGTGCGCCGCTCCAGCGCGTCGGTGCGCGCGTACCCGACGTCCGGGCCGCCGACGTAGTCGTACGAGAGCGAGAAGGACACCGCCCGACGACCGGGCGGAGTACGGGAGTTGCCGGACAGGTTGGCCGCGGCCGAGAAGATCACCTGGGGGAAGTCGGGGTGCCGGGCGGCGTAGTGGCTGAGCCACGTCTGCTCCCGGAAGAAGTCGTACGGGCGGGCCAGCACCCGGCCGCCCTCCGCCACCCGGCGCACCGCGAACGCCGAGGCGAGCCGCAGCCGGTAGAACGGGTGCAAGCTCGTCCAGGTCTGGTCGAGGTTGAGCCCGACGGCGCCGAGGACCAGCGGCAGCAGCACCTGGACGGACGCCGGCCACGCGTACCCGGTGGCGACGGCCCAGCCCAGGGCGAGCAGGGCGGCCGCGGACAGGGCCGTCAGCGCAGCCCAGACCATGACGTACTGGGGCAGGTTGGCGGTCAGTCCGCCGCCGATCCGCCCGGCGCCGCGCAGCGCCCCGCCGAGCGCGGCCGCGCCCCGGCGGATCGTCCGCCGGTCGCGCCAGAGGATGCCGAGCAGCAGCGCCAGGTAGCTGAGCACGACGGTCAGGCTGAGCCCGGCACCGGTGAGCTGCGGGCCCGCCGCGAGCGCCTGCTGGAGGCTGACCGCGCCCCAGGCCAGCCCGGGCACCGCCAGCACCCCGACGGCCAGGAGGCCGGCCAGGGCCAGCGCGGTGCGGAAGAGCCAGCGCAGTGCGCGCGGCAGCAGCGCGCTCCAGCCCAGCGGCGGGAAGGCGAGCAGCCAGAGCAGCCAGCACCCGGCCGCGGCCGCGAGCAGCCCGGCCATCGCGGCGACGGCCGGGGGCCGGAACTCCAGCGGGCCCGGTACGGCGCCGGCCCTGCGCAGACCGGCCGCCGCCAGGCCGTCCAGGTCGGTGAGCGGCACGAGGTGGTAGAAGCGGCTGAGCCCGAGGCCGAGCACCAGCACGGCGGCGAGCAGCAGGGCGAACGCCGAGATCACCCCGCGCAGCAGCGTGCCGAGCGCGACCAGCCACTCGCCGGCGCCGTCGGCGATGAACCTGCCGTGGCGGCGCAGGTGGTCCTCCTCCGGCGAGCCGGGCTCCAGCACGGTGTCGGCCGTCAGACCCGAGACGGCGTGCACCGGGCAGCCGGGAGCGGAGTCGGTGAGCGCGAGCTGCATCGCGCCGACGGTGTAGCCGCCGCCGGAGACCGAGACCAGGTAGCGGGCCCGTTTGAGCCAGGGCCGCAGCGACTGGAGCGCGCCGAGGGTGACGCAGGCCGAGCGGATCCCGCCGCCCGAGACGCAGAAGCCGAGCGGTGCGGGCTCGCGGCCCGGCGGCACCCGGGAGCCGTCGCGCCAGTGCGTGTGGTGCCCGGTCGCGGCGGGGGAGCCGGACGGCTCGGGGCCCGGCGGGTGCGCCGCGCCGTGCCGGGCGTGCGGCGGGGCGACCGGCCAGGGCGGGATCAGCAGCGGCCGGTCGGTGGCGTCGGCACCGGCGGACGCGTCCGCGGACGCTTCGGTGGCGTTGGTGGCCCCGGTGGCTTCGGCGGCGCCCGCCTCGGCCGGCGGGCCCCGCCGGGCCCGTCGCCGCCCGATCCCGCGCAGGGCCCGGGCGGCGACCACCACCAGGACGGCCGGTGCCGCCACCCCGGCGGGCAGCAGGAGCAGCCACTTGACGGTGGCGAGCGCGGTGGCGGCGGCGAAGGGGGCGTCGGAGCCCGCCCGGCCGCCGTCGAGGCCGAGGGCGAGCAGGACGTCCTCGCCGGCGTCGCAGCAGGCCGCGAGCAGTCCGGCTCCGCCGGCGGCGAGCGCGGTGAGCCGCCAGCGCGGCCGCCCGAACACGTAGCCGCCGAGCAGGGCGACGGCCGTCGAGGTCAGGCCGTACCCGGCGATCAGCCAGACGTCGACGCGCAGCGCGGCCAGGTACTCCGCCGTCCGGCCGCCGACCACGGACTCGGCCGCCGCCCGGGAGCCGGCCAGTTGGAGGGCGACGTCCCGCACCCGGGGCGCCCGCAGTCGGAACTGCAGGACGCCCAGGGCGAGCGGCAGCAGCGCGCCGGGGGAGAGCAGCAGATCGGCCCAGGCGGGCAGGGCGGGCGGCCGCCCCGCGTGGCCGTCGCGCCGGGCCCACCGGAGCAGCCTGCCGGGGCCGCGCTCCACCGTGGCCGCCACCTTCGCCTCCCCGACTGCGTTCAACTGCCTCTTCCCCGCGCTCGATCCGCCCGGTCGATCCCCTCGCCCCGCCCGGGTGCGGCCGCGATCGGGTGCCGCCCCGCCGTGCTGCCGCTCTGCCGCCCCGCTGTGCTGCCGCCCCTGAGTCGCGCTGCGCGCCCGGAGGATAACGGTGCGCAGCCGCTTCCAGCCGCGTTTTACCCGGCCGTGGCTGATCCCGCACGTGGAGTGCCCGGTTTCGCTCGAATGAGTAAGAAGCCCGCTCCCGGGGTAGATGATCGTTTCATCCCATCCAGGGCCATCCGCGTGTCCGCACAACAGGATCGCCCCAGACGCATTGCCCCCGACGTATTGTCAGGCCACCGAGGCCCGGCCTACGGTCTACAGGTCGCTTTCTACGCACGTAGACCCCTGCGGATCCCCAGGGACCCGCAGACGAGACCCGCCCCGTCAACCCTCAGACCGCAGGCCCGACCCCACGGCCGGGCAGCGGAGTTGCGGAGGTACCCATGTCGCAGATCGTCCGTGCCGCGCTCGTCCAGACCCGCTGGACCGGCGACCAGGAGAGCATGATCGCCCTCCACGAGCGGTACGCCCGCGAGGCCGCCGCCCAGGGCGCGAAGATCATCGGCTTCCAGGAGGTCTTCAACTCCCCGTACTTCTGTCAGGTCCAGGAGCCCGAGCACTACCGCTGGGCCGAAGCCGTCCCGGACGGCCCGACCGTCCGCCGGATGCAGGACCTCGCCCGCGAACTCGGTCTGGTGATCGTCGTCCCGGTCTACGAGGAGGAACAGACCGGCGTCTACTACAACACCGCGGCCGTCATCGACGCCGACGGTAGCTACCTCGGCAAGTACCGCAAGCACCACATCCCCCAGGTCAAGGGCTTCTGGGAGAAGTACTACTTCAAGCCCGGCAACCTCGGCTGGCCCGTGTTCGACACCGCCGTCGGCCGGGTCGGCGTCTACATCTGCTACGACCGCCATTTCCCCGAGGGCTGGCGCGCCCTGGGCCTGGCCGGCGCGCAGATCGTCTACAATCCCTCCGCCACCAGCCGTGGCCTGTCCTCCTACCTCTGGCAGCTGGAGCAGCCCGCCGCCGCCGTCGCCAACGAGTACTTCGTCGCCGCCATCAACCGCGTCGGCACCGAGGAGTACGGCGACAACGACTTCTACGGCACGTCCTACTTCGTCGACCCGCGCGGCCAGTTCGTCGGCGACGTCGCCTCCGACAAGGAGGAGGAGCTCGTGGTCCGCGACCTCGACCTCGGCCTGATCGAACAGGTCCGCCAGCAGTGGCAGTTCTACCGGGACCGCCGGCCCGACGCCTACGGACCGATCTCCGAGGCGTGAGGAGCACCGCGATGACCACCCGCGACCCGCACCAGCGCACCGTCGTCCGCGGCGGCCTCGTCATCACCGCCACCGACGAACTCCACGCCGACGTCCTCGTCGAGGGCGAACGCGTCGTCGCGCTCGCCACCACCGGCAGCACCGCCGCCGGGGCCTGGACCGCCGACACCGTCATCGACGCCACCGGCCACTACGTCATCCCGGGCGGCGTCGACGCCCACACCCACATGGAACTGCCCTTCGGCGGCACCGCGGCCTCCGACACCTTCGAGACCGGCACCCGCGCCGCGGCCTGGGGCGGCACCACCACCATCGTCGACTTCGCCGTCCAGCCCGTCGGTGGCTCGCTGCGCGAGGGCCTCGACACCTGGCACGCCAAGGCCGACGGCAACTGCGCCGTCGACTACGCCTTCCACACCATCGTCTCCGACGTCAACGACGGCGTCCTCAAGGAGATGGACGCCCTCGTCGACTCCGGCGAGTCCACCTCCTTCAAGCTGTTCATGGCCTACCCCGGCGTGTTCTACAGCGACGACGGCCGGATCCTGCGCGCCATGCAGCGCGGGGCCGCCAACGGCGGGCTGATCATGATGCACGCCGAGAACGGCATCGCCATCGACGTGCTGGTCGAGCAGGCCCTCGCCGCCGGGCGCACCGCCCCCCGCTTCCACGGGGAGGTGCGCCGGGAACTCCTGGAGGCCGAGGCCACCCACCGGGCCATCAAGCTCGCCCAGGTCGCCGGCAGCCCGCTCTACGTCGTCCACGTCTCCGCCGCCTCCGCCCTCGCCGAGCTCGCGCAGGCCCGCGACGCCGGGCTCAACGTCTTCGGCGAGACCTGCCCGCAGTACCTGTTCCTCTCCACCGACAACCTCGCCGAGGCCGGTGCGGACGGCTTCGAGGGCGCCAAGTACGTGTGCAGCACGCCGCTGCGCCCGCGCGAGCACCAGGAGGCGCTCTGGCGCGGGCTTCGCGCCAACGACCTCCAGGTGGTCTCCACCGACCACTGCCCGTTCTGCTTCGTCGGGCAGAAGGAACTCGGCCGCGGCGACTTCTCGAAGATCCCCAACGGCCTTCCCGGGGTGGAGAACCGGATGGACCTGCTCCACCAGGCCGTGGTCGACGGGCACATCACCCGCCGCCGCTGGATCGAGATCGCCTGCACCACCCCGGCCCGGATGTTCGGACTGCACCCGCGCAAGGGCACCATCGCGCCGGGGTCCGACGCCGACCTCGTCGTCTACGACCCCTCCGCCGTGCAGACCGTCTCCGCCGCCACCCACCACATGAACGTGGACTACTCGGCCTACGAGGGGCGCCGGCTCACCGGCCGCGCCCGCACGGTGCTCTCGCGCGGCACCGTGGTGCTCGACGACGGGCAGTGGCTCGGCCGGGCCGGCCACGGCACCTTCCTGCGCCGCGACACCTGCCAGTACCTGACCTGACCTGAGCCGGCCCGGCCCGGGCCGCTGTCGGCAGCCCGCCGTCGACGGCCCGCCGTCGCCCACCAGACCCCGCCGACCAGATCCCGCCGCCCGCCGGGCCTGCGCCAACGGCCCGGCCGGCGGCACCACCCTCTCCCCGGAGCCACCCATGGACATCGGCCTCGTCCTGCAGACCGACCCGCCCGCCCGCCTGCTCATCGACCGGATGATCCGCGCCGAACGGGCCGGGTTCAGCCACGGCTGGACCTTCGACTCCTGCGTGCTGTGGCAGGAACCCTTCGTCATCTACAGCCGGATCCTCGCGGAGACGGAGCGGCTGACCGTCGGCCCGATGGTCACCAACCCCTCCACCCGCACCTGGGAGGTCACCGCCTCCCTGTTCGCCACGCTCAACGACATGTACGGCAACCGCACCGTCTGCGGCATCGGCCGCGGCGACTCCGCCATGCGCGTCGCCGGGCGCCGGCCCGCCACCCTCGCCCGGCTGTCCGAGGCCATGCACGCCGTCAAGGAGCTCGCCGAGGGGCGCACCGTCGAGGTGGACGGCACCGACATGCACCTCCCCTGGGTGCGGCCCGGCGCCGAGCTCCCGATCTGGATGGGCGCCTACGGGCCGAAGGCGCTCGCGCTGACCGGCCGTCAGGCCGACGGCTTCATCCTCCAGTTGGCCGATCCGTACCTCACCGAGTACATGATCAAGGCGGTCCGCTCCGCCGCCGCCGAGGCCGGCCGCGACCCGGACGCGCTCACCATCTGCGTCGCCGCCCCCGCCTACGTGACCGCGGACGACTCCCCGGAGGCCCTCGCCCACGCCCGCGAACAGTGCCGCTGGTTCGGCGGGATGGTCGGCAACCACGTCGCCGACCTGGTCACCCACTACGGCGCCCACTCCGACCTCGTCCCGGACGCCCTCACCGACTACATCAAGGGCCGCCAGGGCTACGACTACAGCCACCACGGCCGGGCCGGGAACCCGGACACCGCCTTCGTCCCGGACGGGATCGTCGACCGCTTCTGCCTCATCGGGCCGCCGCAGGCCCAACTCGCCCGGCTGGAGCAGCTCCGCTCCCTCGGCGTCGACCAGTTCGCCGTCTACGCCATGCACGACGCCGTCGAGGCCACCATCGACGCCTACGGCAGTGACGTGATCCCGCACCTCGCCCGGTCCTGACCGCCGCAACCGCGCTCGCGCAGACGGGAGTCGCCCATGGCCGAGACCGCGATCGGCGGCGGTGGGCAGCGGCAGCACCCCGACGGCCGGGTCGAACTCGACCCGGCCGCAGGCCGGTTGCCCGCCAACGGCTTCACCAACGACGACCTGCGACCCGTCCCGGTGGAACGGCGCACCTGGACCACCTACAACTTCCTGGCGCTCTGGGTCGGCATGGCCCACAACATCCCCTCCTGGACGCTCGCCTCCGGGCTGGTCGCGCTCGGCATGGACTGGAAACAGGCCGTGCTCACCATCGCGGTCGCCAACCTCGTGGTGCTCGTTCCGATGCTGCTCAACGGGCACGTGGGAACGAAGTACGGGATCCCGTTCCCGGTGTTCGCCCGCGCCGCGTTCGGACTGCGCGGCGCCAACCTGCCCGCGCTCCTGCGGGCGGCGGTGGCCTGCGCCTGGTTCGGCATCCAGACCTGGATCGGCGGCGAGGGGATCTTCCTGCTCGCCGGCAAACTGCTCGGCTCGTCCTGGAGCACCGCGGCGCAGTTCGGCGGCTACCCGTGGACGCAGTGGCTCTCGTTCCTCCTCTTCTGGCTCCTGGAGATGGCCATCATCGCCCGCGGGATGGACACCCTGCGGCGGTTCGAGAACTGGGCGGCGCCGTTCGTGATCGTCGGCGCGCTGGCGCTGCTGGTGTGGATGACGGTCAAGGCGGGCGGGTTCGGGCCGCTGCTCGACCAGCCCTCCCAGCTGGGCTGGGGGCGCGAGTTCTGGAAGGTCTTCTTCCCCGCGCTGATGGGCATGATCGGGTTCTGGTCGACCCTCGCGCTCAACATCCCCGACTTCACCCGCTTCGGCGGCAGCCAGCGCGCCCAGATCCGCGGGCAGGCACTCGGCCTGCCGACCACCATGACCCTCTTCGCGCTGCTCTCCGTCCTGGTCACCTCCGGCTCGCAGGCCGTCTACGGCGAACCCGTGTGGGACCCGATCGAGCTCGCCGCGAAGATGGAGAACCCGGCCGGCCTGCTGTTCGCCCTGCTGACCGTCCTGGTCGCGACCCTGTCGGTGAACATCGCCGCCAACGTCGTCTCGCCGGCCTACGACCTCGCCAACCTGCTGCCCCGGCTCGTCGACTTCCGCACCGGGGCACTGATCACCGGGGTCGTGGGGATCGCGATCTTCCCGTGGAAGCTGATCTCCGACCCGCACGTGTACATCTTCACCTGGCTCGGCGTGGTCGGCGGCATGCTCGGGACGGTGGCCGGGGTCCTGATCGCCGACTACTGGGTGCTGCGCGGCACCCGGCTGCGGCTGGCCGAGCTCTACCGGCCGGGCGGGGCGTACTGGTACGCGGGCGGATGGAACTGGCGGGGGGTGCTCGCCCTGCTGGTCGGGGCCGTCCTCGCGGTCGGCGGGTCGCACGGCGGACCGTTCCCGGCGGACGGGCTGCTGCCCGCGCTCGAACCGCTGGCCGACTACGGCTGGGCGGTCGGCTTCGCGGCGGCCTTCGGGTTGTACCTGCTGCTCTGCGCGCTCCCGGGCGGCCGTCCGGCGGGAACGGACGGTGCCGAGGAGGGCCGCCGTTGAGGGCCGCCGCTGGGGGCTGCCGTTGAGGGCCGTTGAGGGTCGTTGCGGCTCGGTGTCGAAGGGGTCGCCGCTGAGGGCCGTTGCGGCTCGGTGTCGTAAGGGCCGCCGCTGACGGCCCCCTCGGCTCGGTGCCCAGGTGCGTCCAGGTCCCGAGGCGGTCACGGAGGTGTCAACTCGCCTGCACGGCCGGCGGTGCGTCGATACGGTCCGCTCAACACCCGCACCACGTACCAGAGGACACCATGCGTCCCATCCTCCCGATCCTGGTCGCCGGCGGATTCCTCGCCGCCACCGCGGCCTGCGGCAGCAGCGCCGACAGTCGGTCGGCCGCTGCTCCGCCCGCCGTTCCGTCGACCGCTTCGCCGACCGTTCCGCCTGCTGCTCCGTCCGCCGTTCCGTCCGCTTCGGCGGCAGGTGGCGCCGCGTCGGCTGCCGCGCCGTCCGCCGGCGGCCCTGCCGCGGTCGGTGCGCCCCCGAAGGAGGTGGACGCGGCGGCCGCGCTCGGCAAGCTGGCGACGGCCGTGCCGTCGCTGAAGATCGTCAAGCAGTACACCGCCGAGGACGACCCGAACCACCTGCTGGGCCGCCCGGGCCAGTACGTGTCGAAGGTGTCGTTCTCCGACTCGCGGATCAAGCCGGCCGACGTGGAGGGCGAGAGCGCGGACTCGGTGGCCCGCGGCGGGGCCGTCGAGGTGTTCGCGACCGAGGCCGATGCGAGGAAGAGGTCCGAGTACATCCAGGCGATCGTCAAGGGCATGCCCGCGCTGCTGGAGTACGACTACGTGCGCGGCGCGGTCCTGATCCGGGTGTCGAAGCACCTCACGCCGGACCAGGCGAAGGCCCTGCAGTCCGCCGTGTGAGGCGGCGGCGCCGGCGCGCCCCCGTGGGCGCCCGGGCAGCGGTTTCCACCGTGTGACGGGGCCCCGGCCGGAGCGGCCTCCTCCGGGAGCGGTCACCCGCGCGGCCCGGCGCGTTCGACGGCGGCCAGCACCTTGGCGGTGCCGTCCTCGCCGGCGAGGACGTCGGCCACCGATCTGGCGCGGCTGCGGTAGCGGGGGTCGCCGACGGCCCGGCGGAGGGCGGCCGCGAGGCGGGGGGCGGTGAGGGCGTGCAGCGGCACCGGGCCGGGGGAGACCCCGAGCCTGGCCAGCCGGTCGGACCAGAACGGCGCGTCGAGCTGGGCGGGCACCGGGACGGCGGGCGTGCCGCAGCGCAGCGTGGCGGCCGTGGTGCCGGCCCCGGCGTGGTGGACCACGGCCGCCGTCCGCGGGAACAGCCACTCGTGCGGGGTGTCGCCGATGGTCAGGACGTCGTCCGAGTCCTCGGCGCCGAGGCCGCTCCACCCCGCCTGCAGGACGGCCCGCGCCCCCGCGCCGCGCACCGCCGCGAGGACGGTCGCGGTCAGCCGCTCGGGCTCCGGGACGACCAGGCTGCCGAAGCCGACGAAGACGGGCGCGGGCCCGGCGGCCAGGAAGTCGAGCAGCCGGGCCGGGGGCTGCCAGTCCGGATCCCGCACCGGCCACCAGTAGCCGGCGACGTCCAGTCCGGGAGGCCAGTCGGCCGGGCGCGGCACGACCGTGGGCGAGAAGCCGTGCAGGACGGGGTGCCTGCGCCGGGCCCGGGCGATGCCGACCGGGGGCAGGCCGAGGCGGCGGCGCAGGGCGCGGACGGCCGGGGCGAACAGCCGGTCGGTGGCGGCCTGGACGGCGTGCCCCGCGAGCAGGTTTCCCCGCCGGCCGAGCGACCGGGTGCCGGTCACCGCCGGCGCGAACTCGCGGGTGGGGGAGAGGGGTTGGAGGTACAGCCCGATGCTGGGGATGCCGGCGGCCTCCGCGGCCACCTGGCCCAGCGCGCTGGTGGTGCTGGTGGTGAGCAGCAGATCGGTGCCCAGCGCGGTGGCGTCCGCGATGCCCTCGCCGAGGGCCGGCATGAACCTCCGCCCCAGGCGCAGCAGTTGCAGGATCGCGTACGGTCCGCTGCCGGCGCGCAGCAGCCGCTGCCCGTCGTCGGAGGCGAGTTCCGCGCGCGGGTCGACCGGCAGCGGGCGGAACTCGAGCCCGGCGGAGCGCACCGGCGCGGTGAAGGTGGTGTGCGTGGCGACGGCCACCTGATGGCCGGCCGCTCGCAGGCGGACACCGAGCCCGATGAACGGGGCGACGTCGCCCCGGGAGCCGGCGGTGGCGATCAGGATGCGCATGGCGGCAGTATCCCGGCGCGGGCGCCCGGGCGGGAGGGTGCCACGCCCGGGGCAGGGGCCCGCGGGGCCCGTCGGGCGGGTGTGCCGGGAGGGGCCGGTTCGAAGCCGGGCCAGGGGCGGCTCCGGACTGGTCGGGCCGGTGCGGGGCGCCCTGCGTCGTCGCCTGCCGTGTCGCCGGTGCGTGTCGCCGGTGCGTGTCGCCGGTCGGTGTCGCGGGGGTGGTGGCGCCGGAACCGCGGGCCGGGCGGGTGGCGTCCTCCGGTGCAGAGCGGCGGGACGGGGCCGTCGCGCCGCGAACGGGAGGGACAGATGAGCATCGTCGCGTGGATCGTGCTTGGCCTGGTGGCGGGGGCCCTGGCCAAGCTGCTGCTGCCCGGGAAGGACCCGGGCGGCCTGATCGTGACCACCCTGATCGGCATCGCCGGCTCCTTCGTCGGCGGTTGGATCGCGTCGCACTTCCTACACAGGTCGGTGACGGCGCACTTCTTCGACATGGCCACCTGGTTGTCGGCGATCGGTGGCGCCCTGGTGCTGCTGATCGTCTACCGGCTGCTGTTCGGCAGTTCGCGGCGTTAGGGCCTGCGGTGAGCCGGGCGGCGGCGGACTCGTGCCCGCCGCCCGGCTCCGCCGCCCGGCTCCGCCGCCCGGCCCCGGCCATGTCGCGGTCGCATGCGCAGGCCAGTCGTCGGCTCGCCGTAGGCCCGTCGTAGGTCCGTCGCAGGTCCGTAGCGGGCCCGCGGCGGGCCTGCGCTCAGTTCGGCGCCGCCGACTCGGCGGCCCAGCCCGGGAGCGCCTCGCGCGCGGCCGACCAGGCGGCCGGGACCTGCGCGAGACCGGTGCGGGCGGCGACCACCCCGGCCGCGATCGCGCAGGTGGTGTCCATGTCCCCCCAGCCCCCGAGGGTGTGCCAGACCGCCTCCGGCAGGCAGTCGAGCCGGCCCGCGGCGGACCAGAGGGCGAACGGGACGGTGTCCGGGGCGGAGATCGACAGGCCCGAGCCGAGCACCGTGGCGGCGTGCCGGACGCTGGTGTGCGCGGGCAGCCGGGCGGCGATCCGCAGGCCGGAGCGCACGTCGCCGTCCGGCAGCCGCTCGGCGACCTCGGTCAGCAACTCGGCCCGGTCGGGCGGGGTTTCGCCCCGGCTGCGGACGGCGAGGGCCGCGGCCAGGGCGACCGCGACGGCGCCGGCGACGGCCTCCGGATGGAAGTGCGTGGTGAGCGCCTGCCGTTCGGCCTGCCGGGCGGCCTCGTCGAGGTCGTCGGCGAACCAGGCGCCCAGCGGGGCGACCCGCATCGCGGCGCCGTTACCGTACGAGCCCTGGCCCTCGAACTGGCCGGAGGTGACGGTGCGCCAGTCCTCGCCGGCGCCGATCCCGCGCAGCACCCGGTGCATCGACGGGCCGTACTTGCGGCCGTACTCGCGGGCGTACTCCTGCGCGAACTCCCGCGCCAGTGCGTCCTGCCGGACCTCGCCGTGGTCGACCAGGTGTCGCACGAGCACCAGGGCCATCGCGGTGTCGTCGGTCCAGTGCCAGGGGGCGGGCCGGATCCGGCGGGCGGCCAGCGCCGAGGGTGCCTCGTCGGGCGGGACGGAGAACCACCGGTCGCCGAAGGCGTCGCCGAGGGCCAGCCCCTCCAGACTGTCCAGAACCGGCCGGGCCGCGCGCATGTCATCCTCCAAGTGAGATCAACCTGCGCGGCAGTCTGCCGGACGGCCCGGTTTGTCGGCCACCGGATTCCCTCCGGCGCCCGGCCCACCGGGCCGTGACGCGTCCTACTTGGCGAGCAGCCCGCCGAGGATGAGCTTCCAGAGCGCCTCGAAACGGTCCTCGACGGTCGGCTCCGACCACGTGGTCGCGTACGCCGGGTCGTGGAACGGGGCGGTGGCGTCGAAGACGGCGCGGGCCGTGGAGAGGATGTGGGCGAGCTTGAACTCCTTGCCCTCCATGCCGTCCTGGACGATCTGGGCGATCTGGCCGACCAGGGTCTCGATGTGCGCGTCGACCGTGCGGCTGTTCTCCTCGACCAGCACCATGTACGTCGCGAACAGCTCCGGGTCGTCCAGCGCCTTCTTCCGCTTGGCCGCGAAGAGCGTCACCAGCCACCGGTGCAGCCGCTCGGCGGCCGGGCCCGGCTCGGTCGAGATGAAGGCGAGCTCGTGGTGCGCCTGGTCGAGCCAGCGCTGGGTGACCGCCTCGCGCAGCGCGGCCTTGCTCGGGAAGTGGCGGTAGACGCTGCTGTGGCTGACACCGAGGATCCGGGCGACGTCCACGACGGTGGCCTTGGCCGGGCCGAACCGCCGGAGGACGTCCTCCGCCGCGATCAGGATCTGCTCGGCGGTGAGTGTGGTGTCCGTGGTCACGGGGAGGCCGTCCTTAGGGTCGTGCGTTCAGGGGCGGTGCGGTGCCGGGCCCGGGGTCGGACCGGTCCGGCCGGGTGTGCTCCGATGGGAGCACCGGTCAGCGTTCGCTGTCCAGGTGCGCCATCTGGGCGGCAGCGTAGCGGTCGCCCGCCGCCGCACCCGCCGGCACGGCCGCCTCGATGGCGGCCAGGTCCGCGGCGGTGAGCGTGACGTCCAGCGCGCCGAGCGCCTCGGTGAGGCGGTCGCGGCGCCGCGCGCCGACCAGCGGGACGACGTCCTCGCCGCGCGAGGCGACCCAGGCGATGGCGACCTGTGCGACGCTCGCCCCCTTCGCGGTGGCCACCCCGCGCAGCGCCTCGACGAGGGCGAGGTTGTGGGTCAGGTTGTCGCCCTGGAAGCGCGGGCTGTGGCCGCGGAAGTCGGTGCCGGCCAGCGGGCGGTCCTGGTTCCAGTGGCCGCTGAGCAGACCGCGGGAGAGGACGCCGTAGGCGGTGACACCGATGCCGAGCTCGCGGGCGGTGGGGAGGACGGCCGCCTCGATCGAGCGGGAGATCAGCGAGTACTCGATCTGCAGGTCGCTGATCGGGTGGACGGCGGCGGCGCGGCGAAGGGTGTCCGCGCCGACCTCGGACAGGCCGATGTGACGGACGTGGCCGGCCTTCACCAGGTCCGCGATGGCGCCGATGGTCTCCTCGACCGGGACGCTCGGATCCAGCCGGGCCGGGCGGTAGACGTCGATGTGGTCGGTGCGCAGGCGGCGGAGCGTGTAGGCGAGCGCCGTCTTGGTGGCGGCGGGGCTCGCGTCGTAGCCGAGCCACTGGCCGTCCGGGCTGCGCTGGGCGCCGAACTTCACGCTGATCTGCACGCTGTCGCGGTCCCGGCCGCGCAGGGCCTCGTGGATCAGCAGCTCGTTGTGGCCCATGCCGTAGAAGTCGCCGGTGTCGAGGAGGGTGATCCCGGCGTCGAGTGCGGCGTGGATGGTGGCGATGCTCTCGGCCTCGTCAGCCGGCCCGTACAGGTCGGACATGCCCATGCAGCCGAGGCCGAGGGCGGAGGTGACGGGGCCGGAGGTGCCGAGGGTGCGCTGTGCGGGGCGGGAGGTGGTGGACACGGGGGGCTCCAGGGGTGGGTGCGGCGCCGGGGCGGGCGAGGGCGAGGTGACCCGCGTCCCACTATGGCACGACGGCGAACAGATTTCAAAATCTGTTCGCTGTCGTCTGTCATCTGTCACCCGGGGGCGCCCGTCGGCACCGTCCCGGCCTCCCGCCCGCCGGGCGAGCGCAGCAGGTGGGCGCGGGCCGGCGGCAGGTTGCGCCACGCGGTCCGCCCGCCCAGCCCGTACGCCTCCTCGAACTGCCGCAGCAGCCGCACCACCGCACGGTGACGGGCACCCCGGCGGGGCCCCGCCACCAGCGTCCGGGCCGCGGTCGTGCCGAGGTACCCGAAGTACGTCAGCTCGCCGCCGGGCAGCAACAGGCGCAGGTAGAGGTCGAGGAGGTGGCGCACCTGAGCCGGCTCGAAGTTGGTGAACGGCAGGCCGGACACGATCACGTCGTACCGCTCGCCCTCGGCCGCCGCCGGGGCCCGGCCGTCGCCCGCGGTTCCGCCCCCGGCGCCGTCCGCGGTGCCGTTGCCGACCGCCCCGCGCGTGCCGTCCGGTCGTTCCGGTGCGGACGGGCGCCACCGCGCCAGCTCCTCCACCCGGCAGGCTGACAGTCGCACCGAGACCCCTGTACGGGGCTCGGCCAGGTCCGGGTCCGCCCGCAGCCGGGCGGCGAACCGGGGGTTGGCCTCGACGACGTGCAGCCGGTCGCCCGGGCGCAGCACCTGGGCCAGGCGTCGCGTCACCACACCCGTCCCGGCACCGACCTCCAGGACCGAGATGGGCCGGTCCGGGCGACTGGTGGCCGGCACCACCAGGGCGTTCACGAGGTCCGCGCCGCTCGGCGCCAGCGCTCCCGTGTCGTGGAAGGTGCGCAGTGCCTCGACGAGGAACAGCAGACGGTCGCCGCCGGACGGTGAACCGTGCGACGGGATGCCGGAGCCACCGGCCTCGGATCCGTCGGGCGAGCCGGGAGATCCGGGCGAGCCGGAGGGGGCGGAGGGGGCGGAGGAGCCGGGGCGGGTGCGGAGCTGATCGGTCGTCATGTCGACGACGCTAGGGAGCGGAGCCGGGGCGGGGATCGGCCGGGCAGCCGCGCCGGCCTCCGACGAAAGTCGAGGGTGCGGGTGCCCGGGAGGAGGGGGCGCGCGGCCGTCGCCCGCCCTTAGCATCGAGCCGGACGTCCGCGGAGCGGGTGCGGGAGGGCAGGGGAGAGCGGGGAGAGGACCGGGGAGGACGCGGGGAACGCACGGGTGGGGCGGGAGGGCAGGAGCGTGAGCCGGAGGACGGGAGGAGCCCGATGCACACAGCCCGGCTGGGCTGGTACGGCCCGGGTCGTCGGCCGTCGGCCGACACGGTGCTGCTGCTCGGCATCCTCGGCCTCGCCGTCGAGGAGTCCCTCTTCCAATGGACCCACGCCGAAGGACCGTTGCGCCTTGCCCGTACCGTACTGGCCGCGCTCGCCGCGCTCTCCCTGGTGTTCGCCCGGCGCCACCCGGTGGCCTCCGCCGTCCTGCCGGTGCTCACCGGCGGCCTGTTCAACCGCGCCTTCCCCGGCCTGTTCAGCGTCTACCACCTCGCCTCCCTCGGCCGGACCGGCCCGGCCGCGGCCGGCGGCGCCGTCATCGCCCTGGTCAGCGCCGCCCGTGCCGATTCGCTGATCGGCTGGGCCGGCACCACCGGCTCCCAACTCCTCGTCGAGTCGGCCACCTTGTCCGTCGGGCTGTGGCTGCACGGCCGTCGGGTGCTGATCCGCACCCTGCACGAGCAGGTGGACGTGCTGCGCCGCGAGCGCGAACTGCGTGCCGAGCAGGCCCGGTCCGCCGAACGCGCCCGGATCGCACGGGAGATGCACGACGTGCTCGCCCACCGCCTCAGCCTGCTGGTGCTGCACGCCGGGGTGCTGCGCGATCAGGCCCTCGCCGGTACCGTCGCCGACGACCCGGACCGGCTCGCCCACCGCCTCGAACTGCTCCGCACCACCGCGGCCCGGTCGCTCGACGACCTGCGCGACGTGCTCGGCGCCCTGCGCGCCGACCCCGCGCCGCCACCGGTCGCCGGTCAGGGACCGCCGGAGTTCACCGGATCGGACCGCGTCCCGGCACCCGCCCTGCGCGACCTCACCGAACTCGTCGGCGAGGCGGTCTCGGCCGGGCAGCAGGTGGAACTGGCCCTCGCCGGGGATCCGGAGGCGGTGCCCACCACGCACCGCCTGGCCGTGCACCGGCTGGTGCAGGAGGCGTTGACCAACGCCCGCAAGTACGCGCCGGCCGCGGCCGTCACCGTGCTGGTCCGCTACGGGGCCCCGGCCACCACCGTCGAGGTCCGCAACGGGCCGGGCGCGGCCTCGGCGAACGGTCCGGTCACCGGTGGCGGGTACGGCCTGGTCGGGCTCACCGAACGGGTCGGCGCACTCGGCGGACGGCTCGACGCGGGCCCTGACGGCGGGGGCGGCTTCCGGCTCTCCGCCCGGTTGCCCGCTCCCGAGCGTCCGCCCGACCCGGCTCCGGCCGCAGTCTCGGTCTCGGCGCCGGCCTCGGCCTTGGCCCCGGCCCCCGTACGGCCCGTGGTCGGCGGGCCCTCCCCGATCCCCTCTCCGATCCCCGCCCAGCCCCCCGCCCCGAAGCCGGAGGACGCCTCATGATCCGCACGATGGTCGTGGACGACGACGCACTGGTGCGGCTCGGCCTCGTCGACCTCCTGGCCCAGGACCCGGCCCTGACCGTCGTCGCCGAGGCGGCCGACGGGCTGCAGGCCGTCGAACTCGCCCGCCGCCGGCGGATCGACGTCGCCCTCATGGACATCCGGATGCCCCGGCTCGACGGCATCGCCGCCACCCGGCGGCTGCGCGAACTGCCGGAGCCCCCGCGGGTGATCGCGCTCACCACCTTCGACCTCGACGAGTACGTCTACCAGGCGCTCGCCGCCGGTGCCGACGGCTTCCTGCTCAAGGACACCGAACCCGCCGAGATCGCCCGGGCCGTCCACGTCGTCGCCGCCGGCCAGGGGATGCTGCACCCGGCAGCGGCCCGCCGCCTCATCGACCGCTACCACCGCACGGGCGCGCCCCGGTCCGTGGCCGCCCGCAACCGGATCGCCGGGCTGACCCCGCGCGAGACGGACGTGCTGCGCGAACTCGCCGACGGGCTCTCCAACGCGGAGATCGCCGGTGCCCTCGGCATGCGGGAGAGCACCGTCAAGGCGCACGTCAGCCGGATCCTGACCGCGCTCGGGGTCGGAAACCGGGTCCAGGCGGCGCTGCTCGCCCGGGACGCCGGGATGGTGGAGGACGGCGGCTGAACCCGACCGCGGGGCCGGGCCGGCCGACCTCGACGGCCCGCCCGGTGGCCGGGCGGGGGCAGTGGGCGGATGCGCGGGAACCGCGTGGGGCGGGAGCCGCGTGCGGTCCGCGCCGGGCATCGTCCGGTGCGTGCCGCTCGCCGCGTGGAACCGAGGACGCCGCCAACCGGCCGTCCACCAACCATCCACCAACCCATCCACCAACCCATCCACCGACCCATCCACCGACCGGACGTTGCGCCCAGGGGAGGGCGGGGCGCCGGGGCCGGTGGTGCCCGGTGAAGCTGTCGGGGCCCCGCTGGCTCCGCACTCCGATGGTGCCACCGAAGCCGCGAGGGGCGTTACGTCGGGCGGTGTTCACGTGGGTGTTCCCCACGCTTCGGACCGGGCTCCCCCTGAGCCGGTGCTGTGACCCCGGTTGGTACCGCGCGCTGAGCCGTTGTCACCCATCCGGCGTGGAAATCCCGCGCCTTGGCGGTTTGCGCTGCCGAACGCGGGCGGCGGGTCCATGGTGGAGATGGGCGCGATCCGGCGACCGCGTCCGCGCGCCGATCCAGGCCCGCGCGCCGAGCGCCCGCCGCCGTTCTCCGACGGGTGCCCGTGGCTGAGGCCCGGTCCCGGCGCGCTGGGAGCAGGGCCACCTCGCAGGAAGTCGAAGGGTTCTTCTAGGCTCACATCTCGGCTTCCCTGCGACGGTCCGGCCACTGCGCCCGTCACCAGGAGGCCGCCGTCCACGGGGCCCCGGGCGCACCGGGGCCACCGGATCGAGCGAGGAGGACGCAATGCCAAGCACGCCGACCAGCCGTTCCACCGCACCCGGGCCAGACGGGCCGTCCCGAAGGACCGCGCACCATCCCGGTCGATCGGCACGGTCGGGCCGGGCCCGGCAGCCGGGTTGGGGCGGTCGGCCGGTGCGGCCGCTGAATACCGGCGGCGGCCGCGGAGGCGAGCGTTGAGTCCCCAGATCGTCGGGTCGCCCGCCGCACCGAGTGCCGCCGCCGAACCCGACCCGGACCGCGGCCCCGCCCCAGCGGGCGCGCCCGTCCCCGCCGATCCCGTCGCGCCCGCCCCTGCCACGCCCGCCCCTGCCGCGCCCGCTCGCACCGCGGTGGTCCCCGCGGCCCAGGCCGCCGCCGAGGGCGAGGCCCCCGCCGCCGGTGCCCCGGCCGCCGTCATGGCCGCGACCACCACCGCCGCGCTGGCGACCGCCGCGGCCGCCGCCGCGCTCCCCGGCCTGCCGCAGGCCCTCAGCACAAGAGCGCGCACCCTCGCCGGCGCCGTCCGGCGCCGCTGCGCCGATCTGGCCCGGATAGAGTCTCCGAGTGGGGACGCCCCCCGACTCGACGGCCTCGCCGAGGAGTTGGCCACCGGTTTCGGTGCGACCGGCGCCACCGCCCGCCGCGAACCGGGGCCGGCCGGAGACCACCTCGTCCTGGAGTGGGAAGGGCAGGACGAGACCCTTCCGCACCTGCTGATCGTCGGGCACCACGACACCGTCTGGCCGGTCGGCACCCTTGCGGACTGGCCCGTCACCGAGCAGGACGGCAGGCTCAGCGGGCCCGGCGTCGTCGACATGAAGGGCGGACTCGCCATCCTGGAGGGCGCGTTCGCCCTGCTCGCGGACCTGGGGCAGCGCCCGCACCGGACGGTCCGGCTGGTCGTCGTCTCGGACGAGGAGGTCGGCAGCCCGGACGGCAGGAGGCTTGTCGAGCGCCAACTCCGGGGCGCGGCAGCGGTCCTGGGCCTCGAACCGCCGCATCCCGACGGCCGGCTGAAGACCGCCCGGCGCGGCAGCACCCGGGTCCGGCTCACCGTCACCGGGCGCGAGGCGCACGCGGGCAACGACGCCCGCGACGGGGTGTCGGCCGTAGACGAGCTCGTCGACCAGCTCGTCGTCGTCCGGGGCCTCGCCGGCCAGCCCGGCACCGAGCTCAACGCCGGTCGGATCAGTGGTGGTTCGCGTGCCAACGTGATCGCCGGCCGGGCCGAGGCGGAGCTCGGTCTGCGGTTCGCCACCGCCGAGGCGCAGCGCCGTACGCTCGACAACCTCGCCAGACTCACCGCGCTGCGCCCGGGCGCGAGGGTACGGACGGAGGTGCTGTCGAGCCGGCCGGCCTGGCCGGAGCGGTCGGCCAACCCGCTGCTGCGGCACGTCCGTTCGCTCGCCGCAGTGCTCGGTCAGCAGCTGGACGGCGGTCCGGCGGGCGGCGCGGGGGACACCAACCTGCCGGGTTCGCGCGGGTTGCCGACGCTGGACGGCTTCGGCGCGGTCGGCGCTGGTGCCCACGCCCGGCACGAGCACATCCGCCTCGACCAGCTGGCGCCCCGGATCGCCCTGCTGGCCGCGCTCCTCGCCGTTCCGCTGCCGAGGCTGCGGGACCGTACGGAGGGGTGACGGGCCTGCCCGGCCGCCGCTGAGGGCTTGGGTCGGCCGGCGCTCGCCCGCCACTCGTCCGCCCGCGGCCTGCCCGGCCGTCCGCGTGCCGCCCGCCGGCGTGCCGCTCGCCAGCGCCTCCGCCCGCCCGTACTCCGGTGGTCGGCCGACGACCGGCCCGCGACCGGCCGACGACCGGCCCGCGACCGGCCGACGACCGGCCGGTGCCGGCTGACGGGTGACCGGTGACGGCGAACAGATGACAGCTGACAGATTTCAGAATCTGTCAGCTGTCATCTGTGATCTGTTCGTCGCCGCCCCTCGCCCCTTCGCTCCTCCCGTGTCCCTTGCCATCCCTCCGTCCCGCCGCGCAGAATGGTACCGACCGAACGGTCAGTCGGTTGGCGCCCCAGGGGGCGCCGGAGCAGGACACGAGAGGGGACCGTGGTGACAGCAGAGGTGGCCGAGGCGGTCCCGGCGCAGACGCCGGAAGACCGGTTCGAGGCGGTCGTCGCCGCCGAGCAGCGGATCGAGCCCAGGGACTGGATGCCCGAGGCCTACCGGGCCACGCTCATCCGCCAGATCGCCCAGCACGCCCACTCCGAGATCATCGGCATGCAGCCCGAGGGGAACTGGCTCACCCGTGCCCCCTCCCTGCGCCGCAAGGCCATCCTGCTCGCCAAGGCCCAGGACGAGGCCGGCCACGGCCTCTACCTCTACGCCGCCGCCGAGACGCTCGGCGTCGACCGCGCCGAGCTCACCGAGAAGCTGATCTCCGGGCGCCAGAAGTACTCCTCGATCTTCAACTACCCCACCCTCACCTTCGCCGACGTCGGCGTGATCGGCTGGCTGGTGGACGGCGCCGCGATCTGCAACCAGGTCCCGCTCTGCCGCTGCAGCTACGGCCCCTACGCCCGCGCGATGGTGCGGATCTGCAAGGAGGAGTCCTTCCACCAGCGCCAGGGCTACGAGCTGCTGATGACGCTGATGCGCGGCACCGAGGCCCAGCGCCGGATGGTCCAGGACGCGGTGGACCGCTGGTGGTGGCCGTCGCTGATGATGTTCGGCCCCTCGGACGCCGACTCGCCGAACACCGCCCGCTCGATGGCTTGGCGGATCAAGCGCCACACCAACGACGACCTGCGCCAGCGCTTCGTCGACATGTCCGTCCCCCAGGCCGAGCACCTGGGCGTCACGCTCCCGGACCCGGAGCTGCGCTGGAACGAGGAGCGCGGCGGCTGGGACTTCGGCGAGCCGGACTGGTCCGAGCTGACCAGGGTCATCCAGGGCCAGGGGCCGTGCAACACCCAGCGGATCGACCGCCGCCGGGCCGCGCACGAGGACGGCGCCTGGGTCCGCGAGGCGGCCGTCGCCTACGCGGCCAAGCGCAGGGCCGAGCAGTCCGCACCGGCCGCCGCGGAGCCGTCGGAGAGCCCGCGGCCCGCCGGAGAGCACGCGCATACCGAACAGGAGAACGGAAAGTGACCGAGTCCAAGGCCGAGTCCAAGGCCGGCTGGCCGCTGTACGAGGTGTTCGTGCGCCCCCGGCGCGGCCTGAACCACGTCCACGTCGGCTCGCTGCACGCGGCCGACGACCGGATGGCGCTGCTCGCCGCCCGCGACCTCTACACCCGCCGCAACGAGGGGGTCAGCCTCTGGGTGGTCCGCTCGGACGCGATCACCGCCTCCACCCCGGACGAGCGGGACCCGTTCTTCGAGCCGAGCGGCGACAAGGTCTACCGCCACCCGACCTTCTACGACATCCCCGAGGATGTCCCGCACATCTGACGGGGGAACCGCAATGCAGGATCACACCACGCACACCGACGCGCACGACGTCGACGACCACGTGTACCTGAGCCTCACCGAGGCCGCCCCCGGCCCCGAGGGCGAGGGCCGCTGGGCGTACGGGACGGGCTTCGCCGACCCGCTGCTGGGTGTGGACACCACTCTGCCGGCCGGCCTGGACGGCGCCGACCTCGCCGCCTGCTGCCTGATGCTCGGCGACGACGCCCTGGTCCTCTCCCAGCGGCTGATCGAGTGGTGCACCCGGGCGCCCGAGCTGGAGGAGGAGGTCGCGCTCGCCAACCTGGGCCTGGACCTGCTCGGCCAGGCCAGGCTGCTGCTCACCCGCGCCGGCCAGGCGGACGGCTCCGGCCGCACCGAGGACGACCTGGCGTACTGGCGGGAGGAGCACGAGTTCCGCAACGTCCGCCTGGTCGAGCTCCCCAACGGCGACTTCGCCCACTCGATCGCCCGGCTGCTGCTGTTCGCGACTGCCCGCGGCGCGCTCTACGAGGCGCTCGCCACCCACCCGGACCCGGTGCTGGCCGCGGTCGCCAACCGGGGCGCCAAGGAGCTGGCGTACCACCGCGAGTACGCCACCGCCTGGACGCTGCGGCTGGGCGACGGCACGCCGTACTCGTCGGCGCGGATGCAGGCCGGTCTGGACGCGGTCTGGCCGTTGCTGGAGGAGCTGTTCACCGCCCATCCGGTGGAGCTCCGGGTGGGCGTGGACCCGGCCGCACTGCGCGATCCGGTGCTGCGCGAGCTCGGCGCCGTCCTCGCCGAGGCCGGACTGACCGTGCCGCAGGTGCCGCCGCTGGCCACCGTGCTCGGCCGGGCCGGTCGCGACGGCGTGCACACCGAGGCGCTGGGCCTGCTGCTCGCCGAACTCCAGGTGCTGGCCCGCGCCCACCCGGGGGCGACGTGGTGAGCGCGACGACGGCGGCTGGCGCGGCGCTCCCGGGAGCGGCCGGCAGGGCGGTCCCCGGGGCGGCCTGGGAGATCGCCGCGGCCGTCCCGGACCCGGAGCTGCCCATGCTCACCCTGGCCGATCTGGGCGTGCTGGCCGAGGTCGAGACGGACGGCGCCGAGGTGACGGCCTGGCTGACGCCGACCTACTCCGGCTGCCCGGCCGTCGCCGAGATGGCCGCCGACGTGGACCGCCGGCTGCGCGCGGCCGGGTACCGGGCCGTCCGGGTCCGGCTGCGGCTGGACCCGCCGTGGTCCACCGACCTGATCACCGCCGAGGGCCGCCGCAAGCTCGCCGAGGCGGGGATCGCCCCGCCGCACCCGAGCGCGGCCGCCGCAGGCGCGGCCGGGCCCGGGCCCGTCGCGCTGACCCTCGGCCCCACCCGCACCGCCGCCGCCCTCCCCGTGCCCTGCCCGCGCTGCGGCGGCGCGGACACGGAGGAGCTGTCCCGCTTCGGCTCCACCGCCTGCAAGGCGCTCTGGCGCTGCCGCGCCTGCCGGGAGCCCTTCGAACGCGTCAAGGAGATCTGAATGCCCGCCGCCTCGCCCGCAGCCTCCTCCGCCGAGGCCTCGCTCACCGCGGCCACGCCCGTCGAGGACCTCGGCCCGGCCGCCCGCCCGGCCCGTCGCCCGGCCTTCCACCGGCTGCGGATCGACCGGATCGAGCGGCTCTGCGAGGACGCCGTGGCGGTGACCTTCGCGGTGCCGGACGGGCTCGTGGAGGAGTTCGCGTTCCGGCCGGGCCAGACCCTGACCCTGCGCAAGGTGGTGGACGGCGGCGACGAGCGCCGCTCGTACTCGATCTGCGCCCCGGCCGGGGGCCCGCTGCGGATCGCCGTCCGGGAGGTGCCCGGCGGGCTGTTCTCCCGGTGGCTGGTGCGGGACGCGCGGCCCGGCGAGGAGGTGGAGGTGCTGACGCCGTTGGGCCTGTTCACCCCCGAACTCGGTTCCCCCGCCGACCACGTGCTGCTCGCGGCCGGCTCCGGCGTCACTCCGATGCTGTCGATCGCCGCCTCCGTGCTGGCCGCCGACCGCCGCTCCACCGTCACCCTGCTCTACGGCAACCGGCGCAGCGACACCGTGATGTTCGCGGACGAGCTGGCCGACCTGAAGGACCGCTACCTCGGCCGCTTCCAGCTGGTCCACGTGCTGTCCCGGGAGACCCGCGACGCCGAACTGCTCACCGGCCGCCTCGACCCGGAACGGGTGCGGGCCCTGCTGGCGGCGCTGGTGGACGTGCCGACCGTCGGGCACTGGTGGCTCTGCGGCCCGTTCGGCATGGTCGCCGGGGCGAAGGAGCTGCTCGCCGAGCTGGACGTGCCGGGTGAGCGGGTGCACCAGGAGCTGTTCCACGCCGACGACGAACCGGCCGCCGAGCGCCCCGAGGACCGCGACGACGCGGACGCCGCCGACGGCGCGCACAGCGAGGTGACCGTCGTCCTGGACGGACGCGGCAGCACCCTCTCCCTCTCGCGCGACCGCTCGATCCTCGACGGCGCCCAGCGCTCCCGCCCCGACCTGCCGTTCGCCTGCAAGGGCGGGGTCTGCGGCACCTGCCGCGCCCTGGTCACCGAGGGCGAGGTGGAGATGCGCCGGAACTTCGCGCTGGAGGAGAAGGAGCTCGCCGCCGGCTACACCCTCACCTGCCAGGCCCGGCCGCTCACCGACCGGGTGACGGTCGACTTCGACCGCTGATCCGCTGATCCGCCGACTCGCCGGCCCGATGACCGCTGGCCGGTGGCCGTTGCCGACGGGCCGGTGACCGCCGGCGTCCGCCTCGCGGGCAGGGCGGGCCGGGCGGGCCGGCGGGCGTCAGACCGCGGCCGGTACGGCAGCCGGAACCAGGGCCGCGGCCGGGGTCTGCACCGGGGCCTGGACCGGGACCGGGGCCGTTGCGGGGTCCACGGCCGGGGCGGGCTGCTCGGCGGGGTCGCCGAGCAGCCGGACCAGGTCGTTGACGGCTGCGCGCCCGGCCCGGTTGGCACCGATGGTGCTGGCGGACGGGCCGTAGCCGACCAGGTGGACGCGCGGATCGGCGGTCGCCCGGGTGCCGGTGAGGGCGATGCCGCCGCCGGGGGAGCGCAGCCCGAGCGGGGCCAGGTGACCGACCTCCGGCCGGAAACCGGTGGCCCACACGATCGCGTCCACCGCCAGCTCCTGGTCGCCCCAGGCGACGCCGTGCTCGGTGAGCCGGTCGAACATCGGACGCCGGTGCAGCGCTCCCAGCTCCTCGGCGCGCCGGTAGGCGACGGACGGGCCGAGGCCCGTCACGCTCACCACGCTGCGCACCGGCAGCCCCTGCCGGACCCGCTCCTCGACCTTGGCGACCACCGCGCGACCGTACTCGGGGGTGAAGGGCCCCTCGTGGAAGACGGGTTCGCTCCGGGTGACCCAGACGGTCTCGCCGACCGCCGCCACCTCGGACAGCACCTGGATCGCGGAGGCGCCGCCGCCGACCACCAGGACGCGCCGGCCCGCGAACTCCTCCGGGCCGCGGTACTCCGCGTAGTGCAGCTGACGGCCGCCGAAGTGACCCGGGTAGTGGGGGAGGAAGGGGCGGGTCCAGGTGCCGGTGGCGTTGATCAGGGCCCTGGTGGACCAGGTGCCCCGGTCGGTCTCGACCAGCAGCCGGGAGCCCGGGCGGTCGGACTCGGCGCGCACCGTGCGCACGGTGACCGGGCGCACGACGGGGAGCGCGTGGCGGGCCTCGTACGCCGCGAAGTACCCCGGCACCACCTCCCGCGCGGGGGCCTGCGGGTCGACCGGCGGGAGCTCGGCGTCCGGGAGGTCGTGGAAGCCGTGGACAGTGGCCATCCGCAGGGACGGCGCGCGGTGCGCCCAGGCGCCGCCCGGCGCGGGGTCGGCGTCGAGTACGACGAAGCCGCCGTCGGCGTCCGCCCGGTACGGGACGAAGCCGCGGCGGCCCAGGTGGTAGGCGGCCGACAGGCCCGCCTGGCCGGCGCCCACCACCAGCACGTCCACGCGCCGGGCGCCACCGTCGTTCGTTGCACCGTAAACAGTCACGACCGTGAAACATCCGGGGTGGGGCCGGTGTTCCCGGGCGGTGGACGCTCCCCGGCGGCGGGTGTTCCCTTGCCGTCAGCCGTCAGCCGTCAGCCGTCAGCCGTCAGCTGTCAGCCGTCAGCCGTCAGCCGCCGGTGGTCGGTGGGTCGGTGGTCGGCGACCTCGCGCTCGGCGGTGGTCGGGCGCCGCTCTCAGGTGGCGGGGGAGATCACCACGGCCGTGCCGTACGCGCAGACCTCGGTGCCGACGTCCGCCGCCTCCGTCACGTCGAAGCGCATCATCAGGACGGCGTTGCCGCCGCGCGCCCGGGCCTGCTCGACCAGCCGCTGCATCGCCTCGTTGCGGCTCTCCACCAGGGTCTTCGTCAGGCCCCGCAGCTCGCCGCCGATCAACGACTTCAGCCCTGCGCCGATCTGGCTGCCGATGTGACGGCTGCGCACGGTCAGTCCGAAGACCTCGCCGATCACGTGGTCGACCCGGTAACCGGGGATGTCGTTGGTGGTCACGACCAGGACGTCGGCGTTCGGGCCCTGCCCGCCGCCGTACTCGTTGATGTCAGCCATGGCGCCCATCCTGCCGCCGTCGTGCGTCCGAGTGACAGAGGCACGACCGGGCGATGGCCGAGAAGGCGTCCAGAAGCTGGTTCAGACCGGTGATCGGGCGGCCGAAAGGCCGTACCGTAGCCCCATGGGCGAGCGAAGCGATCATCCACAGGGGCCGGGCGCGGCGGAGGACTCCGGCGCGCAGGAGATCGAGGCGACGGTGGTGCTGGGCCTGCGGATCACCGACTGGCCGGCGCTGCGCGCCGCCGCGATCAGGGCGGTCGAGGACCTGACGTTCGAGGGCATCGACCCGGCCGGCCAGCGCCGTGAACTGCTGCGCGAGGTCGCCGAGGACGCCAACGCGGCGCTCGGCGCGCTGCTGCACCCGGACCGGCTGGTGGCCGCGATCCCGGGCGTCGAGGCGATCGGCGGCACGCTGGAGATCAGCGTCACCGAGGACTTCGCGCCGGACTTCGCCGAGCTGTTCCCGCTGGAGGGGGACGACGAGGAGGGCGGCGCGGGGGTGGACTGGACGCTCACCCCGCGCACCGCGTGCCTGCTGCACGCCCAGCTGCTCGGCCTGGCCGACGCGGCCTACGACGACCTGGACGAGCACGGCGACGACCCGGTCGCCGAGGGCGACGACGCCGACTGGACGGTTTTCGCCCGGCTGCCCCAGCGCACCTGGCGGCTCCACCGCGCCTGGCGCCGCGCGATGGCCCGAGCCTTCGACGACCTCGCCGACGACCTCGCCCTCGGCGAGTGGCCGCTGCCGCGCTGCCTGGCCGAGGAGATCGCCCTGCGGATGGCCCTGGTCGACGCCCGGGCCCTGCTCGGCGCGCAGCCCGAGTCGGTGGCCGACATGATGGGCGACCTCCCGGCCGACCTGTACGACTACGACTGGGACGGCTGCCACGACGAGCTGTTCGGTGTCTACGGGCCGGACGACGGTGACCCGGAGCTCGGCGCCGAGCAGCGGACCGAGGTGCTGCTGGCGGCCACGCACCCCGAGGGCTGGTTCCTGACGTACGAGGACGCCGAGGCGAGGGACCTGCAGCGCGGCTACCGGCGCTGACCGGCTGTCGGGCTTTTCGGGCTGTCGGGTCCGTGCCCGGCGTTCCGGCGTTCCGGTGTCCGGGCGCTGGGACGGGGGTCCGGCTAGGCTGCGGGCATGTCCGATGCGTCTGATGTGCGTGATGTGCCGGGGCGGACGGCCGGGGCGGACGGCCTGCCGCCCGGCGAGGGCGACCAGGTGTTCGCCCGGATCTCGCTCGGGCTGGAGGGCGTGCAGGCCGCGCAGCGCGGTCGGACCGCCCAGGCGCGGGCCAGCTTCGAGGCCCTCTGGGAGGCACTCGGTGAGAGCGGAGACGTCTTCCACCGCTGCGTCCTGGCGCACTACCTGGCCGACCTGCAGGACGACCCGCAGGCCGAACTGGAATGGGACCTGAGGGCGCTGGCCGCGGCTGACTCGCTCACCGCCGAACGCGCCGAGACCTACCGGTCCGCCCTCCAGGTGCGGGCCTTCTACCCCTCGCTGCACCTCAACCTGGCCTCGGACCACCTCAAGCTCGGTGAGCCCGTGCTGGCACGCGAACAGCTGGAACACGCCGTGCACAGCCTGGACGCCCTGCCCGAGGACGCCTACAGCGCGAGCATCCGGACGGCGGTCGACGAACTGCGCCAGCGGCTGCGTTGAGCGGGCCGCGCCGCCGTCCCGCCCGGCGTGCGCCCGGCCCGGCCGTCCCGTCGCGCCCGGCCCGGCCGTCCCGTCTCCTCCCGTCCTGCCTCGTGTCGGCCCGTTTCCTTTCGTCCGTCCCGGACACCGCGTGATCACCGGCTCGGCCGGGCTGGCATGCTGGACGGGTGACTTCTCCGTTCGATGACCCGACTCCCGCTCCCGCCTCCGCCCCCGTCCCCGAGGGGGACTCCGCCCCGCACCCCGAGGACCGCGACGCGCGGACGCAGTACGTGCTGCCGCTGGTCGTCCGGCTGGAGCGGGCCACGCCGCCCGGGCGGACGGACGCGCTGGAGACCTCGGCGCGGGCGGTCCTCACCCTGCTGGCCGACGCGCGGGTGACCGGGGCGGACGGCGAGTGGGCGGAACGCGTCGTGGCCTGGGAGGACGCCCGCATCCGCAAGGTGGTCCGGCGGGCCCGCGGCGGGGAGTGGCGCAGGGCGGGCGAGCTGCCGGGGATCACGGTCGCCGGAAGGGAGGCCGAGGTGCGGGTGTTCCCGCCCGTCCCGCTGGACGGCTGGCCCAAGGAGCTCGCCAAGCTCCAGGTCTCGGGTACGGACCTGGAGGAGACGGCCGAGGTCGGCGCTCCGGAGCCGGGCCTGCCGGTGCTGTGGCTCAACCCCGAGCTGGAGATGAGCGCGGGCAAGACGATGGCGCAGACCGGTCACGCGGCGCAGCTCGCGTGGTGGCGACTGGACGAGGCGCAGCGCAAGGAATGGGCCGAGTCCGGGTTCGCGCTCGCGGTGCGGACGGCCTCTCCCGAGGCGTGGGAGGGACTTGTCGCGAGTGGCCTGCCGTTGGTCCGGGACGCGGGTTTCACCGAGATCGCGCCCGGCAGTTGCACGGTGGTCGCGGACCACCCGGCGCTGCGGTGATCGGTGATCGGTGACGTGCAATAGGTGCCCATTGACCGGTGAGCGGCGTGGGGGAGCCGTGACGCACGGCAGTCAGCGGACGCCGGCTGACAAATGACAGCGAACAGATTTCAGATTTCAAAATCTGTTATCTGTTATCTGTTCGCTGTCATCTGTTTCGTCCCGCCGGCGCTCGCCCTCGTCCGGCGCCGGCGGGCGAGCGGATCAGCCGGCCTCGAACCGCCGGAGGGCTCGCAGGCCGCCGTAGGTCGCGGCGGCCGTCCAGAGGGCCATGATCAGCAGCCCCGTCCAGTGCCCGTAGTGGACACCGGCCTCGGCCTGGGTGCGGGTCGCGTACAGCCCGGCGCGGTCGGGCAGGAACTGCCCGGCCTCGCGGACGCCGGGGATGGCCGCGAGCCAGGTGGTACCGAGGAACAGCATCGGCGTCAGCACACCGAGCGCGGCGCTGAAGTTGCCCAGCATCGCCGTCAGTCCGAGGCAGAGCAGCACCAGCAGCGGGTGGTAGAGCACTCCGGCGAGGAAGCTGCGGGCCAGGCCGGGGGTGGAGAGGTCCAGGCCGACGGTGGCGCCGACGACGAGGAACGAGCCCGCCGTCGAGAGCAGGCCGAGCAGCAGTCCCACCGCGGCCCCGAGCGCGAGCTTCGCTCCGTACAACCGCCTGCGCAGGGGTACGGCGGCGAGCGAGGTGCCGATCATGCGGGTGTTGAACTCCTGCCCGATCAGCAGGATCCCGGTGCAGGCCACGGCCACGTGGCCGAAGAGCAACCCGTAGTAGATCCCGCCGGCGGGATCCTCGCCCGGTGTGTGGTCCTTCGTGCCGTAGGCGGCGTTGACGGCCGTGGTGATCCCGACGGTCAGGGCCAGGGCCACCAGCGGGGCCGCCCACTGCGAGGGCAGGGTGGTGAACTTGATCCGTTCGGCGCGCAGTGCGTGGATGGGGCTCAATCCCTCGTCTCCACTTCGTTCGTGGTCGGTTGGCGGTTTGTGGTCCGCCGGGAGGTGCGGATCCACCCGGCGATCGTGGGGTGGCCGGGGCACCTTGGCCGCGGGAGTCACCCGGTGCGTCGCAGGGCGAGCAGTCCGCCGTAGGCGGCCCCGCCGGCCCACAGGGCCATGATCAGCAGCCCGGTCCAGTGGCCGTACGCCACCCGTGGATCGTCGGCGTAGCGCAGGGCGTACTGGCCCGCCCGGTCCGGCAGGAACTGGGCCACCCGGCGCACCCCGGGAACGCCGCCGAGCAGGGGCGAGAGCAGGAAGACCACCGGTACCAACAGGCCCATGGCGGCGGTGAGGTCGCCGAGCAATGCCGTCGTCCCGAGGCAGAACACCACGAGCAGCACCGGGTACAGCACACCGGCGGTGGCGGAGCGGGCGAAGCCGGGGCCGTCCCAGGCGCCGGGCACGGTGGTTGCGTACCCGGCGAAGGCGCCCGCCGTGCCGGGCGCACCGACGGCGAGGCCCACGAGGGCGCCGAGCGTGAGCTTCGCTCCGTACAGCAGGCCGCGCCGGGGCACGGCGGTGAGCGAGGCGTCGATCATGCGGGTGTTGAACTCCTGGCCGATCAGCAGGACGGCGAAGCAGGTCAGCGCGGCCTGGCCGAAGTTGAGCCCGTAGTGGACTCCAGTACCGGGGTCGTCGGTGAGGTTGTGGTCCCTGTCGCCGAGGGCCGCGCCGACCGCCGTGGTGACGCCGGCGGTCAGGCCGAGGGCGAGTAGCGGGGTGAGCCAGAGCGAGCGGAGGGTGGTGAACTTGATCCGCTCGGCGGTGAGGGCGTTGAGGGCGTTCATGCGGCGGCCTCCGCGCGGTACTCGAGACTGTCGGCCGTCATCCTCATGAAGGCCTCCTCCAGGGAGTCCTGTCGGGTCGTGATCTCGTACAGCACGACGCCGTGCGCGGCGGCGAGGGCGGCGATCCGCTCGGGCTCGAGGCCGGTCACCTCCCAGGCGCCGCCGTCGACCTGGGTCGCGGTGGGGGCGCCCCCGATGTCCCGGGCACCCGGCGATCGGCCGTAAGGCATCTCACCGTCGGGCAGTTGGTCCCTGACCAGTTGGTCCTTGAGCAGTTCACCGCCGAGCAGTTCGCCGCCGAGCAGGGCGGCCAGCTTGTCCGGGTCGACGGCTCGGACCCGGATCCGGGTGCGGCCGTGACGGTCGAGGAAGTCGCGGGTGGCGGCGTCCGCCAGCAGCCGGCCGCGGCCGATCACCACCAGGTGGTCCGCGGTGAGCGCCATCTCGGTCATCAGGTGGGACGAGACCAGCACGGCACGGCCCTCGGCGGCCAGTCGGCGCAGCAGGGTGCGGATCCACCGGATGCCTTCCGGGTCGAGGCCGTTGACCGGTTCGTCCAGCAGCAGTACCGGCGGGTCGCCGAGCAGGGCGGCGCCCACGCCGAGGCGCTGGCGCATGCCCAGCGAGAAGGTCCGGATCCGCCGCCCGGCGGCCTCGGCCAGGCCGACCTGGGCGAGCACCTCGTCCACCCGGCGCTGCGGCAGGCCGTTGCTCGCGGCGAGCCAGCGCAGGTGGCCGCGGGCCGTGCGGCCGCCGTGCAGGGCGTGGGCGTCCAGCAGCGCGCCGACCCGGCGCAGCGGGTCGGAGAGTTCGGTGTACGGGCGGCCGTCGACGAGGGCGCGTCCGGCGGTCGGGCGGTCGAGGCCGAGGACCAGGCGCATGGTGGTGCTCTTGCCGGCGCCGTTCGGGCCGAGGAACCCGGTCACCAGCCCGGGCCGGACCTCGAAGGACAGCTCGTCGACGACGCGTCGGCCGCCGTACTCCTTGGTGAGGCCCTGGATGTCGATCACGGCCGTGCTCCTCTCTCGTCGGTCCGGCGCCCCTGCCGTCACCGTCTCGGCGGCCTGGTCGCCCGTGGTGCTCCGGGTTTCCGGTGGGTCGTGCTCCGGTGGTCCCGTGCTCCGGTCCTCCTGCGGCACGGTGGTCCCGTGCTCCGGTCCTCCTGCGGCACGGTGGTCCCGTGCTCCGGTCCTCCTGCGGCCCGGTGGTCCGGTGGCCGCGTGCTCCGGTTGGTCCCATTCGACCGGAGCGGGGCCGCCGGCGGATCCCGCCCGGGCGGGGACCGGTCTCCCTCCCGGGAGGGAGACCGTCCTGCACCGGTGGGGGAGCGCCGGTGAGGCGCTGACCTGGCAGGATGTCGGGATGCCCAGGATCCTCGCGCCACTTCTCGCCGGCGCCACGTACGCGCGTCTGCTGCACCTGATGGTCGGATGGATCTTCGCGGGCGTCCTCCTGATGGTCTATCCGGGGACGTACCACAAGGGTCTCGGCGAGATCGTCGTGGCGAGCGTCTGCGTGGACGCGGCCCTGCTCGTGCTCGTCGCCCTGGTGCCCGCCGCACGGCTCGCGGAGGGCGTCCAGGCCCGGCTGTTGCTGGTGCCCGACCGGGAGCGGGACATCTCCGCCGAGCCCTCCCGCACCTGGGCCGACCGCCGGCGCACCGCAGGGTGGTTGATCGGGCGGGTCGCGCTCGGCTCCCTGGTCGGGTTCGCGACGATCTTCGGACTCACCGGCGGATTCGACCTGCTGTCCGGCGCCGACTCCCTGCGCTACCTCCCGCTCGTGCCGCCGGCCTTGTTCGGCTACGGCTGGCTGGTCGTCGCCGCCGGTCGGCTCCAACTCGCCATGGCGGTGCGGCTGCTGGGGCCGTCTCCGGCCGAACGGCTGGCCGACGCGGAGCTGCGGGCCGAACGGCTGCTGGAGCGCAACCGGTTGGCCCGCGAGCTGCACGACTCCATCGGCCACGCGCTGACGGTGACGGTCCTTCAGGCCGGCGCGGCGCGCGAGGTCGGGGACCGGGAGTTCACCGCCAAGGCGCTGGAGGTCATCGAGGAGACCGGCCGCCGGGCCATGGAGGACCTCGAACGCACCCTCGTCCTGCTGCGGGAGAGCCCGGACGCCGACTCGCCCGCCACCGTGACCGAGCGGCCCGGCGTGGAGCAGCTGCCCGCGCTCTTCGACACCGCCCGCGCGGCCGGCAGCCCGGTCGAGGCCCGGATCGAGGTGTCGGCGGGGGAATTGCCCAGGGTGCTCTCGCGGGAGTCGTACCGGATCGTCCAGGAGGGTGTCACCAACGCGCTCAAGTACGCACCGGGCCAGCCGGTCAGCGTGCGGATCGCCGTCCGCGACGGACAGTTGGAGCTGCGCTGCGCCAACCGCACGGCGGTGGCCGGCGCCGGTGCGGTGCGGCCCGCGGGCGGCGCGGGCCGCCGGGGCGGCAAGGGTCTGCGCGGCATCCGGGAACGCGCCGCGCTGCTCGGCGGGGAGGCCGGTGCGGGAGCGTCCCCGGACGGGGCCGGGGAGTGGGTGCTCGCCGTCCGGCTCCCCCTACGCTTGGGCTCGTGACGAACGATCTTGTGGGGGACGGCCGGGCGAAGGTGACCGCGGCGACGATCGACATCCTGCTCGCCGACGACGAGGAACTGGTCCGGGCCGGCCTGCGGGCCGTCCTGGAGGCGCAGGGGGACCTGCGGGTGGTCGGCGAGGCCGCCGACGGCGCGGAGGCGGTGGCGCTGGCCCGGGCGCTGCGCCCGGACGTCGTGCTGATGGACGTCCGGATGCCGGTCCTGGACGGCCTGGCGGCGACCCGTGAGCTCGTACGCCCCGGCGCCCCGGGGGAGCGGCCGCCGAAGATCCTGGTCGTGACCACCTTCGAGAACGACGACTACGTCTACCAGGCGCTGCGGGCCGGCGCCGACGGCTTCCTGCTCAAGCGTTCCCGACCGGCCGAGATCGCGCACGCGGTGCGGCTGGTGGCGGCGGGCGAGTCGTTGCTGTTCCCGGCCGCGATCCGCCGTCTCGCGGCCGGTCAGGGCAACCCGGCCGCGCGCGCCGCGATGGCCGGGGCGGCGCTCACCGAGCGCGAGGCGCAGGTGCTGCGGCTCGTCGCGCGCGGACTCAGCAACGGTGAGATCGCCGAACGGCTGTTCCTCGGAGTGCAGACGGTGAAGACGCACGTCAGCAGTGTGCTGGCGAAGCTCGGGGCGCGGGACCGCACCCAGGCGGTGATCGCGGCGTACGAATCGGGGTTCGTGGAGCCGTCGGAGTCGGACTGACGGCACCTGCGCGCAGGGGCGGACGAGGAGGTGGGGGCGTGGCAGGACCGGTCAGGCCGGGTAGCCGTGGGTCTGGGCGGCCTTGACCGAGGCCCAGACCGCGGACCCGGGAGCCAGGTCCAGCTCCGCGACGGCCGCCGGGGTGAGGTCGGCGGCCATCGGCAGTTCGCCCTCGAGGTCGGCGCGCACCTGGTCGCCGTGCAGGTCCAGGCTGGTGACCTGGAGCTTCCACACGTTGCGCGCGCTGGACTCGGGCCGCTCCCGGTGGAGGGTCACGGCGGACGGCGGGAAGGCCACGAAGGCCGGGCCGGACAGGTCCTCGGTGGTGGTCAGCACCGTGCCCGTCGGCAGTGTCACCTGGTGGTCCTTCGCCGTGCCCTGATACAGGTTGAGTCCGACCAGGCGGGCGATGTAGTCGGTGCGCGGCCGGCGGGCGACCTCGGCCGGGCTGCCGGACTGCACCTCGTGGCCGTCCTCGATCACCACCAGCCGGTCGGCCAGCACCATCGCGTCCAGCGGGTCGTGCGTGACCAGCACCGCTACCGCCTCGAACTCGGCCAGGTGTCGCCTGAGTTGGGAGCGCACGTCGAGCCGGGTGCGGGCGTCCAGGGCGGCCAGCGGTTCGTCCAGCAGGAGCAGTCGGGGGCGTACGGCCAACGCCCGTGCCAGCGCCACCCGTTGGGCCTGACCGCCGGAGAGGCGGCCTGGCCGGGCGGAGGCGTGCTCGGCCAGGCCCATCCGGTCGAGCCAGACGGACGCCTCGGCCCGGGCGGCGCGCTTGGGCCGGCCCTGGCAGCGCGGGCCGAAGGCGACGTTGTCGAGCGCGCTGAGGTGCGGGAAGAGCAGGTAGTCCTGGAACACCACGCCGACGGGCCGTTCCTCGGCCGGGGTGCACACCCGCCGGCCGGGGTCCTCGAGCAGTACTCCGTCCAGGCGCAGGTGGCCGCCGGTCAGGGGGAGCAGCCCGGCGAGCGCGCGCAGGGCGGTGGACTTGCCGGCGCCGTTCGGGCCGAGCAGCGCGACCACCTCGCCGGGGGCGGCGGTGAGCGCGAGGTCGAGCGTGAACGCGGCGCGGTCCACCCGGAGCCGGGCGTCGAGGGCGGGGGCGGTGCTCATCGGGGCGGCGTCCAGGGGCTCGGTGGGCGGAGGTTCGGCCTTCGGCGGCCCGGTGTCAGGTGGCTCGACGGCGGGTGGCCCGGTGTTCGGTGGCCCGGCGGCCGGTGAGGCGCCGTCCGGTGGTGAGGTGCCGTGCAGTGGTGCCTCGCCGTGCGGTGGTGAGGCGCCCGGGAGGCCGGCCGGGTGGCCGCCCGCGCGGCCGCTGCGGGGGCCCTCACGGCGTGGGCATCCAGCGCTCGCGCAGGCCGACCAGGACCGCGATGGACACCACCAGCAGGACCAGGGACAGGGCGATGGCCGCCTCCGGATCGGACTCCATGGCGAGGTACACGGCCAGCGGCATGGTCTGGGTCCGGCCCGGGAAGTTGCCCGCGAAGGTGATCGTCGCCCCGAACTCGCCGAGCGCCCTGGCCCATGCCAGGACGGCCCCGGCGGCGATCCCCGGGGCGATCAGCGGCAGTGTGACCCGGCGGAACGCCGTCAGCCGGGAGGCGCCCAGGGTCGCCGCGGCCTCCTCGTAGCGGGGGTCGGCGGCCCGCAGCGCGCCCTCGACGCTGATCACGAGGAACGGCATCGCCACGAACGCCTCGGCGATCACCACGCCGGTGGTGGTGAACGGCAACGTGATGCCGAAGGTCGAGTCCAGCCAGGAGCCGACGATGCCGCGCCGCCCGAGGACCAGCAGCAGCGCCACACCGCCGACCACCGGTGGCAGCACCAGCGGCAGGGTGACCAGGGCCCGGACCACCCGCCGGCCCGGCAGCTCGGTGCGGGCGAGCAGCCAGGCCAGCGGGACGCCGAGGACCAGCGAGACGGCCGTGGCCGCCGTCGCGCTGACCAGCGACAGGCGCAGTGCGTCCCAGACGGCGGCGCTGGTCAGCTGGTCCGACAGACTGCTCCACGGCGCCCGGATGAGCAGCCCGATCAACGGGAGGACCAGGAACGCGAGCCCGAGCAGCGCCGGGAGCAGCAGGGCGACCGGGACCCGGTTCGCCCGCCGCCGGCTCCGGCGCGGCACGGCCTTCACCGCTGCGGCCGCGCCGGGGCCGCCGCCGGGCCCGCCGTCCGGGCCGGTGCCGGCACCGCTGCCGGCACCGGGGGTGTGGCCGGGGGAGTCGTCGGGGCCACCGGCGGTGGTGCGGTCGCTCACGGTGCCTGGAAGCCCGCCGTGGTGAGCACCTGCTTGGCCTCGGACGACTGGACGTACGCGACGAAGGCGGCGGCGCCGTCCTTGTTCGGTGCCTTGGCCAGCGCGGCGATCGGGTAGTCGTTCACGGCCTTGTCGGCCTCGGGGAAGTCCACGCCGTCGATCTTCGCAGCATCGGCCTTCACGTCGGTCTTGTACACCAGCGAGGCGTCGACCTCGCCGAGTTCGACCTTGGTGAGCGCACCCTTGACGTCCTGTTCGAGGGTGACCGGGGTGAGGCTGACGTTGGCGGCCTTGAGCGCGGTCAGGGCCGCGGCGCCGCACGGCACCTCCTTCGCGCACAGCGCGACCTTCACCCCGGAGCCGGTGAGGTCGTTCAGACCCGCGACGTGCTTGGGGTTGCCCTTGGGCACGGCGATGGTGAGGGTGTTGCGCACGAAGGTCTTCGGGTCGCCGCTCGCGCCGCCCGCGTCGGTGACGGTCTTCATGGTGGCCGGGCTCGCGGCCGCGAACACGTCCGCCGGGGCGCCCGAGTTGATGCTGGTGGCGAGGGCGGAGCTGCCGCCGAAGTTGAAGGTGACCTTGGCGCCCGGGTTCGCGGCCTCGAACTTCTTGCCGAGGTCGGTGAAGGTCTCCTTCAGCGAGGCGGCGGCGAAGACGGTGATGGCGCCGGTCGCCTTCGGCACGCCGGCGCCGGTGGTCGCCGCCGCGCCCGTCGCGGCGGCCGGGGCCGCGGAGGAGGACGCCGCGTCGGAGGCCTTGCCGCCGTCGCTGCCGCACGCGGTGGCCCCGAGGCTGAGAGCGAGGGCCGCGGCGGCGGCGACGGCGAGTCTGCGGGTGTTGGTCGTACGGGTGTCCATCGGTGCTGCCCCTCCAGGGTTCGCGCCGGAAGGGGCGCGGGGACCAGGCCGCAGCTGCGGCCATTACGGCGATCATAGTGCCGCAAATGCGAGCGATAAATCCTCTGTCGCTTTGCACAGGCAGGGTGCGGCGAGGGCCTGTTCCCGGCTGTGGGAAGGCTCAAACGTGCACGGACCGTGCCGGGGTCGCGGCGCGTCCGCGGGCGGAGTCGGCAGGGCCGAGGGGGTGGACGACGGGCAGGCGGGCGGGGGTGTCGGCCGGAAAATTGCGTCGCGCGGGATCGGCCGAGCGGACAGAGTGGTGCGAGCGGTCGGGGCGGGGCCGCGGGTCGCAACCCGTGTGCGCCACACACGCCACACATGCGCCGTATCCCGCCCGTATCCCGTATCCCGTATCCCGCATCCCGTATCCCGTATTGCGCACCACGCACACCACACACCGCCGGCCGGCGAACGGCCGGAACCGAAGAGGGGGAGGAGTCCGCCCATGTCCACCTTGCGCGTCACCGCCGAGAAACTGGTCATCCTGGAGCACCCGAACGCCGATGCCCTGGAGCTCGCGCAGGTCGGTCTCTACCGGGCGGTGGTCGCCAAGGGCAGCTACCGGACCGGCGACTACGCCGTCTACATCCCCGAACAGGCCGTGCTCCCGGAGCAGTTGATCGGCGAGCTGGGCCTGACCGGCAAGCTGGCCGGCAGCCGGGCCGACCGGGTGCGGGCGGTTCGGCTGCGCGGTGAACTCTCCCAGGGCATCGTCTGCCGGCCCGGAGTCCTCGCCGACACCGACCTGGCGGCCGCCGCCGAGCGCGGCGAGGACTTCGCCGAACTCCTCGGGATCGTCAAGTGGCAGCCGCCGGTGCCGACGTCGATGAGCGGCGACGTGCTCAGCGCGCCGGACCTGCTGCCCTGGGTGGACATCGAGAACCTCAAGCGCTACCCCGACATCTTCGAGCCCGGCGAGCCGGTCGTGCTCACCGAGAAGCTGCACGGCAGCTGCTGCCTGGTGACGTACACCGCGGCCACCGGAGAGGTGCGGGTGTCGTCCAAGGGCATCGGCGCGCAGGGGCTCTCGCTGGTCGAGGACGAGCGCAACCTGTACTGGCGGGCGGTGCGCGCGCACGGCATCCCCGCGGTGGCGGCCCGCCTGGCCGAACGGCTCGGCGCCGAGCGGGTGGGCGTCTTCGGCGAGGTCTTCGGTACGGGGGTCCAGGACCTGACGTACGGGGCCTCCGGGCGCGCCGAGCTGCCCGGGTACGCCGCGTTCGACGTGTCGGCCGTGGTGGACGGGCGGATGGAGTGGTACTCCGCCGCCGAACTCCTCGAAGGCGAGCTGCCGTTGGTGCCCGAGCTGTGGCGCGGTCCGTTCGATCCCGAGGTCGTGCTGGGGCTGGCCCAGGGCAGGGAGACCGTCTCCGGACGGGAACTCCACCTGCGCGAGGGCGTGGTGGTCCGGCCGGTGACCGAGCGTTGGAGCATGGCGGTGGGCGGACGCGCGATCGCCAAGGTGGTCAGCGACGCCTACCTGACCCGTAAGGGCGGCACGGAGTACGAGTGACGCGCCGGGGCGTCGGAGCGGGATCGGCGGGCGGGTGACGGCGAACAGATGACAGTGGACAGCTGACAGAGTTTGAAATCTGTTATCTGTTCGCTGTCATCTGTTATCTGTCACCTGTCACTTGTTCGTCGTCCGGCGCCGCAGACCGCCGCCGGAGCCCCGGGCCGACGCCCGGACGGGTGTGGTCGTCGGCCTTCCAGGCACACGACCTCTCCATTCGAACACGGCGACCGCGCTCTGCGGGCAGCTTTTCACATCTTCGGGTGGCTGATTCCGGCCCCTCGATAGCGTCCCACGCAACCCAGACCGGAAGCGCACGTGCGGCTGGCATATGACGGGCCGGCGGTCCACGTGACCCCGCCGATCCGCCGCCGGCCGCCTGGAGTCCGCCCGGTCCGGGTTGCCCGGGCGCACCGCGAACCGCCCCCGGGTTCGACCGGTCGACCGGAGGTCCCGTGGGCACCCTCAACCATCTCGGCTTCGGCTGGCTGACGCCCGCCCTCTCGTACCTGATGGCCTGCGCCGGCGCCGCCCTCGGCCTGCGATGCACCCTGCGCGCACTCGCCGCGAGCGGCGCCGCCCGCCGGAACTGGCTGCTCGTCGCCGCCACCGCGATCGGCTCGGGCATCTGGACCATGCACTTCGTCGCCATGTTCGGATTCGCCGTCGACGGCACCGAGCTGCGCTACGACGTGCCGCTGACCGTGCTCAGCCTCGCCGTCGCCGTCCTGGTCACCGGTCTGGGCCTGGTGGTGGTCTGCTGCGGCGGTCACCGCGGCCCGGCCCTGCTGGCCGGGGGCTTCACCACCGGCATCGGCGTCTCCGCGATGCACTACCTCGGCATGGCGGCGGTCCGGATGCACGGCGGCCTGCGGTACGACGCCGGCACGGTCGCGATCTCGGTGCTCATCGCGATCGGCGCGGCCACCGCCGCCCTCTGGGCCGCCGTCACCATCCGCAACGTGTACGCGGCGGCCGCCGCCTCACTGGCCATGGGCCTCGCCGTCACCTGCATGCACTACACCGCCATGGCCGCCGTGCACGCCCGGCTCGATCCGGCCCGGACCGGCCTGGGCGGAGCGAGCCCGATGGAGTTCGTCCTCCCGCTCGCCGTCGGGCTCGGCTCCTTCCTCTTCCTCGCCTCGGCCTTCGTCGCGCTGTCGCCGCCCGCCCAGGACCGGGCCGGCGGCCACGACGAGGGTGAGCTGACGATCGAGGAGTTCCGCGTCGCCGCCGAGCACCCCGGTCCCGGGCCCCACCCCGGTCCCGGGCCCCACCCCGGCCCCGGCCCCGGCCCCGGCGCCGGGCACCCGGGGGCCGGACGCCACGGGACCCGCGAGCCGCACGAACGCGCGGCCTGACACCCACCCGCCGTCGCCCGTCCGTTCCGGAGCCCCCGCCGGCCCCGATCGCACCGGTCCCCGCCGCCGGCCCTCCCCCTCCGTCGCCCCCTCCCCGCCCGAAAGGCGCTCCACCCATGCCTGAAGACCGCGGCGCCCCCGCCCGCCCGCCGCGTCCCGGCTCCGGGCGGCCCGGTTGCCGGGTGCGCGGCCCGCGCGGCCCGCGTGTGCTGCGCGACCTGCGGCCCAGGACCGTGCGCGCCCGGATCATCGCCCTGCTGATGGTCCCGGTGGTCTCCGTCCTCGCCCTGTGGGGGTTCGCCACCGTCACGACCGCCGAGGACGTCTGGCAGCTGCTCCGTCGGCGCGACACCCAGCGCACCCTGCTCACGCCGGTCGCCGCCACCGTGGCCGGTCTGCAGGCCGAACGGGCTGCCGCGGGGCAGCTGTTGGCCGCGCCCGGCGCCGACCGGGCGGGCGCCCTGCAGGAGGCCGTGGCCGCCACCGACCGGGCGGTCGCCCCGCTCTTCCCCGATCAGGGTCGCCCCGATCAGCGTCACCAAGAACAGGGTCGCGCCGATTCGGGCCGTCCCGTCACGGCCGGTGCCGGCACGGCCCGCCCCGGTTCCGGCTACAACCGGGCCGACGCGCAAGGCCTCGGTACGGACGCCGCGACCAGGCTGGACGCCCTCGGCGCCGCCCTCGGTGCGCTGCCCGGGCTGCGTGACCGGGTGTCGGCCAGAAGCGCCGACTGGTCCGAGGTGTACGCGGTGTACGGCGCCGCGGTGGACCGGGCACTGGCCGTCGCCGGCGCGCTCACCCCGGCGCCGGAGCGGCGGGCCGGCGCCGTCGCCCGCGTGCTGCCGGAGCTCGCCCGCTCCCGTGAACTCCTCTCCCGGGAGGACGCGTTGCTGCGCGCCGCCCAGCTCTCCGGAGCGCTCACCGCGGACCAGCTGCGCGAGTTCTCCGGCGTGGCCTCCGCCCGGCGGCAGTTCGAGCAGGCCCTCGTCGCCGACCTCCCCGGGGCCGATCTGCCCGGCGCCGACCCGGCGGGGACCGGTCCGGGCGCCGTGGGCCGGGCGGCACTGCTCGCCGTCACCGGAGGCCAGGACCAGCGGGATCTGGCCGACTACGAGGAACGGGTCCGTGCGGCCGGCGACCCGAAGGCGGCGCTCGCCGCGGTGGCGCCCGACCGCTGGGCCCTGGCCGCCGGCAACCTCACCCGTGACCTGCGCACCGTCGAGGACCGGGCGGGCCGGATCGCCGCCGAGGGACAGGATCCCTACACCTCGGGCCTGTTCACCCCGGCCGGGGCGGCCGTGCTGCTCGGTCTGCTCGGGCTGATCGCCTCGCTGGTGATCTCGGTGCGGATCGGGCGGAGCCTGGTCACCGAGCTGATCGGTCTGCGCGACTCGGCTCTCGACCTGGCGGGCCGCAGACTCCCGGCCACGATGCGGCGGCTGCGGGCCGGGGAACCGGTCGACGTCGAGGCCGAGGTGCCGGAGCCGGCGGGCGGCGGAGACGAGATCGGCCAGGTGCACCGGGCGCTCGGGACGGTCCGGCGGGCGGCCGTCACCGCGGCGGTGGAGCGGGCCGAGGTGCTCTCCGGAGTGTCCGGGGTGTTCGTCAACCTGGCGCGGCGCAGCCAGGTCCTGGTGCACCGCCAACTCACCCTGCTGGACGCGATGGAGCGCCGCACCGAGGACCCGTCCGAGCTCGCCGACCTGTTCCGGCTGGACCACCTCACCACCCGGATGCGCCGGCACGCCGAGGGCCTGATCATCCTCTCCGGGGCCGCCCCCGGCCGGGCCTGGCGCCGACCCGTCCCGCTGCTGGACGTGGTGCGCGCAGCCGTGTCGGAGGTCGAGGAGTACGCCCGGATCCAGCTGCACTCGCTGCCGCCCGCCGCCGTCAGCGGTGCGGCCGTCGCCGACCTCACCCACCTGGTGGCCGAGCTGGTGGAGAACGCCACCGGGTTCTCGCCGCCACGCACCCGGGTCCACGTCCGGGGCGAACTGGTCGGCAACGGCTACGCGTTGGAGATCGAGGACCGCGGCCTGGGCATGGGCCGGGCGGCCCTCGCCGCGGCCAACCGGCGGCTCGCGGCCGTGGAGCAGAGCGACCTCTTCGACAGCGATCGGCTCGGCCTGTTCGTGGTCAGCCGGCTCGCCCGGCGGCACGGCGTCCGGGTCTCGCTGGTGACCTCCGCCTACGGCGGTACCACCGCCGTCGTCCTGTTGCCCGCCGTGCTGCTGGCCGATGGCGCGGAGGGCGGGCGGCAGGTCCAGGAGTCCGAGCCGGTACCGGAGTTGGACGTCGTTCCGGTGGACGAGGGGCGCGCGCACACGGACCGGCCGGTCAGGGCGCGTCCGGGCGCGGCCTTCACCCTGGACGACGGGCTGCTGGACGGCCTGCCGGAGGGGGAGCCGGGCGGCCGGCCGCTGTCCCCGGCCGGGGACGAGCTTCCGGCGGCGGGTGGGCCGTCGCCGGAGGGTGGGGCGCTGCTGCCGTTCGGCTCCCGGGGCGGCGACCCCGGGCCGGCGCGCCGCACCCCCGCCCGGGCCTCCGCTGCCCGGGCGGGCGGACCGGCTGCGGGCGGGGAGCCCGGTCTCGCCTCCGGCCCGCAGCCCGGCCCGCAGCCCGGCCCGCAGCCTGGTCCGCGGTCTGGCCCGCAGCCCGGCCCGCAGCCCGGTCCTCCGCGGCCGGTGACCGGGCGGAGTGGCGCGGTCCTCGGGCCGTGGCCGGGTGGACAGCAGGCCCGACGAGTGGACGACGGGGGCCGCAGGGACGACGGGGACGACGGGGGCTACGGGGACGAGGAGTTGCCGCGCCGCGTCCGACAGGCGAGCCTCGCCCCGCAGCTGCGCGAGGCCCCGTCCGGTGCGGCCGCGCGCGGTGGCCGTACCACGGCCGGGTCGACGTCCGGGGAGCGGAGCCCGGAGGCGCAGGGCGCCGCGATGTCCGCGTTCCGGGCCGGATGGACGCGCGGCACGGGCTCGTTCGGGAGTTCGGGTACGGCCGGGCGCTCGGTTTCGGACGCTGACCCCGACTCCGGCCCGGACTCTGCCTCCGATACCGGCCCCGATACCGGCCCCGGCTCGGACCCCGGAGACGTCGGCGATCCCGGTGGCGGCCGCCCGCTGCGCCTGTCCAGACCCGAAGGGGACCGGTCGTGACCGGTACCGACCACCCTGCGGCGGTCTACAGGCGGCTCCTCGACGAGCCGGTCCGGCGCGCCCCCGCGTTCCGCTGCGCGGTCCGGCCCACCGCGACCACGCCGCCGTGCGCGACGGGCGGTCGGTGAGCACCGTGGCCCGCCCCCACCGGCCCCCGCAGCAGGCGCCGTCGCCACAGCAGGAACCAGCGCCACAGCAGGAACCAGCACCACAGCCGCATCCGCCGACACCACAGGAGCCACCGCCACAGCAGGCGCCCGCGCAGGACTGCGGCGCCGGGGCGGTGGCCCCGGGGCCCCACCCCCGCAACCCCCTCGCCGCCGCCCACCACGCCCGGTGGTTCGACCGCGACGCCGGCCCGCTGGTCCGTCCGTACACCGTGACGGGCGGCCGGACCGCCGCCGGCGGCCGTCGCCTCGACCTGATCGCCCTGGTGGTGAGCGAACCGCTGGCCCTCGGGGAGCTCGCGGGCCCCGGTGACTTCGGGGATCCGCCCGCGCTGCAGGTCGGTCCCGAGCAGGCGAGGATCCTCGCCCTGTGCCGGGGGACGCCACTGTCCGTGGCCGAGCTGGCCACCGAGCTCGACCTGCCGGCGGGCGTCGTGCGGGTGCTGCTCGGCGACCTGCAGGCGGCCGGACTCATCCGGGTACGCCACCCCGTTCTGCCCGCCCTGCTCCCCGACGAGCGCATCCTCCAGGAGGTCGTCCAT
Organism: Kitasatospora sp. NPDC051702; assembly: GCF_040681575.1. Lineage (NCBI taxonomy): Bacteria > Bacillati > Actinomycetota > Actinomycetes > Kitasatosporales > Streptomycetaceae > Kitasatospora > Kitasatospora sp. NPDC051702. Next base: position 277,712 of record NZ_JBFAZB010000001.1, read on the forward strand.
GGACTTCACGCACTCTGACCACCCGCCCGTACCGCTGCGGCGCTCCGGACCGACCGGGCGGTCCGGACCGGCAGAGCCGACCGGGCGGTCCGGTCGGTCCGGGCCGTCCGGACCCGACGACGGTGCCCTCGCGCTCAAGATCCTGGTGGCCGGCGGCTTCGGGGCGGGCAAGACGACGCTGGTCGGAGCGGTCAGCGAGATCCGCCCGCTCTGCACCGAGGAGCGCCTGACCGAGGCCGGCCGGGAGGTGGACGACCTCGGCGGCGTGGAGCGCAAGACCACCACGACGGTGGCGATGGACTTCGGACGGATCACCATCCGCCAGGGCCTGTCCGTCTACCTGTTCGGCACCCCGGGGCAGGACCGGTTCTGGTTCGTCTGGGACGAGTTGGCGCGCGGAGCCCTTGGTGCCGTCGTGCTCGCCGACACCCGCCGACTGACCGACTGCTTCCCCGCGGTGGACTTCTTCGAGCTCCGCGGCATCCCCTTCGTCGTCGCGGTGAACCGTTTCGCCGGGACGCGCGAGTACGGCCCCGACGAGGTCGCCCGCGCGCTGGACCTGGACCCGGGCACGCCGGTGGTCCTGTGCGACGCGCGGCTGCGGGCCTCGGGCAAGGAGGTCCTGGTCGGCCTGGTCGAGCACGCCGGCCGGGTGCACGCGGCCCGGCTGCTCGCCGACGCCGCACCCGTGCGCTGACGGCCGGACCCGGCCGGTGCGGAGCCGGCCCCGGCCGGCTCCGCGGCCTCAGCCCCGGGTCTGGAACACGATCCTGGTCCAGCTGGAGCCCGGGCAGTTGCCCCAGACGTCCCAGGCCTGCGGTCGCGCGCCGATCCACAGGCCGGTGGTGTGGGAGCCGTCGGCGCAGTAGGTGACGGTGCGCAACTGGCCCGAGTAGACGTTGCAGCGGCCCTCCCAGCGCCAGCCGTAGTCCGCGGTGATGACGCAGCGGTAGGAGGCGGCGGTGACCCCGGGCGAGGTGGCGAGGGCCTCCGTCGTGAGGGTCCGGTCCGCGGTGGTCGCGGTGGTCGCGGTGGTCGCGGTGGTTGCCGTGGTGCCGGTGGGCACGGCGGTGGCGGACAGGGTGCCGGCGGTCAGGGCGGTGGCGGGCGGGGCGGTGGTGCCGAGCACCCCGAGGACCGCCGCGGCGGCCGTCCCGAACACGGCGGTCTTCCTGGCGATGCAGCCTCGCATGGCGGTTCTCCTCGCTCGAAGGTTCCGATCGGGTGTGCGTCTCCGGCCGTCGGGGGCGGCGGCGAGCGTCAACTCCGCTGCCCCGGACGGTCGATGACGTATTGCACACGAATGACTGCGGACGGTGAAACGACGACCTATGATGTGATGCGGGTCACAGGGATTCCCCGATGGTCGCGACCGGGCCCGCCGGGGCGTTCGGGGTGCCGATTTCCGGGGAGAGCGGCATGGCGGATTGCAGCGGTCGGCGGAGCGGTGGGTGTGGCAAGGATTTCGGTCCGGGGCCGGCCGATCGCCGGTCGGCCGATTTCGACCGGGTGTTCACCGCTCTGCTCCCCAGGCTCCAGCAGGCGGCCGTGTCGCTCACCGGCAGCCCGTCGACGGCGGGGGACGTGCTGCACGACGCGTACCTGCGGATCGCGCGGCGGCCGGAGCGGTTCCTCGACCACCCCCAGCCGTACGCCTACGTGTTCACCACGATGGCGAACATCCTGCGCGACCAGTGGCGTCGCGAACGTCGGCGGGCGGTGCTGCCGGGGCCCGTCGAGGTCGTCGAGCTCCGGTGCGAGGGGGCGGCGGCCGGTTCGCCGGTCGGCGGGGTTGCGGAGCTCCAGGCGCGCTGGGAGGTGCTCCGGCTGCTGGGCTGCCTGACCGCCAAGCAGGCCCGGGTGGTGGCCCTGGTGGACCTCGACGGCTACACCGTCGACGAGGCCGCCGAGCTGCTGGGCCTGCACCGCAGCACGCTTGCCGTCACCCGGCGCCGTGCGCACGGGCGGCTGCGCGCCGCCGTCGAACGCGAACGCGAACGCGAGCGGGAACGCGAGCGGGGCGGCGAGGGTGAGGGCAGGGGCGAGTCGGGGGCCGGTCGCGGGCGGGAGTCCGGACGGGTGCCCGGCCAGGTGCCCGCGCGGGATCCGGGGAGGGAGCGCGGCTGCGGCCGGGACGGCGGCCGGGGGTGCACCCGGGAGCGGCGCCGCGGGTAGCGGCGACCGGGGTGCGGGCGGCCCCCGACGCACCGAGCTGACGGGATGTCAGCTGATGTGCGACCCCGGCCCGTACGCTGAAAATCGTGATCACGTACGAGGACCACCGCCTGCGCGCCCTGGCCGACGACGGCCGCTGGCCCGAACTGTTGGCCGCCTACCGGCAAGGCCGGGCGGCCGCCGTGGAGCGGGCCGGGGAGGAGTCCGCGGCGGCGCTGACGGCGCCGCTCGGCCACCTGATCGCCTACTCGGCGCCGCCGGAGCTGGCCGTCCGGCTGTTCGACCGGGAGGGCGGCCCGGGGACCGTCGCCGGGGTCGTCGACCACGACGCCGGCCCGATCTGGGAGGTGCTGGCGACCCGGCACTCCTGGCTGCGACTGGCCCCGCTGCTGAGCCCGGCGCCGGTGCGCCGCCTGGTCGCCCAGACCCGGGTGCTGCTCGGCGAGGACCTCTCCTACGGGGCCGAGCCCGATCCGGAGGGCGTGCCGCTGCGGCTGGAGCCGTGGGAGAACGCCGGGTGGGAGGAGGGTGCGCGGGTGCGCGAGTACCTGCCGTGCGGGGGCGCGCGCAGCGCCCTGCTGACCCTGCCGGCCAGCCGGGAGGGGCTGGCCGAGGTGCTGCTGCCGCCACCGGGCGTACGCCTGGGCGGGCAGCGGGCCACCCGGGCGCTGGCCGCGCTGGCGGACTGGGCGGAGGTGGTCTGCGTCCGCGGACCGGCCCCGCAGGCGGCGGCCCAGCTGGCCCGTACGGCGAGGGTCACCGGCGGCTACCTGCCCTTCGCGCTGGCCTATCCGGCACTGGTGCAGGCCGCCGCGGCGGGCCGGGAGCGCGGTTCGGCGCACGGCCGGCTGGCGCTGTGGCGGGCCCTGGCCGCGATGGCGGGGGTGGACGGCCTGGACGGTCCGGAGCGGGTGGAGGTCGACGCGTTGGTGGCCCGGATGCGCTGCTTCGTCTGGCTGGAGCCGGCGGCGGGGCTGCGCCATCTGCACGTCGCGCTGGAGGACCCGGCCTGTGGTCTGGCCTGGGCGGTGAGCGGCTCGGAGGACCTCTGACCGAGGCCGTGGGCGGGATCACCGGAGGTCCGGCCCGGAGGGCGGACGGCTCGGGACGGCGGGGCGGCTCGGAAGTGCGGACGGCTCGGGGAGCACGGGCGGCCCCGGGAGGGTGGACGGTCCGGCCCGGAAGGCCACTGGCCCGGGCGGCGGGCGGGCCGCCGTCCGGGCCAGTGGCCCGCGGTGATCGCGGGACCCCCGGTCCGGCGCCGTTTTCCGGGGGAGGTGGTGGCGCCGGACCGGGGGAGTGTGGGGAGCGGCGGAGCGCTCAGGCGGCCGTGGCCGCGCCGTTCTGGGCGGGGACGGTCTCCGGGGAGTCGGTTCCCGCCGCCGCCGGGGTGGCCACCGGCGTCCCGGCCGGGGCGCCGTGCGTGCCGTGCGGCGCGCCGTGCGACCCGGTGTCCGGCCCGCCGTGCGTGTCGACGAGGGTCTGCTCGTCGAAGGGCAGCTCGCCGGCGAGCACCCGGCGGGCGCGCCCGGCGTCGAGTTCACCGGTCCACTGGCCGATCAGCACGGTGGCGACGGCGTTGCCCGCGAAGTTGGTGAGGGCTCGGGCCTCGGACATGAAGCGGTCGATGCCGACGATCAGGCCGACGCCGTCCACCAGCGCGGGCTTGTGGGACTGCAGTCCGCCCGCCAGGGTGGCCAGTCCGGCGCCGGTGACCCCGGCCGCGCCCTTGCTCGCGATCACCATGAAGACCAGCAGCGAGAGCTGCTCGCCGATCGACATCGGCTTGTCCATCGCCTCGGAGATGAAGATCGACGCCATGGTCAGGTAGATCGCGGTGCCGTCGAGGTTGAAGCTGTAGCCGGTCGGGACGGTGATGCCGACGACCGGGCGGCTCACGCCCAGGTGCTCCATCTTGGCGATCAGACGGGGCAGCGCGCTCTCGGAGGAGGAGGTGGAGAGGATCAGCAGGAACTCACGGCCGAGGTAGCGCAGCAGCGCGAACACGTTGACCCCGGCGACCAGGCGCAGCAGCGTGCCCAGCACCACGACGACGAACAGGACGCAGGTCGCGTAGAAGCCGATCATGATGACGGCGAGGCTCTTCAGGGCGGCGGTCCCGGTCGCCCCGACGACGGCGGCCATCGCCCCGAAGGCGCCGATCGGCGCCACCCACATGATCATCGACATGACCCGGAAGACCAGGCGCTGCAGGTGCTCGATCCCCCGCAGCACGGGGGCGCCGACCGGGCCCATGGCCTGCAGGGCGAAGCCGGCCAGCAGCGCGACCAGCAGGGTCTGCAGCACCTTGCCCTCGGTGAGCGCCGAGAACATCGTGGTGGGGATCATGCCGAGCAGGAAGTCGGTGGTCGACTGGGCCCCGCCGGCGGCGGCCTGGGCGTGGCCGGACTTGGCGAGCGCGGCGGTCAGGTGCAGGCCGCCACCGGGCTCCAGCAGGTTGCCGACGGCCAGGCCGATGGCCAGGGCGACGGTCGACATGGCGAGGAAGTAGCCGAGGGCGAGGCCGCCGACCTTGCCGACCTTGGCGGCCTTGGTCACCGAGCCGATGCCCAGCACGATGGTGCAGAAGATCACCGGGCTGATCATCATCTTGATCAGATTGACGAAGCCGGTGCCGACCGGCTTCAGCTCCACGGCGAAACCGGGGGCCGCGAGCCCGACCACCACGCCCGCGACCACGGCGGCGATCACGGCGAGGTAGAGGTAGTGCGTCCTGTCCCGGCGTCTGGATCCCCCCGCCGGTGCGGCTGCATCGATCGACATCTGCGGCTCCTTCGCCCTGCGGTCCTGGCGGCCCCGGGTGGTGGGCCGCTCCGACTATCGGGCCCGGCCGTGACGGAGGTCACGTTTGCGTTCATAGAGTTCACGGCGGACGGGGGCGACGGGCCCCCTGACGGCCGTCGGGGCGTGGTGCACACTGGCAGGCATGTCCGTGCGCACCGCCCCCGCCCCCGCGCGGCGGCGAGTCCTCCCGCCCCGTCCCGGCCCCCGCCTCCCGCGCGGACCGGTGCGCAGCCTGGCCGGTCAGCTCTTCGTCGTCCAGGTGGTCATCGTCGCCGCCGTGGTGGCCGGTGGTGCGGTGCTCGCCTACCTGTTCACCGCCGGGCGCACCGAGGACGCGGCCCGCCGCCAGGTCACCGCCGTCGCCCACGCCGTGGCCGACGCGCCGTCGGTGCGCGCCGCCGTCACCCAGCCCGACCCGACCGCGCTGCTCCAGCCCTACGTCGAGCAGGTCCGGGTGGACACCGGGGTCTCCTTCATCACCGTGATGGACACCGGCGGGGTGCGCTGGACCCACCCGCTGCCCGACCAGATCGGCAAGCGCTTCCTCGGCCACATCGACTGGGCGCTCGCGGGGCAGACCCGCAGCGAGACCTACACCGGCACGCTCGGCCCGTCCGTCCGGGTCGTCACCCCGGTGCTGGACGACCGGCACCGGGTGATCGCGCTGGTCAGCGCGGGCCTCACGGTGGAGTCCATCTCCGCGCAGCTGAGCGGCCCGCTGCTCGCCCTGGTCGGGGTGGCGGTCGCCGCGCTGGCGCTGGGCGGCGCCGGCACCTATCTGGCCAACTCCCGGCTGCGCAGGCACACCCACGGCATGGGACCGGCCGAGCTCAGCCACCTCTACGAGTACCACCAGGCCACCCTGCACTCGGTGCGCGAGGGGCTGGTGCTGCTCGACCGCGCGCACCGGGTGGTGCTCTGCAACGACGCCGCCCGCGACCTGCTCGGGCTGGCCGGAGCCGTGGACGGCCGGCCGGTGGCGGACCTGGGGCTGCCGCAGGCGCTCGTCGACGCCGTCCTCGGGGACGAACCGGTGCGGGACGAGGTGCACCTGACCGCCGAGCGGGTGGTGGTGCTCAACACCTCCACCATCGGCACCGGCCTCGGCCGCGTGGTGACCCTGCGCGACCACACCGAACTGCAGTCCCTCAGTGGCGAGTTGGATTCCGTCCGTGGATTCACCGAAGCGCTCGGGGCGCAGGCGCACGAGGCCGCCAACCGGCTGCACGCCGTCGTCTCCCTGGTCGAACTCGGCCGCCACGAACAGGCGGTGGAGTTCGCCACCGCCGAACTCGCGCTCGCCCAGCAGCTCACCGACCGGGTCGTCGCGGCCGTCGGCGAACCGGTGCTGGCCGCGCTGCTGCTCGGCAAGGCTGCCCAGGCGGCCGAGCGGGGCGTCGAGTTGACCCTCACCGGGGACAGCCGGATCGACGACGGGGTGATCCCGCCCGGGCTCTCCCCGCGGGACCTGATCACCGTCCTCGGCAACCTGATCGACAACGCCGTGGACGCCGCCATCGCCGGCGCGGCCCGGAGCCCGGTGCCGCCGGAGGTCACCGTCACCGCACGGATCGACGGTGCGGCTGCGGACGGTGCCGCACCGGGCCCGGGCGCGGGAGTGGACGGTGCCGGCGTGGGAGTGGACGGTGCGGATGCGGGCCCGGGGCCGGGTGCGGACGGGCACCTGCTGCTGCGGGTCGCCGACACCGGTGCGGGGATCGACCCGTCCGCCGTCGAGGACGTGTTCCGCCGCGGCTGGAGCACCAAGCAGGACGGCCACGGTCACGGCCTCGGGCTGGCGCTGGTCGCCCAGGCCGCCCGGCGCAACGGCGGCACGGTCGAGGTCGGCCGGGACCGCGGCGCGGTGCTCACCGTCCGGCTGCCGCTCGCCGGGCCGGCCCGCGCGCGACGGCAGGACGGTCCGGCCCGCCCGGGCGCCGGGCGGGAGCGGGAAGCGGTGCCGTCCCCGTGAGCGCGACCGCACCCCCGCCGGGGATCTCCGTGCTGGTCGTCGAGGACGACCCGGTGGCCGCCGCCGCGCACACCCTCTACGTGGAGCGCGAACCGGGCTTCCGCGCCGCCGGCACCGTCCACAGCTGCGCCGACGCGCTGCGCTTCCTGGACCGCGCCCGGAGCGCCGGGACGCCCGTCGACCTCACGCTGCTCGACCTCTACCTGCCGGACGGCCACGGCCTCCAGCTCTGCCGGACGCTGCGCGCCGCCGGCCACACCACCGACGTCATCGCGGTGACCTCGGCCCGGGACCTCGCGATGGTCCGCCAGGCGGTGTCCGCGGGCGTCGTCCAGTACCTGCTGAAGCCGTTCGGCGCGGCCGCCCTGCACGACCGCCTGGAGCGCTACGCCCGGTACCGCGACAGCCTCGGGCGCACCGGCGAGGCGACCGGGCAGGACGAGGTCGACCAGGCGTTCGCGCTGCTCCGCACGCCGGAGCGGAACAGCCTGCCGAAGGGGCTGAGCGCGCCCACCCTGGACGCCGTCGCCTCGGTGCTGCGCGAGGCGGCGACGGGGCTGTCCGCGGCCGCGGCGGGCGCCGCCGCCGGGGTCTCCCGGATCACCGCGCGCCGCTACCTCGAGCACCTGGTCGACACCGGGCGGGCGGTGCGGGAGCCGCAGTACGGCAACGTCGGCCGGCCGGAGCTCTGCTACCGCTGGAAGGGGCGGGCGTGACCTTTCGGCGCGCCGCTCGTTGGCAGGACCGGGGGAAGTTCACCCACTCGGGTGGTTCTGGGCACCCGGGGGCATCCCTCCAGGTCAGGGGCGATAAAGTTAGGCTTACCTAACTTCCTCTGGGGGTCCGCTTTGTCGCTCGCCGCCGTTCCCGCCCAGGCCCAGGCCACCACCGCGACACAGGGCCGGTCCCCGTCCTTGGGTGAGGCCGTCCTGCGCCGTCAGCGCGTGCGCGAGTCCGCCGCCCGGACGTACGCCCGGTCCTTCCCCATCGTCCCGGTGCGCGCCAACGGCATGACCGTCGAGGGTGCCGACGGGCGACGCTACCTGGACTGCCTCTCCGGTGCCGGGACGCTGGCCCTGGGGCACAACCACCCGGTGGTCCTGGAGGCGATCCGCCGCACCCTCGACAGCGGCGCCCCGCTGCACCTGCTCGACCTCGCCACCGCCGAGAAGGACGACTTCACCACCGCGCTGTTCGAGAGCCTGCCCGCCGAGTTCGCCGCCCGCGCCCGGATCCACTTCTGCGGGCCCGCGGGGACGGACGCCGTCGAGGCGGCACTCAAGCTGATGCAGACCGCCACCGGCCGCGCCGGCGCGCTCGCCTTCACCGGCGGCTACCACGGCATGACCGCGGGGGCCCTCGCGCTCACCGGCAACGTCGCCGTCAAGGAGCCGCTGCCGAGCGGTGGCGAGGTGGTCCGGCTGCCCTACCCGTACGGCTACCGCTGCCCGTTCGGCGTCGGCGGCGAGGCGGGCGCCGACCTCGCCGCGACCTACGTCGAGCGGCTGCTGGACGACCCCTCGGGCGGGGTCGTGCCCCCTGCCGCGATGGTTCTGGAGGTCGTCCAGGGCGAGGGCGGCGTCGTCCCGGCGCCCGACGGCTGGCTGCGCGCGATGCGCCGGATCACCGCCGAGCGCGGCATCCCGCTGATCGTCGACGAGGTGCAGACCGGCGTCGGCCGCACCGGCGCGATGTGGGCCGTCGAGCACAGCGGCGTCGTCCCGGACGCCATGGTGCTCTCCAAGGCGATCGGCGGCAGCCTGCCGCTCGCCGTCGTCGTCTACCGCGAGGACTACGACGGCTGGCGGCCCGGCGCGCACACCGGCACCTTCCGCGGCAACACCCTCGCCATGGCCGCCGGCGCCGCCACCCTGCGGTACGTCGCCGCCCACGGGCTGGCCGAGCGTGCGGCCCTCGTCGGCGAGCGGATGACCGGCCGACTGCGCGACCTCGCCGGCGAACTGCCGGTGATCGGCGACGTGCGCGGGCGCGGCCTGATGATCGGCGTCGAGCTCGTCGACCCGAGCGGAGCGCCGGACGCCTGCGGAGCCCACCCCGCCGACCCGGCGTTCGCCGTCCGGGTCCGGGAGGCCTGCCTGGAGCGCGGCCTGATCGTGGAACTCGGCGGCCGGCACGACGCGGTGCTGCGGCTGCTCCCGCCGCTCACCATCACGGACGAGCAGGCCGCCGCGGTCCTCGACCGGCTCGCCGACGCCATCGCGTCGGCGTCGGCCGCGTCCGCCGGGTCGGCCGTCTCAGTCGGGTCCGCCAGATCGGCCGGGTCGGCCGGGAGCGGGCAGGGGCGTGGGGCCGGGTCGGCCGCCGAGGTCCGGGGCGCCGAGTGACCGCCGGGCCCGGGGCGGGCTCCGGTTCCGGGGCTGACTCCGGTTCGGGCTCCGGGGCTGACTCCGGCCCCGGCTCTGGCCCCGGCTCTGGCCCTGGCCCTGGCCCCGGCCCCGGAGAAGGCGCGGGCTCCGGTGGGGCCGCGGGTTCGGCGCCGGGTGGGGGCTCCGGGCCGGGCGGCGGCGGAAGCCCCGGCGACCTGCCCGAACTGCCGGACGATCCGGCCCCGTTGGACGCCCTCGCCGGCGGCGCCGGCGGGCCCGGCGCGCTCGGGCCGCTGCTGGCCACCGTCCTCGACGCGCTCGACGAGGGCATCGCCCGGCGCGGCGGTCCACTGCCCGCGGGCAGCCCCGCCGAGATCGGCGCCCTGGTCGCCGACGCGCTGGCGGGCGCCTCCGGCCCCGACGCCCTCGCCCGGCTCACCGAACTCCTCGCCTACGGCGCCGCCGATCCCGCCGACCCGGCCTGTGCGGCCCACCTGCACTGCCCCCCGCTCGCGGTGGCCGCCGCCGCCGACCTCGCGGTCAGCGCCCTCAACCCCTCCCAGGACTCCTGGGACCAGGCCCCCGCCGCCACCGCGATGGAGACCGCCCTGCTCGCGGAGCTCGCGGCCCTGGTCGGCTACGACCCGGCCCGCTCCGCGGGCGTCCTCACCTCCGGCGGCACCGAGTCCAACCTGATGGGACTGATGCTGGCGCGTGACCAGAAGCTCGACGGCATCGTCGAGTTGGACGGCATCCCGGACGGCGTCCGGCCGTGCATCGTGGCCTCCGAGACCGCACACTTCTCCGTCCAGCGCGCCGCGGCCCTGCTCGGCCTCGGCGAGCGAGCCGTCGCCACCGTCCCGGTCGACCGCCAACTGCGGATGGGGGCAGCGGAGTTGGAGCGCGTCCTGGCCGAGGTCAGCTGGTCCGGGCGCACCCCGATCGCCGTCGTGGCGACGGCCGGCACCACCGACACCGGCGGCATCGACCCGCTGCACGCCGCCGCCGACCTCGCCGGCCGCTACGGCGCCTGGCTGCACGTCGACGCCGCGTACGGCGGCGGCGCCCTTCTCTCCGACCGCCTCGCCCCGCTCCTCGACGGCATCGAGCGCGCCGACTCCGTCTCCCTCGACTGGCACAAGCTCGGCTGGCAGCCCGCCGCCGCCGGCGTCTTCCTGGTCCGGCGCACCGAGACCTACGTCTCGCTCGCCCGCCGCGCGGAGTACCTCAACCCCGTCGACGACGAGCAGGCCGGCTACCCCAGCCTGCTGGGCCGCTCGCTGCGCACCACCCGGCGGGCCGACGCCTTCAAGCTCGCCGTCACCCTGCGCACCCTCGGCCGCGACGGGCTCGGCCGGCTCGTGGACGCCTGCCACGAGCTGGCCCTGGTCGCGGCCGAGGCGGTCCGCGCCGAGCCGTCGCTCGAACTCCACGCCGAACCCGTGCTGACCGCCCTGCTGTTCCGCTACCGGCCGCCGGGGTCGGCGGACGAGGCGGTCCTCGACGAGGTCAACGGGAGGCTGCGGCGCCTGCTGCTGCGCTCCGGGCGGGCCGTGGTCGGGCGGACCGAGCTGCCCGGCGGCGGGCCGGGCCGGGTGCGGCTCAAGCTCACCCTGCTCAACCCGCACACCACGCCGGGGGAGGTGCGCGCACTGCTGCGCGAGGTGGTGGTGGCCGGCCGGCGGGCCTCGGGGGACCGGTCCGGCTAGCCGGTCCGTTCGTACGGCGTCGTTCTCCTTTCGATTCCAAAACAAATACCTTCTCCGGCGCCGATGTTGGAGGAAGCGACACTGGTGTGAGAGGGTGCCGGGGCGATATTCAACCGCTCCCGGAATGCGTCCGTGGACATACCTTCGCGAGGGCGTACAGGCTGTTTCCGGCCGCCCGGTGATCACATTTCGCCAACCCCCGGGCAGGGCTTGCGGAGATCCCGAACAGCGGCGGTAACTTCATGTGGTCGCAGCCCCACCTTGCGCACACGGCACCCCGGGGTAGGCCGCCTGACCAGGTGCGAGCCGTGATCCTCGATGAGCGGAACCTGACATCCGGGTGAACTCCGCCTACCCGCCGTGCACTTCTGTGAATCCCGGTAAATCCACGTGAACACCGTCCAGTGACCAATGCTGCGAAGCGGAGCCAAAGGCATGCGCGAAACCCTCCCGGACGAGATCCCGATACGCCCGACGGCCGACGTGTCGGCCGGCTACGAGGCACTGCCGTACTCCCGCCGCTGCCGGGAGATCTGGCGGCGCGGGGAGCACCTGCTCATCGGCGTCAGCCCGGGGAACAGCTATTTCAGTCACCGCCGGATCGCCGAACTCGTCGGGTGGGGGAGCGGGTTCTTCGAGCGCATCGACATCGTCTACGCGGACCTCCACGTGGCGACCCAGTTCGAGACCTTCGGCTACACGCCGGAACACGCCCGGCGGCGCGCCGGCAAGGAGGTCAAGGCCACCGCCCGCCGGATCGAACGCGGGGTGGAGGAGTCCGGCCGCCCCTGCCCCGTCCGGGTGCACGCCCTCTCCGAGTTCACCGGCGACGACCACTACCGCCGCCTGCACCGGCAGGCCGTCGAGGCGCTGCAGACCGATCCGGCGTACCGGACCGCCGCCGAGAACATGGCGCGCGGATTCCTGGCCGCCCGGCTGGACGAGGGGCTGGCGCCCAGCGAGGCGCAACTCGCGGCCGGCGTCCGGTACATCACGGCCGAGCTGCCGTTCTTCCTGGACACCCCGGCGCTGCTCGGGGTGACCACCTCGGTCAGCTGCTACCACCTGCAGCTCCCGCTCACCCACGTGCTGTTCGGGCGTGACGAGGGTCTGCGGGCGGCGCCCGGCCAGGCCTACGCGGTGGTCCGCCCGGCCGCCGTGCCGTCCGTACCGCCGCTGCCCTCCCTGCCCGCCCGCGCCGCCTGACCGCCGCCGGCCCGATCGCCAGCGTCTGACCGCCGCCGGCCCGATCGCCGCCGCCCGCCCGCTGTCACCCCACCGCCGCCGGCCGTTCCGCCTGCCGCCCGTGCTGCTTGCCGCCCGCGCCCGGCCGCCGATCCGCCCGAGGAGCCACCACCGTGACCGACCTGCTGACGACCGACCCGACCGTCTTCCCGCTCCCCAGGAGGGGGGACGTCCTGCCCGAGGAGGCCACCCGCCTGCGCGAGGAACGCCCGATCGCCGGCATCCGCACCCTCACCGGCGACCCGGCCTGGCTGGTGAGCAGCTACGCGCTCGCCAAGCAGGTGCTCGAGGACGAACGGTTCAGCCTCAAGGACACCGCCAACCCCGGTGTGCCGCGCCAGTACGCGCTGACCATCCCGCCCGAGGTGGTCAACAACATGGGCAACATCAACAGCTCCGGGCTGCGCAACGCCGTCATGAAGACCCTCTCACCGCGCGCCGACCGGGAGCTCGACGGCTGGCTCCAGGCCGAGGCCCACCGGCTGATCGACGACCTGCTGGCCCAGGGCGCGCCCGGCGAACTGCGCGACGGCTTCACCGAGCCCTACTCCGCCGCCCTGCACTGCCGGCTGCTCGGCATCCCGTCGGACGACTGGCGGCGGCTGATGGCCGGCATCGACGTCGCCTTCCTCACCAGCCCGGTGCCCTTCGCGGGTTCGGCGCCCAACTGGTACAAGGACCTCGGCTACATGCTCGGGCGGCTCAACGCCGACCCGGCGCCGGTCGACGGCCTGCTCGGCCGGTTCGTCGAGCTGCGCCGCTCCCCGGACGTCTCCGACCGGGTGAGCGACGAACTGCTCGCCACCGTCGCGCTGTCACTGTTCGGGGCGGGCGCCGTGTCCACCTCCTCGTTCCTGCTCAACGCCGTCGTCTACCTCTGCGAGCAGCCCGAACTCGCCGAGCGGCTGCGGCGCGAGCCCGCACTGATCGGGCGCGCGGTGGACGAACTGCTGCGGGTCAACCTGTCGATCGGCGACGCGCTGCCGCGGCTGGCGACGGCCGACGTGCAGGTGGGCGACGTCCTGGTGCGGGCCGGCGAGCTGGTGCTGGTGCTGGTCGAGGGGGCCAACTACGACCCGGCGGTCTTCCCGGACCCGGAGCGGATCGACTTCGACCGGACGGACAACCCGCACCTCGCCTTCGGCGCGGGCCGGCACTTCTGCCCGGCCTCGGCGCTCGGCCGCACGCACGCCGAGATCGCGATCGCCGCGCTGGTGGAGCGGCTGCCGGGCCTGCGGCTCGCCCTGCCGGCCGACCAGCTGGCCTGGCGGCCGGGGTTCATCAAGCGGATGCCGGAGCGGCTGCCCGTGGTGTGGTGACGGGTCCGTCGTGTGGTGACGGGCCCGTGGCCTGGTGACGGGCCCGTGGCCTGGTGACGGGCGCGCCCGCGCCGGCCGTCAGCCCCGGGAGCGCGCGCCCGCGCCGGTCGTCAGTCCCGGAGCAGGACGGCGCGGGTGAGCTCCCAGGTCTCCGGGTCGGCCGCGACCAGCAGGCCGTCCTCGCCGCCGGGGGCCTCCGGGCGGTACGGGTTGCCGTCCAGCCGGGAGGACACGCCGCCGGCCTCGGTGACGAGCAGGGAGCCGGGGGCGTGGTCCCAGGGCAGGGTGCGCCAGTAGAGGATGAAGTCGCAGCGGCCCTCGACGACGTCGGGGTACTCGATCCCGGCGGCGTGCCGGCCGGGCGAGACCTCGCCGAAGGCCGCGGCGTTGGCCCGCAGCCGTTCCTGGCGGTCCGGTTCCAGGAAGCGGCTCTTGACCGATCCGCGCAGCTTCGCGGCGTCGTGCGGCGCCGGCGGCCGGGTCAGCCGGATGCCGTCGCGCCAGGACCCGGCGCCCAGTTCGGCGCGGTAGGCGGTGGCGGTGGCGGGTTGCCAGATCCAGGAGGCGACGGTCCGTCCGGAGCGGACCAGGGAGCACATGACGGCGTAGTCGGGGCGGCCGGCGACGAAGTTGGCGGTGCCGTCGACCGGGTCGACCAGCCAGGCGGCGGGCTCGTCGTGCAGGGCCCGCGCGAGTGCCGGGTCGGCGGCGACGGCCTCCTCGCCGACCACGGGGACCGGCAGCAGCTCGCGCAGGCGGCGGGCGATGATCGCTTCGGCCTCGCGGTCCGCGACCGTCACGACCTCGCCGGGTGCCTTCTCCATCACCTCGCCGGCGGCCAGCGCCCGGAAGCGCGGCTCCACCGCCTCGGCCGACGCCTCGGCGAGTATCTCCGCCACCTTGTCCATCAGCACCTTCGCGCTCCCTTCGCTGCCTCCACTGTCCCACGAGTGCGCGGACGTGACCTGCGGCGGCCCCGGGGTGGCAGGGGGGCGGGAGGGGGAGAGGCGGCGGCCGTCGGCTGACGTCTGACAGCCGACGGGTAACAGGTGACAGATAACAGATGACAACTTTCGAAATCTGTTATCTGTCACCTGTCATCTGTTACCCGTCAATCGTCGGCCCTCACCCGCCCAGGTAGTGGAAGCCCGGGCGAGGGTGCATCAGGAACTCGTGGTGCGAGATGTTCCAGGCGTAGGCCCCCGCCATGGCGAACAGCACGCGGTCGGCCGCCCGCAGGCCGTCGGCGCCGTCCGCGGCCCGGGCGAGGACGTCCTTCGGTGTGCAGAGCTGTCCGGCCAGGGTGGCGCGGCCGGTGGTGACGGCGGGGCGCGGCCACGGGTGCGGCCAGCCCTCCACCGGGAGGACCTCGAAGGGCTGCGAGTGCCCCCGGGTCGCGGGGGTGCGCAGGTGGTGGGTACCGCCGCGGACCACGGCGAAGTCCTCGCCGTGGCTCTGCTTCACGTCCAGCACCTCCGTCGCGTACCAGCCGCAGTGGGCGGTCAGTGCGCGGCCGGGTTCGATGCGCAGGGTCAGCCCGGGACGGTCGCCGAGCAGCTCGTCCAGCCCCTCCCCGAAGGCCTTCCAGTCGAAGTGTTCGGTCGGGTCGTCGTAGTCCACGGCCATTCCGCCGCCGATGTTGACCTCGGTGAGCGGGAATCCGTGCCGCTCGGCCAGCGCGGTCGACCAGGCCACGATCTGCCCGGCGACGGCCAGTTGCTCGGCGGCGGCGAGCCCGCTGGCCAGGTGGGCGTGCACGCCGCGCAGGCGCAGCCGCCGCCCGAGCCGTCCGACGCCGTCGCCGTGGCGATCGCCGTGGCGATCGCCGTCGGCGCCGGCGGTGAGCAGCCGCACGCACTCCTCGGCCTGTTCCGGGTCCAGCCCGAAGGGCGTGGGCCGGCCGCCCATCGCGAGCGCCACCTCGTCCAGCGCGCCCGTGGTGACGGGCAGGTTGACGCGCAGCAGCACGTCGACGACGGTGCCGGGCCGGTCGGCGAGCACGGCGTCGAGCCGGTGCAGCTCCTGCTCGCTCTCCACGTGCCAGCGGTGCACCCCGGCGTCCACCGCGGCGGCGATCTCGGCGGGCGTCTTCCCGGGCCCGCCGAAGGCCAGCGGGGCTCCCGGGACGGCGGCCCGCACGTGCGCGAGTTCACCGCCGCTGGAGACCTCGTAGCCGTCCACCGCGTCGCGCAGCGCGGCCAGGACGGGCGCCTCCGGGTTGGCCTTGGCCGCGTAGTACAGCTCGACCCGGTCGGGCAGCGCGGCCCGGACGACGGCGGCGTGCGCGCGCAGCGCCGCCAGGTCGTACACGTAGGCGGGCAGCTCCTCGGGTGCGAGGGCGGCGGCGTGTCGGCGGACGGTCTCGGTCATCGGACGGCGCTCCCGAGGGACAGCGGGACGGGCATGCGGGCGGCCTCGGCGAGGACCGAGCCGGCCAGCGGGGAGGGCAGGCGGACGTAGCCGGCCTCGCGGTCGGCCTTGCGCTCCCAGCGGGTCAGCAGGTTGGCCTTGGCCGGCAGCGGGACGCCGGCCAGCAGCGCCCGCAGCCGGGGCGGGCGGCCGTGCGCTGCCGCGTACTCCTCCAGGGTGTCCCGGACGGCCTGCCACAGCGGGCCCTCCAGCCCGGGGTGGCGGTCCGCGAGGGCGGCGAGCAGTTCGGCGACGTGGTTGACCAGCAGGCAGTAGACCACCCGGTCCCAGCCGCGCTCGGCGTCGTAGGTCATCGGCCCGGCGACCTCGGGCGGGAGGGCGGCGAGGACGGCGGCGTTGCGCTCGGGCACCAGCTTGGTGCCCTCCAGGTCGCGGAAGAGGACCTGGGCGGGGTGCCCGTCGGCGTCGACGCCGATGAGCACGTTCTGCAGGTGCGGTTCCAGGACCACGCCGTGGTCGAAGTAGGCGGCGAGCACCGGCGGGAGGAGCAGCCGCAGGTAGGCGCGCCACCAGTCCAGGGCCCGCCCGCCGTCCGGGTCGTCCCCCAGCAGCCGGGAGACGTGCGCCGAGCTGGTGGGGTGTTCGTCGGCGACGGCGGCCGCCAGCAGCGGGGTGACCCCGGGGCGCAGCAGGCCGCCGAAGCCCTCGCGGACGATCAGGCCGAAGCCCTCGTAGAGCGCCTGGTCGGGTCGGCCGTCGGCGCCGGGCAGGGCCAGTGTGCGGAACGCGGGCTCGCGCAGCATCGCCGCGTCGGGGAAGCGCCGGGCGAGGTCGGCGAGCGCGGGGGCGAGCAGCCGGGTCAGGGCGACGGCGCCGGTGAGCTCGTACGCGGCGTTCTTGCGCAGGCAGTTGGTGATGCGGACGTTGAGGCTGAACTTGAGGAAGGCGTCCGCGCCGTACAGGGTGCGGACGGAGGCGGTGGCGGCGAACTCCTCGCCGCGCGGCCCGAGGTCGAGCACGTCGCCCCGGGCCAGCGCCCCGCGCAGCAGCGGGTGGTCGCCGACGAGTCGGTACTGCCAGGGGTGGGCCGGCAGCAGCCGGTAGCCCTCCGGGACGTCGCCGAGCCCGTCGAGCAGGGCGTTCGACCGTTCGTCCGGGGACTGCCCGGCGAGCAGTTCGGAACGGACGGCGAGGTGGCGGAGCCGGAACGCGGCGCGGGACTCCGGCGCGTAGTGGCGCCAGTCGCCGCGGGCGGCGGAGCGGGACTTGGGCGCCGGGTGGAAGCGGTGGCCGAACAACAGGGCCTGCTCGGACTCCAGGTAGCGGTCCGCGCCGGGGGCCGGACGGTTCTCCAGCCCCTGGCGTACGCCCTCGTGGCTGGAGGCGACCTGGTCGAGGAACTCCTCGTTGACCGTCCCGGTGCGCAGCTCCAGTTCGCCCTGGACGTGCGCGGCCAGCTCCTGCCAGCCCAACTCCTCCCAGTCGCCGTTCCGTTCGATCTCGACCGGGCCGGTGAAGCGGTGCGCTCCGAGCAGCGAGGTGCGGCGCAGGGCGACCCGGAGGAGGGCGCCGCGCCGGGGCAGGCGCAGCAGCAGGCGGCCGTCGGCCGCGGCGGTCTGGTGCTCCGGCGCGGAGACCTCGCGCAGCAGGCAGTTGAGCAGGGTGTGGGCCACCGCGTGGTCGGCGGAAGGGAGTTCACGGTCGAGCGGGTGGTGACTGACCGGGCGGTGGCCGGCCGGGTGGTGGCCGGCCGGGGCGTGGCCGAGCGGGTGGTGACTGGCCGGGGCGTGGCCGAGCGGGTGGTGACTGGCCGGGGCGTGGGTGATCGGCTCGTCGGTCATCGGCGGCTCCATCGCTGGCGGAGGGACGGGAGGGTGAGTGAGCTGGCCGCGACGGCGGCCAGGAGGGCGGCGGCGGTGCCCGCCACCACGGGGGCGGCGGCGCCGTACCGGCCGTTGGCCAGCGCGGCCACCGCGCCGGCGGCCACGGCGCCGCCCTTGGAGACGAGTTCGAGGGTGCCGAACATCCGGCCCGGCTGGCGGCCGCGGGCGGCCCCGGCGGCGAGCACGGACAGGCTCACCAGGCCGAGGGTCAGTCCGGCCCCGAGCAGCAGCCGCACCGCGACGAAGACGGGCAGCGAGTACGCGACGGCGTGTCCGGCCAGGCCCAGCGCGACGAGGCCGAAGCCGAGCGCGATGCCGGCGTGCGGGCGGGTGTGGAAGGCGGTGTGGGTGCGCGCGGCGAACGCCAGGTAGCACAGGTGCGGCACGGCGAACAGTACTCCGGTGGTGGTGCCGGAGACGCCCGGCAGTCGCTGTTCGGCGAGCGCGATGAGGTAGGGGAAGGAGATGACGGTGGCGAAGACGAACGCGAACTCGAAGGCGTAGAGCGGCAGGAGCGGTGTGCTCGCCGCCGGCCCGGCGGGCTCCGCGGGGCCGGCGCCGGTCGCCGGGCGGGCCGGCTCGGGCAGCAGGGCGAGGAACACGGCCGCGGCGAGCGGCAGGACGGCCATCACCAGGTACTGGCGGTGCGGGTCGATCCAGGGGGACAGCGCGCCGACCAGGATGGGTGCGGCCACCAGGGCGGCGCGGGCGGAGCCCTGCATCAGGGTGAGCGCGCGGGACAGCCTGGAGCCGTCGAGGGCGGCGGCGAGGTAGCCGTTGGTGGCGGCGAAGGTGCCGCCGAGGAACCCCTGCAGCACCAGCGCGGCGGTGAACGCGGGCAGGCTGTCGGCGGCCCCGGCCAGCAGGAAGGAGACGGTGAGCCCGAGTTGCGCGCGCAGCAGCAGCCGCTTGCGGCCGAAGCGGTCGGCCAGCCGGCCCCACAGCGGTGCGCCGAGCGCGCTGAACACCGTCGGGACGACGTAGAGCACCCCGGCCCAGCGGGCCTGCGGGTCGCCGAGGGTCGGCAGGATGGTGGTGAGGTAGGGCGGCAGGCCGAGTGCGGCGAAGGAGGCGACGAAGTAGCAGGCCGCCACGGCGTGCACCTGGCGTCGGCCGAGCCCGTCCGCCGCGGTGGTGCGGCCACCGGTCCGCTGCGGGAGGGTTTCCACGCTCATCGGGCGTCCCCGGCCGGGGACCTGCCCGGTATCGCCTGCTCCAGCAGGTAGTTGGGGCCGGTCGTGTAGTGCTTGTTGACGTCGGCGGCGCCGGAGCGCTGCTTGCTGAGCAGGGTTCCGGCGGTGACCATGGCCTTGACCGGCAGGCGTTCGGCCTCCAGCAGGTCGGTGCGCAGCGCTGCGCCGGCCGGTCCGATCCGGTCGACGGCCTCGGCCAGGCGCTTGCGCAGCAGGGCCAGCAACTCGTCGAGTCCGGCGCGGCCGTGCGCGGCGAGGCCGAAGGCGAGCGCGCCGGTGCACAGGTGGCCGGTGATGGTGGTGAACAGGTCGGTGAGCGGCCGGTCGTCCTCGCCGAAGATCCTGGCGTCGTCGAACTCCTCGCGGGCCGGGGCGAGTTCGCCGAGCGTCGCGGTGAGCCGGGCGGTGTGCACGCGCGGGCCGTCGTCGTCCTTGTAGAGCAGGCGCAGGCCGTTCTCGTCGAGCACCAGCGAGGTGTTCTGCTGGTGCGACTCCAGGGCGACGCCGTAGCCGAACAGGGTGGCCTGCCAGTCGAGCAGCAGCTCCAGCAGGGCGTCGTAGAGGGCGAGGGGGTCGCCGCCGTGGAAGCGGTCGGCGAGGTGGTCGAGCACCAGGCGCCCGCCGGGCGCGGGGGCCAGCAGGGCGGCCAGCGGGACCGTGACGGCCCGCTCCAGCCCGGCCGGGTAGCGCCGCAGCAGCACGGCCAGCAGCTCGTGCCCGGCGTGCGCCCAGCTCTGCTCGTCGGCGTGCAGGATCCGGTCGGCGAACCGCGGCTCGCGGGCCAGCACGGCCTCGACCAGGCGCTGGCCGGCGGCGCCGTCGAGCAGCGTCCCCGGCTTGATGGTGCGGCGGTTGAGCCGGCCCAGGGTGGCGGTCGCGAGCGGGAGCTTGAGGTGGCAGGAGGGGTCGTCGGCGACGGCGACGGTGCGCATGGAGAGCGTCGGCACGACGGTCAGGTAGGGCCGGTCGGCGAGCACCGCGCGGCCGGCCAGGCCGGTGGCCGCCAGCGCCTCCTCCAGTGCGGCCCCGACGGTGAGCGGGTGGACCGGCAGGGTGGTCCAGCCGTCGCCCGGGCACGCGTCCGCCAGGCCGAGCCAGGCCGGGGTGGGCCACCAGCTCGGCAGCGGGTGTTCGCCGTGGGTGGTGAGCGCGTCCGTCGGCGCGGCCAGCCAGCGCAGTTCGAAGGCAGGGTGGAACTCGGGCGCGTAGGAGCGCAGTTGTGCCTCGTCGAGACCGGCCCGGCCGCGCGCGGTCGGGTAGACGGGGTGGTCGAGGTAGGCGGCGAGGGTGTCGTGGCCGAGGGCGGCGGCCGGGCCGGTCCAGTCGGCCGGGTCCGCGCCGTACAGGTCGGTGAGCCGGGCGTGCACCTCGTCGCGGGCCCGTTCGTGCAGCTCCATGGTGGCGAGGGTCTGCCGGCACTCCTCGGCGAAGGCCGCCCAGCCGGGCCGGTCCTCGGCCTCGGCCAGGGCGGTGAGGGCCGCCACGACGGTGTCCAGACCGGTGACCGTCCGCCCGTCGAGCTCCAGCAGCGGCAGCCGGGCGGCGTACTCGCTCTGGAACCCCTCGGCGGTGACGGGCAGGGCGAGCGGGGCGTCCGCCGGGACGAGCCAGCGGCCGTCGGCGCGCTCCTGCGCGGCGGAGCGGGTGCGCAGGCCGAGGACGTCCTCGCGCAGCAGGGCGGAGAGCACGCGCAGGGTGAGCTGCTCGTCGGCGGTCACGGGGTGACCTCCCAGCGGTTGGCGGCGAGGAAGCGGGCGACGGCGGTGTCCACCGCGCCCTGGTCGGTGCCGACGGCCCAGATGACGCCCAGGTAGTCCCGGTTGGTGCGGTAGTGCTCGTGCCGCTCGCCGAGCGGGCGCAGCGGGCGGTAGGCGAGCCGGACGCCGTCGCGTTCCTCGTCGTACGGTCCGGGGGCGGAGGTGAGCACGCCGGCGCGGTCGGCGAGGACCGCCTCGTTGCGGGCCCGGCGCGGGGTGGCGGTGCACGACTCGCCGAGGTCGGCGGGGAGTTCGCGGCCGAGGTGGACGGAGAGGATGTGCTCGAAGAGCGGGACGCCGAGGATCTCGGCGAGCATCAGGTCGCACTGGTCGCCGATGGCTCGGTAGTTGACCTCGATGATCCGGGCGCGGCCGTCCGGCTGGACGACGAACTCGGTGTGGCAGGCGCCGAGTCCGACGCCGATCGCGTCCAGCTGGGCGAGCACCTGCCCGACCACCGCGGCGGGGTGGGCGGGGACGAACTCGAGGACCTCCTCGATGAAGTCCGGCGGCGGCGACAGACGGGTGCGGAAGCCGCCGAGGACGTGCCGGCGGCGGCCGTCGCCGAGCGTCTCCAGGGTGCACAGCGGCCCCTCCAGGAACTCCTCGACGACGAGCGTGGCGCCGGCCCGGCGGTGCTGGATCTTTCGGCAGCGCGCCGCGAGTTCGGCGGCGTCGGCGACCAGGACGACGTCCTCGCTGGCCACGCCCTCGCGCGGTTTGACCACGCACGGGAACGGCGGGTCCAGCTCGGCCGGGTCCTGTCCGGGGGCCAGCTCGGCGGACCAGACGGCGTCCTGGCCGGTCAGGGCGAGGTGGCGGCGCAGCTGGCCCTTGTCCTTGGCCCGCAGCGCGGCCTTCCAGTCCTTCGCGGGCAGGCCGAAGTACTCGGCGGCCAGGGCGGTCTGGGTCTGCAGGTGGTCGCTGTTGCTGAACACCGCGTCGGGCGCGTGGTGCCGGGAGAGCAGGCTGATCACCGCACGGAAGTCCCGGACGTCGCACTCCAGCACCTCGGGTGCGATGAACGGGAGGTCGGCGTAGGCCTTCAGGTGGGGCCCGGCGTGGTCGGTCAGGACGGTGACGTCGAGCCCGAGCCGGTCGGCGGCGGGCAGGAAGCCGTCGGTGACCGAGTCGGTGGGGTTGAGGGCGAGCAGGTAGAGCCGCATGGGGAGGGGTCCTCGGGTTGTCCTCGGGGTGGTGGCGAGCCGGTGGCGGCGGGCGGACCGGGCGCCCCGCGCCCGCCCGCCGCCGGCGGTCGGCGGTTACTTCGGGGCGTCGACGCCCGCGGCCTTGGCGATGTCGACGAGCATCGCGTCGGCGGCCTGGACGCCGATGCCGGACATCCAGGTCTCGTCCGGGACGTTGAAGACCTTGCCGTTCTTGACCGCGTTCAGGCCCTTCCAGACCGGGGTCTGCTGGACCTCGCTCTCCTTGGTCTTGGACGGGTCGTCGGCGGTGGTGACGAACACCAGGTCGGCGTCGGCCTGGTTGATCTGCTCGGCGCTGACCTCGAGGATGTTCTGGTCGACGTCCTGGGGGGCCGGGCGGGTGAGGCCGACGTCCTTGAGGACGACGCCGCTGTAGGAGGACTTGGCGTACAGGCGGGTCGGCCCGGCGACGAAGCGGACCACCGAGGCGGTCGGCATGGTGCCGCCGTTCTTCGCCTTGATCGCCTCGCCGAGCTTGGCCGCGCGCGCCTCGTAGTCGGCGAGCGCCTTCTTCGTCTGGTCCTCCTTGCCGAGGGCCTGGGCGTAGAGGGCGAGGTTCTGCTTCCACGGGAAGCCGGTGGTCTCGGCGAGCACGGTCGGGGCGATCGCGTTCAGCTGGTCGTAGACCTTGGCGTGGCGGACCTTGGAGGAGAGGATCAGGTCGGGCTTGAGGGAGGCGATCAGCTCCAGGTTCGGCTCGTTCATCGGGCCGACGTCCTTGGTGTCCTTGATCTTGTCCTTGAGGTAGGAGGGGAACCCGCCCTCGGTCTTCATGTGCGGCGACACCGCGCCGACGGGCGTGATGCCGAGCAGCGTGACGTCGTCCAGCTCGCCGCTGTCGAGCACCACGACGCGCTGGGGCTGTGCCTTGATCTGGGCCGTTCCGGCGGCGTGGGTGACGGTGCGCGGGAAGCCGGCGGTGGCTCCGGCGCTCGCGGAGGCGCCGGCCTGGACGGTGTCCCCGCCCTGCTTGGTCCCGCCGTCGCTGCCGCAGGCGGCGAGCAGCGTGGTGGAGAGGGCGGCGGCGAGGACGGCGACGGGCAGTCGGCGGTTCATGGGGGTTCCTTGGATCCGGTCGAACGGGGGACGGGGAGGGGGAGGGACGGGAGGAAGGGAGTGGGGGGAAGGGCGGGGGAGGGGAGGGGTGTCCGGGCGCGGCCGTCAGCCGGCGGCGGCTCCGGCGCGGGCACGGGCCCGGGGGACGACCAGCGGCGTGCCGGTCTCCGGGTCGGGCACCACCCGGCAGGGCACCTGGAAGACGGCCTCGACCAGCTCGGCGGTGAGCACCTCGGAGGGCGCGCCGGCGGCGGCCAGCCGGCCGTCCTTGAGCACCACCAGGTGGTCGGCGTACCGGGCGGCCTGTCCGAGGTCGTGCAGCACCATGACGACGGTGCGGCCGGCCTCGGCGTGCAGGTCGGCCACCAGGTCGAGGACGTCGAGCTGGTGGCGGAGGTCGAGGAAGGTGGTCGGTTCGTCGAGCAGCAGCAGCTCGGTGTCCTGGGCGAGCGCGAGCGCGATCCAGGCGCGCTGGCGTTGCCCGCCGGAGAGCCGGTCGACCTGCTGGTCGCGCAGTTCGGCGGTGCCGGTGCGCCGCAGCGCCTCCTCGACGGCCTCCTGGTCGGCCGCGGACCACGGGCTGAGCATCCGCTGGTGCGGGTAGCGGCCCAGTCGGACGAGGGCCTCGACGGTGATCGCCTCGGGGGTGACCGGCTGCTGCGGAAGCAGGCCCATCCGCTTGGCGAGCGCCCGGGCGGGCATCCGGTGGATGTCGGAGCCGTCCAGGGTGACGGTGCCGGCGGCCGGGCCGAGCAGGCGGACCAGTCCGCGCAGCAGGGTGGACTTGCCGCAGGCGTTCGGTCCGACGATCGCGGTGACGGCGCCGCCGGGCAGTTCGAGGTCGAGTCCGTCGACGACGGTGCGGTCGCCGTAGCGCAGGTGGAGGCCGTGGGCGGCGAGCCGGTTGGCGGTGGGGTCGACGGTGGGGGCCGTGGTCATCAGCTGTTCCTCACGGGGAGCCGGCCCTGGCGGATCATCAGCGCCAGGAGCCAGGGCGCGCCGAGGGTGGCGGTGACGGCACCGACCGGCAGGCCGTGGACGGGGATCACGTGGAGCACGAGGAGGTCGGCGCCGAGCAGCAGGACGGCGCCGGTGAGCGCGGTGAGCCCGAGGGTGCCGAGGGTGGGGGGACCGGCGAGCAGCCGGACGAGGTGCGGCACGGCGAGCGCGACGAAGGCGACCGGGCCGGTGAGGGCGGCGGCCAGCGAGGCGAGGGTGATGCCGAGCAGCAGCAGGAGGAGCCGGTCGCGCCCGGGGTCGAGGCCGAGCCCGCCGGCGGAGTCGTCGCCGAGGTCGAGGACGGCGACCCGGCGCTGGCAGAGCAGCACGGCGCCGGCGGTGAGGGCGATGGCCGTGCCGCCGATCCACACCTCGGTCCAGTTGCGGCCGTAGAGCGAGCCGGTGGTCCACTGCATCGCGGAGGAGGCCAGTTCGGCCGGGAACCGGACGATCATCAGGTTCACGGCGGCGGCCAGGCCCTGCTGGACGGCCAGGCCGACCAGCACCAGGCGGGTGACGGCCATCCGGGACTTCCAGGCGAAGCCGCCGAGCAGCAGGGCCGCGAGCAGCCCGCCGCCGAGCGCGGCCAGCGGGATCAGCTGCTGGGAGGCGCCCGTGGCGATCATCAGGACGGCGCCGAAGGAGGCTCCGCCGGTGACGCCGATGGTGTCGGGGGAGGCGAGCGGGTTGCGGAAGAGCCGCTGCAGCATGGAGCCGGCCATCGCCAGTGCGGCGCCCGCGATGAGCGCCGACACCACGCGCGGTGCGCGGAACTGCTGCACCACCAGCACGTTTCCGGGGTCGCCCTGTCCGACGAGGGCGCGCAGCGCGTCCCAGACGGAGATGCTCAGCCGTCCGGTGCCCAGCGCGACGCCGGTGAGCAGGACCAGCAGGACGGCGGCCAGGGCCGACCAGGCGGCGGTGCGGGCCCGGCGCCGGGCGAGGGTGCGGACGGGCAGGGCGAGCGCGGTCACCGGGCCACCTTCCGGGCGAGCACCGCGAGCAGCGGGGCCCCGAGGAAGGCGGTCACGATGCCGACCTCGATCTCGGAGGGGCGCACCACGAGCCGGCCGAGCACGTCGGCGGTGAGCAGCAGCAGCGGACCGGTGATCAGACAGCCGGGCAGCAGCCAGCGGTGGTCGTTGCCGAGCAGCGGGCGGACCAGGTGCGGCGCGGCCAGGCCGATGAAGGCGACCGGTCCGGCGACGGCGACGGCGCTGCCGGCGAGCAGCACGACGGCGAGCCCGCCGGCGAGCCGGATCCGGGCGACCGGCACGCCCAGCGACTGGGCGGTCTCGTCGCCGAGGGCGAGGGCGTTGAGCGCGGGGGAGATGGCCAGGGCGCCCAGCAGGCCGACGGCCAGGAACGGCAGCACCGGCAGGAGGGTGTCCAGCTGCCGCCCGGCGATCGAGCCGGCCAGCCAGAACCGGGCCTCGTCCAGGGTGCGGTGACTGGCCAGCATCAGGGCGGAGGTCCAGGAGGTGAGCACCACGGTGAGCACGGTGCCGCCGAGGGCGAGCCGGACGGGGTCGAGGTCCCCGCCGCGGCGGGACATCGCGTACGCGGCGACGGCGGCGACGGCGGCTCCGGCGAAGGCGAACCAGACGTACTGGACGGGCCGGGCGAGGCCCAGCGCGTAGATCGCGGCGACGACGGCGAGGCCGGCGCCGGCGTTGATCCCGAGGGTGACGGGGGAGGCCAGCGGGTTGCGGGTGACGCCCTGGGCGACGGCCCCGGCGACGCCGAGCGCGGCTCCGACGGCCAGCCCGATCACCGTGCGGGGCAGCCGAAGGCCCGTCACGACGTCGGCGTCGCCGCCGTGGGCGGCTCCGGTCAGCGCGTCCACGACGGTGGACAGCGGGATGGATCGGGAGCCGAGCGCGAGGCTCAGCGCGGCGCACAGCACGAGCGCGCCCGCTCCGGCGATCAGCAGCAGGGGCCGCCGGACCGCCGAGGACCGGGGCGTCGCCGGGGCCGTGGCGGCCGTCGGGTCGGTTCTCAACACGAGTCGACATCTTAGGTTAGGTTTGCCTAAGTTCGTCAATCTCGGACTCCCGCCCACCGCCCGTTCGACCGCGGACCGGCACGGGGGCGCGGCCCGAGATGGCATGCCATCCGCGACATTGTAAGGTGAGCCTCACCTTATTCGATCATGCGGAGTCGATCTAGGGAGCGAAGATGATCCCGGGACCACCCCTGCCCGTCGCACCGCCGTCCGCGCTGCTCGGTGACTACCGGCGGCTGCTCGGCCTCTGCCCGGTGCTGAGCCTGCGTCTGCTCGACGCCGCGGAACCGGCGCCCGAGGCCGCCGACGGCTGGTACGGCGCGACCCGGATCGCCGACGACGAACGGGCCCTGGCCGCCGTGCTGGCCGGCGCGGAGGAGCGCATCGCCGCCGAACACGGCCGCGCCCCCCGGCCCCACGTCACCGCGTCCCGGCTGCTGCACCACTACGCCTGGTCGGTCTGCCTGCTCATCGCCGGCCCCTGGCACCTCTCCCGGCGGGTCCCCGTCATCGACCCTTCCGACGTGTGGCTGCACGCCCCCACCGGCGACCTCGCCCTGCGTCCGCGGGGCCACGTCGAGCTCCCCGGAGACGACGAGCTGCGCGCCGAGCTGCGGGCCGCCGTCGTCGGCCACCTCGAACCGCTGCTCGCGGCCTTCGCCGCCCCCACCCGCCGCCGGGACCGCGCCCTGTGGGGCATGGTGACGGACGATCTCGCCTCCGCCGTCTGGTACCTCGGCCGGATGCTCGGCGACGAGGACGCCGCCGTCGCGGCCGCCGGGGCGCTGCTGCCCGGCGGCACCCTCCCGCTGCCCGGCGCCGCCGACTTCCGCCGGCTGCACACCCCCGACGGGCGCGGCCACCACACCCGCACCCGGCTCGGCTGCTGCCTCTACTACGCCGTCGGGCCCGCCGCCACCGCCTGCCTGACCTGCCCGCGCACCGGTGACGAGGAACGGCTGCGCAGGCTCTGACGGCGCGTCCGGGGAGCGGGCGGCTCTAACCTCGGTTATCCTCCCGGCTGCACGTTCGGCGTGCGCGGCCGGCCGCCGATGGTGTAAGGCGCAGACAGGAGCGGCGGCAAC